>NZ_CP101717.1:2207926-2523344 GCF_030643825.1 Salinispirillum sp. LH 10-3-1
TGCGCCAAAGAGATACCGTCGCCGGCGTTACGGATCGCTACGCCCAAACCTTTAGTTTGAGATTCGAAGCGGGTTGAGATGGCCAGGCCGGCTGCATCGTCTTTCGCACTGTTAATGCGCAGACCAGATGACAGGCGCTGCAAGGCGGTTTCGTTAGCAGACTGTGACGTGGTCAGGTTACGCTGAGCCGTCAATGACGCTAAGTTGGTATTGATAATCTGTGCCATGAGAGTCTCTCCTCAGTTACATGCCGACGACTCACCCGAACCGCCGTTGCACTTTATTCACAGTGGGGTTGGCGGCAGGGTTTTGCCGTTCTTTAGGATTTTTTTCAAGAAAGCGGAAATTTTTTCGATGCGGCGCTGTTGGCGATAACGAAGTATCGGCCATACCGACAAAACCTAAAGACCTACGCAGAAATTAGTCGTCGCATGGCAGACAAATCTTCGGAGAGCCGTTACAGTTAAGGCCATAGAGTTGTGAAGGTGTAGATAACTAATGACCATGACCGCATTAGAACAACGCTGGCAGCGCGTCACGGAGCTTACGCAACGGCTGCGCCAGTTAACTGGAGAAACGCCGCCGATGCTGGAAGAAGCACAAAGAACCCTACAAGAGCGTGACGCGCTTCTGGGGGAGTTGTTGAGTGAGCCCTCACTGAGTGTCCTAGGAGAATTGGAATTAACATGGCTGCAAACTCAGGTAGGAGCACTGCAGGAAGAAGACGCCGTGCTACGCAAAGCCTTGGGTGCGGAACAACGGCATTTGCAAGCGGAGTTACAGAAAGGGCAAGCCAAGGCAAAAGCGGTGAAGGCGTATCAACAGGGTTGAAGGGCCAGTTACAACTAGACGTTGCCGTATGAGCGCGGCCCTCCTCGCGACGGGTTCAACATGCGGGTGTAAACACCCGCCCTTGTATCTCTCCAGGTGAGGTGATTAGCTATCACTATAACCGTGAAGTGAGTGAGGACGTACCTGCCCTGAGTGCAGTGACGACTGAAACGTAGATTGTCCCCTCACTTCGTTTATCTCTTAAACTGAATGGTATCCAAGCGCCTTTCCAGTGGAAAGTGATGCTGTATGTACAAGGGGAGTGGAGCGAGATGGTTGCTTACGTTGGTATTGATGTCAGCAAAAGCAAAATTGACCTGTGCTGGTTGCGCGACGCAACGGGCAAAAAAGTAAAAACGAAAGTGTTTAAGAACAGTGACTTTCACCTGATCAGTCAGTGGCTAGCGAAGTCGATTGATATGAGCCCAGAGTCCGTTCATATCACACTGGAAGCCACCGGTGTTTATCACGAAGGCCTCGTGTATCACCTGCATGAACAAGGCTATCGGGTGTTTGTAGCCAACCCCGGAAAGGCAAATCTGTTTGCCAAGTCTCATGGTATGACGCACAAGACCGATAAGTCTGATGCAAAACTGCTGGCAAAGTACGGTGCCAGTGAGCCTGCCAACTTACATCGCTGGGAGCCGGATCCGCCAGAAGTGCGAGAGCTGAAAGCTATTTCACGGCGGTTACATGCACTAGAAAAAGACCGTCAGCGTGAGACTAATCGACTGGAAAGCAGTCAGATATCCGGCGCATCACTGCGAGTGACTGACTCCATTCACGCGATGATCGGCAAATTGGATGACGAGATTGAGCGTCTGAAACAAGACATTGATGATCGGATTAAAAAAGACCCTGTGCTGGCAACGAATCACGAGCTACTGGGGAGCATCAAAGGTATTGGCGGCGTCATGCAGCGCGAACTGGTCTGCCTTTTTGCGCGCAAGCGCTTCTGTACGGCGAAACAAGTAGCGGCTTATCTCGGGCTGATCCCTCGACTGTGGGAGTCTGGAGTGCTCAAAGGCAAAACGACACTCAGTAAAACAGGCCCTTCCTACTTGCGTGCCAAGCTGTACATGGCGGCGGTGGCGGCAAGCCAGCACAACCCGGACATTAAGAAACAGAAAAATCGCCTGCTCGCACAAGGAAAGAGCAGGATGGCCGCCTTAGGAGCGGCCATGCGTAAGCTGGTTCAGATCTGCTTTGGCGTGATAAAGAACCAGCAACCCTATCAACCTCAGGCGGTTTAGTAACCGCTTGAGGTCGGTGCGGAGAGATGGTATCTACCGGATAAAGTTAAAGAGTGAGAGACTCGATACTTTTACGTAGGTTTGCTGTGCCGCTTGCAGCGCTGTCGTCTCCATTTGCAAACGACTCACGGCTTCCGCCAGGTCGACATCCGCTAACTTAGAACGCACGTCTTTGGATACCAACTCCAGATCCAAATGAATGTCTTTGGTGGTTTCCGCCGTGTTCAGTCGGGCACCGATCTTGGCGCGATAGATCGATATATTTTCAATGGCTGAGTCGATGTTATCCAACGAGTCACCCACTAGATTTGAGACCGCTTGTGACTCGTCGAATGAATCTCCCAGCATCATCAAGCCATCGACCAGTTTTTCCAACGTGTAAAGAGGGCCTTGCTTGGTCGTGGTTTCAACCACAAAGTTGTCCCCCGCCACTGGCTTGCCGCTAATACTGATCAACATTCCGCCGAACTGAACCTGCTGTCCGGGTACAAATGCAACGTTTTTTTGCCCCTCTACAACGCTATTATCACTGCGTCGACGTATGGTGAAGTTAGCACCTGGCGGTTCAACGTCTAGCTCGTTATTAAAGGTGATGATAGCGTCATTAGGATAGAAATCCTGAAATTCTTCCTCATTGAATATCACTCCCTGAGATATGACGCCTGGCGGGTTGCCGCGGTTAAGTTCATTACCATAGGTGTAAAAAGACGGCTTTTTAATAGGCACATCTAAGAAGATGTCTTTGCCGTTGTCACTGACGGGTACGCTGTTGGAGTTGGAAATTCTTACTAACCGCTGCCCTTCATCGCCTTGGTAGGTGTAACCACCGCCCGGGTTTTTTACAAAAGCTTGGGTTTGACCCGAAAAGCCAGAAAACAAAAATTCGCCACTGGCGTCTTTGCTATTGATTTGCTGGAACAACTCATCCATGCGCAGTTTGATTTCTGCGGCATAAGCTTGTCGGTCGGTTTGGGTGGTCGTGCCATTACCAGCAGCGACGGCTAATTCGCGCACCCGCTGCATCACAACTTCCATACCCACCATGATGGATTCTTGGTATTCGAGCCGACCTTGTAAGGAGTCGATGTTTTTGACGTATTGAGCACCTAAGGCAAGCTCTTGGTTGAGCTGCAGGATACGGCTGTTGGCGACTGGGTCATCCGCAGGTGTAGCAACACGACGACCACTGCTGACCTGCTCGGAGGTTTTTGCCACCTGAGCTTGCGCACGCAGAATGTTGTTCAGCGATGCGGTGGATATTTGATAGCTGGATAAACGGTCAGCCATGGTGTGTTCCTCAATAATTTCGGCCAGGGGGCTGGCTTCCTATGGCATTTTCGGCCAGAGGGCTGGCCTCCTACGATACTCTTCAGCCAGGGGGGCTGGCCCCCTACGGTCTTTTATCTAAAGGCGCCTAGCAGGGAGTTAAAGATTTCCTGTGCGACGCGTATCATTTGGGCGTTGGCATTGTATGCCTGCTCAAAGCGCACAAGTCGTGCCGCTTCTTCGTCTAAATTCACGCCCGACACCTGTTGCCAAGCTGCCATCGTTTGGTCAAGCGAAACACGCGCGGTGTCGGTGTTGATCTGCGCTTGCCGCGTTGACAAACCGATTTGCTGAATCAGTTGCGAGTAGGCGTCGTTAAAATTCAACCCACCGTCTCGGCCGTTCAGCAATTTTGCGGTTTGCAAGTCGATCATCCGCTCCGAGTTCCGGTTATCGGCACTCGGATCTTTATTATAGCCAATTTCAAAGCGGTCACCGGCTACGGGCCGCCCGTCAATTTGGAACTGATAACCCATATACGTAGGCTGCGCATTCGGCGAGCCCTGGAAAAGATTACCAAACGGCGGCTCAGTGGTCATGGTGATGCCATCGTCCATTACCACGTCGACTTGACCGCCCATGGTCATTTTTTGGCTACCCGTGCCGCCTTGCCCTTCCATTTTCATGACGACTTTGAAGCTGATATTACCACGCTCATCGATAGACACATCGACTCGGCCTGGCGCGTCGGCGCCATTGAGCCACGGGTCGTTGCGCTTGATGCGCTCTTGACTGGCTAGCTCAGCCTCAATCTTTTGCGCAATACCGAGCAACATATCGTCGGCGTCTGCATAGTTATCGGTCAATTCTATGGAAGCTTTATCCCCATAGGGTGTCGTGAATTCGTAAAGGTAGGGGCCTCTGTCCGAGAAATCGAAGCCTCTTGACTGAGTTAACAAGCCTCGCGTGTCAGCCCCGACGGAGTCGAGGAAAACAGTTTGTCCGTTACTGACTTCAAAGCTGTCACCCCTTGCATTGGCAACGTCTTGAGGGCGATCACCCTTCATTTCAATGCGAATATCATCACCATCGACCGAAGTGATCTTGACCGAGAAACCATCACTTTTTGCGGTAATGCCTGCATCTTGCAGGGCAAAACTGTTGTTGATTCGGTTTGCAATGAAATCAGCAGTCAGAGGGGACGGTACCTCTTTTATAAATCCTTCAGAAAAAATCCCCTGAATATCACCCAGTTCCTCACCCGGCATGGTGATATCAACGCCATTGATGTACACCTCAAAAGGCACTGGTGGGTCATAGGGCGGCGTAGCGTCACGGAATTTACTCAATTCAACTTCAGTGAATGCCCGCGCGGTTACACCAGGTACTCCATTTAATTCAGACGCTACCTGCTTGGCGCTCGCGCCGCCGGGCGTGGAGAGACGCTCTAATAACTGAGGTTTCCCGTCAGGCCCAATGGTCTCGAACGTAATACGCTCAGGGTTAAAACCGTTGTTCGGCCAGACATCTGGCTGATTAGCCGCCTGTGTAAACGGTACCTTGGGTAACCAGCCGGAATAGCTGGTGACCTGAGTTTCACCTGGATTATTGGAGAACATATCGTTGGCAATGCCTGGCGTGAACGGCAGGTTGCGCATGGGTGGCTGCAGTTGGCGCGGCCGCAGTGGATCGGTGTTATCCAGCAAGGTATATCGGTCCGCACTCTCAAACACCACCAAGATAGGCGGTGACAATTCGCCAGGCACTGCAAAGGCCTTAGTATCGGCGTCCAGCAACACTCCGTTATCGATGGAACCGGTGCCTTGGTTAGCCAAACTGCTGCCACCCGTAATAGGCATGGCAAAAGCCAATTCGGCAGGCAGAGTCAACTTGAGGTCAAAATCCTTCGCCGCGCCGCGCGTGGGCTGAAATACGTAGCGGTCGCCCTGCTGAAAGGTACCCGCGACCATCTTCACTTCAAGGCCATCAAAGGATACCGAGGCTGGCCGCTCACCGGAGATCACGCCACTGCTGACCACTTCGCCGTCGGTTAATCGTACGACTTCATAGTTGGCGTCACGCGGGCCGGTAAAGCGCATTTCATAGTCACTGACCGAGAGCTGACCAATGTCGCGAATATAGACTTCGACTACGCGATCGTTCGGCCGCGCATTGTTGGCGTTGTATTGTACCCGAGAACGCGCCAGTGCTTGGTCGTTGTAGTCGGTGAACATGTCAGAGCCAAAAGCCCCGAACAGGTTAATACCTAACGCTTGCTGTTCGTTGAACGAAGAGGCGACGCCGACGGCAACCCGACCTAAATAATTCAGCGCTTCGTCCAGGTTCTCATTGCGGAACTTGAGTGTACCGCCCAGTTGACCACCATTGATGCTGTCGGTGATCACCAAGCGTTCTTTCTTACTCACAAAAACGATGTCGCTGCGACTGGGGTCTTTAACGCCAGGCTGGGCTTCGAGCCGATTGGCTTCAAAACCAATGACCAAGGCCTGGCCTGAGCCGATGTAAACATCGTAGTTGCCGTCGGCCACGACCACATCAACTGCCACAATTTCCGATAGCTGACGAACCATTTCGTCTCGCTTGTCGAGCAGGTCGTTCGGTGGCGCTCTCCGAGAGTCCCCTTGAGCGTTTTGAATATCCTGGTTGAGCTGGGCAATGCCACTCGCCAGTGTATTTACTTCGCCGGAGTAGCTGCGCAACTGATCATTGATCAACTTGTTCTGCTGGTCCATACGGTCGTAAATCAGATTAAAACGGTCTTGCAATACGCTAGCAGCCCCTATAAATGCTTCCCGCGCAGGAATAAAGCCCGGGCTGTCGGAAGCGGTCTGCAACGCGGAGAAGAAGTCGGACAACACTGGGCCGATTCCGGTACGCTCGTCACCGAGTAACTTGTTGATCTGATCAATGTTGTCACGATAGGTTTCATAGCCTTTGTACAGCTGCGTATCCGTGCGCATCTGCTCGGTCGTGAAGGCATCGTGCAGGCGTCGAATCGTGGTGACATCCACACCAGAACCGATGTAGCCAACCCCCATGAACTGCGAGTTCGCGGAGTTCAGAATGACTTCCTGACGACTGTACCCAGGCGTGTTGGCATTGGAAATGTTGTTACCAATCACTTCCAACTGCTTCTGTGATGCGTTCAAGCCGGTCAGGGCTATGTTGAGCAGACTCATTGCTTACTCTCCCAGAGATGCCACAGTGGTGTGGAACATGGACTCGATATAGGGACTGCTGGCGATGCGCTGTATTTTCTCAGCGTACAGTGGATCGGTCGCGTACCCAGCAGACTGCAAGGCTTCGGCGTAAGCAGCACCATCACTGGCTACTTCCAAAGCGCCTTGATAGCGCGGATTATTCGATAAAAATGCCTGATAATCGGCAAAGCTTTGGGCAAAGTCATCATAGGCACGGAATGCAGCTTGCACGTGCACGGGTCGACCCCCGAGGTACTCTTTGGTGGTGACTTCGGCACTGTCGCCCGACCAACGGTGATCAGCCTTGATGTTGAATAGGTTATGGCTGCTTTCGCCGTCACGTCGGCTGATGACATAACGCCCCCAACCGGTTTCCAATGCCGCCTGTGCAACGATATAACGCGGGTCGGCGTTGAGTTCTTCAGCCACCCGTTCAGCGTGCGGCCAAACAGCACTGACAAATTCTTCGGGGGAATTAAATTCTGTCACTTTGAAGTCATCGCTGCTGGGTGCCGAAGGCGGGTTGCCTACTGATAAGTCTTCAACGGCTTGGTCCAACACATCCATGGAGGGACGGCTTGGCAATATCGGCCGGCCATGGTGGTCAAGCGGCAAAACATCCGGCGAATTATTGCCGCCTTGAGCACGGCGTGCCTGTGTGCTTAATTGATCAAACAAGACATCGGCCAGCCCCATTCCACCCTGCTGTGACATGCTCAATGACATCTGTTCGTCGAGCATCTGCTCGTAGAATTCGGTCTCATGGGAGCTTAAGAAAGAGTCAGGATTCAGCGTACGCGTCGCTTCCCGCATGCTTTTCATGATCATTTGCGTGAACATGGCTTCAAACTGCTGCGCGACAACACGCAGTGCGCCTTCCTCATCGGATTCCGCTTGCCGCTTGATCGACTGTAAGCCTTGCAGGTCGTTGTAGACGAATGCATTGCCGGTCGCTGTATTACTGAAGGAATTCAGTGCCATGGTAGAGCCTTGTAATTTGCCGTTCTACGGTTTGTACAGCAATTGCTGTGCCAGAGATGAATATACGGATGATAGCGGCGGGATTGGGGATAACTTGAAGGGTGAGAAATAATGCCAGCGGGACGCCACACCGGCGTAGGGCGAGTATTCATACCCGCGAAAGGCCCCGCGCAGTCAGGCAGGTGTAAACACCTGCCCTAGAATCAACTTCGCGCAGAGGGCTGCGCTCCTACGCCACGGAAATGGAATTAAATAACAATCAACTCGGCGTTCAAAGCCCCAGCCTGTTTCATGGCTTCTAAAATTGCCATTAAATCACTCGGCGAAGCCCCCACCTCGTTCACTGCTGCCACTACGTCTTCTAACGTAATGGTGGGGCCAAACAAGAACATGCGGTTTTCTTCTTCTTCAATAGCAATCTCTGTATCCGGCACTACGGCAGTCTCGCCATCAGTAAAGGGTTCAGGCTGCGCTACTTGCAAAGTATTATCAATGGTTACCGTCAGGTTGCCGTGCGTGATCGCCACTGGTGTAATCCGCACATGCTGCCCGATGACAATGGTACCAGTACGCGAGTTAACAATGACCTTGGCTCGCCCTTCGCCCTGTTGCACTTCGATGTTTTCAAGCACCGACAAGAAGGTTACGCGTTGGTTGGAATCACGCGGCGCGGTCACTCGTACGCTACCGGCATCCAGCGCATAAGCACTACCCGGCCCCAACATATCGTTGATGGCTTCTGCCATCCGCATGGCGGTCGTAAAGTCCGCACGGTGCAGGTTAAACGTTAGAAAGTCACCTTCATTGAAACCACTACGCACTTCGCGTTCAACGATCGCGCCGCTGGGAATGCGTCCTGCACTGGGGACATTGACCGTGATACTGGAACCATCGGCACCCTGAGCACCAAAACCACCGACTAACAAATTACCTTGAGCAACCGCATAAACATTTCCATCAGCACCCTTCAGAGGTGCCAGCAGCAAACTGCCACCGCGCAACGATCCGGCATTACCCAAGGACGACACAGTGACATCAATGGCTTGCCCTGGACGCGCAAACGCTGGCAGCGTGGCATGAATGGATACGGCGGCGACGTTACGCAGACGCGGGTCCACACCTTCTGGAATGGTGATACCAAACTGAGCCATCATATTGCTGAAGGTTTGGTTGGTGAACGGGGCTCGGTCACCGGTGCCGTCCAACCCCACGACGAGACCATAACCCACTAATTGGTTATCACGTACACCTGCCACGGACGCAATGTCCTTGATACGGTCAGCCATTGCCGGTGCGGCAGCGACGACAGCCAGTAAAGAAGTCAGTATCAGTGCGGAAACACGCATATCGTCACCTGTTTTTTGACGCGGATAGGGATTCTAGTTAACAGATGCAATATGCATGCCGTAGTGGGCATTTATGCCTGATGCTACCTAGCACGACGGGTGTAAACGCCCGCTCTGGGCCTTAGGCCGACAACGGACCTTTTACTGTGCTGCAATTAAGGGTATATACTGAGTCAAAACATGTTGAAAGATAGCAAGGCCATGCAGAACCCTCACCTTGAACGCCTGAAAAGCATTCTGACGCTACCGGATACACTCGACTTTCTGGTACTTGTTGGCAGCCGGGCACTCGATACAGCGCAGCAAACCAGCGACTGGGATATCGCTTTTCAGTTTTCACCTGAAGCGGGTACGATACATTCAAACCCTATGTGTTATCTGGCGATGGTTGAAGCGCTTCGAGAAGACCTGGCAATTGCTTTGGCAGTGGACGACAGCTCGATTGACCTGATCGATGCTGCCAATTCCAATCTGGCCATGAAAGCCGTGATTGCCGAGGAAGGGTTGGTGATTACCGGAGACGAGAAATTGCCCTGGTATCATTTTCTAACGCGAACCTGGCGCGAACTGGAAGACTGGTATTGGGAGCAAGAACATGCGGCTTGATGTTTATCTGGCAGAGACGCATCTTATTGCAGAGCAACAAGGAAGTATTCTTGATGATACAGCAGAGCGTTTAAGGCAGGGAGCCACCCTGACACCACTGGAACAGAATGGTGTGTTACATGCACTGCAGGTATTGGTGGAAAATTCTATTGGCAAGGCAAAAAATACGCTTAAAAGCTATGGCAAGCCAGTGCCTGTTTCCGCTTATGATGCCATCAAAGAAGTAGGCAAGCTCGAACAATGGGATGCTCAACAATTGGAGCGTTGGCGAAGTATCATTGGTTTGCGCAATAAAATCGTTCACGAGTACATGAACATCGACATGGACACTATTCAGGTGCTGGTGCGGGAAAGGCACTATAATCCAATCATTACTTACCTTCTGAGCCCTATTGTTAAAAAGTAATAATAGGTTACGGTTATTCTGTCCACCAAAGCGCTAGAGCAACGGTGACTTCATCATTACTCAGGACTGAAGCGTCGCCAGGTTTTCCATGCCTCTTCATTTGAGGATATGGAGCCAATGGCTTCTCCGCAGATGGCGCGTGTTTCACGCGGATTTTGTGTGGCGATAAAACGCAAACAATCTTCCGAAACAGCCCCATGGTCTTCGTACATTAACATGCCGCCGCTGTGCCACCCCATTGGTGTGGCAACCGATTCCGGATTGTGCGCGGTGCCGCGCCCGTAGGTTTGTTGCCATAAAGGCTGTATTGCAAGATCTTCATCCAGCAACACTTCAGTGCGCAACACTGCCATGCTTTGCGGCCCACCAAACTCAAAGGCTTCAACCATAAGGAATTGCCCATCGTCGCTCAGACTCCAACGCCCGAGCCGATAGAACTCAGACATCCAGACGGTTCTGCGTTCACCGCCGGAATCAACCCACCAAAGCTGACCGTTTAACGCTTCGATAGCACAGAGGCGTTCACCTAAACCGACGGATACACAGCGGACTGGGGTCTGGACCACCTCTCCGTTATTGGCCCAAACGGACGTTGTGAACAAAGCCAGAATCCCAGACAGCACAAAAGCCCTGAAAAGGGCTGGCGTGGTCACTATTTTCATGACGTCCTCTTGTTACTGCCTAGCTAGGCGATGGTTGCAGTGGATGGCCTTCTATGCAGTGGTTTTAGCGGCGGGTGTAAACACCCGCCCTACGGATATTGCTAACCGTTAAAAGGGAAACCAACCACTGTTCAGGGCGCGCGTCAACCAGCCTTGCCGCGTAGAATCCGCAAGCTCACCGGTACCGCTGTAGGCAATACGGGCATCGGCGAGTTTACTGGACGCCACGGTATTGTCCAAATTGATGTCTTCCGGACGAATCAAACCGGTAACACGCAGGTATTCTTGTCCGCGCGTCAGGGTAATCCATTTTTCACCCTGAATGCGCAATACACCATTGGGGTACACTTCGGCCACCGTCACACTGATCGCGCCTTCCAGGCGGTTACTTTGGTTTGCTTGACCGCTACCGGAAAAGCTACGACTGCCGTTGACGTTGGCAGACAGTGCATTATTGAGCACTCGCAACTCATTGCCGCCAATCACTGGCGCACGCAAATCGGCGTCAGACGACTTACTGGAATTCGCTGCATTGGACTTCTGCGATACTGTGCGCTCATTCAGAATAACGGTGATGACATCGCCAACCCGATGGGCGTTCTTATCACCGTACAACTGCACGCCGTATGCCTGCGCAAAGATCGACCCATTGGCGGGCGGCGGCGTCATCATATTTTGTACCGGCACAGGCGCCCACGCTGGCTCATCCGGCCGTTCATCGAACTTGATTTCGCCCGTCGACGTACAGCCAACGACCGTCAGTACGACAAAAGGCAGCAATAAAATACGCTTAATTTTCATGGGTTTACCCTCCATTCACAGACCTTACAAGTTCTGCGTTATCGTACCGAGCATCTGGTCGGCCGTTGAGACCACCTTTGAGTTCATTTCGTAGGCCCGCTGTGTGGAAATCATGTTCACCATTTCTTCCACGATCTTCACGTTGGATGTTTCCAACGCCCCTTGAATGATGGCACCAAAGCCATCGAATGCAGGCACACCCTGCTGCGGCGCACCGGAAGCAGCGGTTTCTAGAAACAGGTTGCTACCAATGGCTTGCAGACCGGCAGGGTTAATAAAATCAACCACTTCAATCTGGCCAATTTCCACCGGCAAGTTGTCGCCTGCGAACACCGCGGTGACGATGCCGTCGCTACCGATGGTGAGGGTTTTGGTTTGTTCAGGAACCACTAAGCCTGGCTCTAGTAGCGCACCGGAAGCCGTTACGATTTCACCGTCCGCATTGATGTGGAAGGTACCGTCGCGCGTGTAACTGACGTTGCCGTCGGGCATCAGAATCTGGAAGAACCCACGGCCGTTAATGGCCAAATCCAGTGGGTTCTCGGTGACTTCTAAGTCACCTTGGCTGAATTCTTTCTGGGTGCCCACGATGCGCACACCGCTACCCAGTTGAAGCCCCGAAGGCAGCTGATCGTTTTGGTTTTCCTGCGCGCCTGGCTGGCGCTGGATCTGATAAATCAGATCTTGGAAAACAGCACGATCCTTTTTAAAACCTGTGGTACTGACGTTCGACAGGTTATTGGAAATGGTGGACAGGTTAATGTCCTGCGCTTCCAAACCGGTCTTACTGACCCAAAGTGCTTTCATCATGATGCAGGCCCTCTATCAGCTCATCTGGAGCAGACGTTGTGATGCTTCGGAGGCCTGCTCGGCGCTCTTCATCATCTTAATTTGCATTTCATACTGACGACTCAGCGACAGAATGTTTACGAGTTCGTTGACCGCTTTGACGTTCGACCCTTCAAGAAAGCCTGAACGCACCTGCACCAGCGGATCAGCACCTAATACGGCGTCACCTTCACGCGGCCGGAACAGACCATCGGTGCCTTTGGCCATATTCTGTAAGTCAGGGTTCACTAACTTCAACGCATCAACCTGTGCCAGCTCTTGTGGGCCGTCACCGGGCGCACGAATGGTAATGACGCCGTCATTACCGATATTGATTTGCTGGAATGGCGGCAGTACCAAAGGGCCACCTTCGCCGACCACTTGTAGGCCATCGCCATTGAAGACCTGCCCAGCGGCATCCACGATCAAGTCACCACGGCGGGTATACGCCTCTTCGCCGTTCTGATCGATCACTGCAAGGAAACCATCACCCGCTATTGCTACATCCATGTCACGACTGGTGCTCATCAGCGGGCCGTCGTTAAAGTCGGTTGCTGGGCGCTCGGACATGCTGTACGCACGCGACGGATAATGCTCGCCGAATACTGGCATGGCGCGCGCTTGCTCCCAGTCGGCCCGAAAGCCTGTGGTACTGGCGTTCGCCAAGTTATTGGAATGCGCCGCCTGCGCCAGCATGTTCTGCTTGGCACCGCTCATAGCAATGTATATGGCACGATCCATGGGTTTAACCCCTCAAAATGATTAGTGTCTCACTAGGGATATGCGATTAGCGTGCCAACAAAAGAAAACCGCCACAGGGTGCGGCCCTGGGCGGTTTTAGGGGGGTGCCGCTGTTCCTTTGAGGACGAACAGCGGCAAGAGCGGCAACGATTGATCAAGTGAAGCGGCAGCGCCTTACCTATCTTTCATTGCCCAGCGGAGCGGTAATCACGAATCAACTGTTTGTGGCGGGTGCGCTCTTACGATATCAAGCTCCCGCCCTACAGCTCATTAACGCAGGTTAATGATGGTCTGCGTTATCGCACTGGCTGTTTCAATGGTCTTCGCACTGGCCTGGAAGTTCCGCTGTGCGATGATCAAATGAACCAGTTGTTCAGACAGATCCACGTTCGAGTCTTCCAAAGCGCTCGAGCGAATCTTACCCAGAGTACCCGTGCCCGGGACACCGATGGTTGCATCACCCGACTCAAAGGACTCCGTCCATTCAGTGAAACCAATCGGACTCAAACCCTCTGGGTTACGGAAGGAGGCAACTGCTACTTGACCAATGACCTGTGATTGACCGTTGGTATAGCGCGCAGCGATTTCACCCTGATCGTTGATCTCCAAGTCTTTCAGCTGACCCGATGCGTAACCGTCTTGCGAGAAATTCTCGCGTGAGAATGGTCCACCAAACTGCGTTACACGCTCAAAATTGATCTCGAAGTTCGAGCTTACGTTCGGCACAGGAATCGGCAGTTGGCCGCCTTGTGCTTGTGGACGTGGGCCGTAGCCACCCGTTGCACCGCCTTCGTCGTTACGTGGCAACCAGTTAGAGATCAACCATGACCCACTGGCTTCTTTGTTCAACGTACCGTCGGCGTTGAAGAACATTTTGAACTGTGCCTGCGTGGGCACTTGGTTCTCAGGGAACGGCAAGCTCAAGTCTGGGTCACCGATATCGCGACCATCAATCTGGGCATACACGGTCCAACTGTTCAAGTCGAACGGGCGGTTTGGATCATCTTGATCCTTTACGAAGAACATCTGCAAGACGTGCTGATTACCCAGTGAATCATAAATGGTCAACGACGAGGTCTCGTTGTACGTCTCAGGGTTCTTAGGATCAAAAGCATTGATCACAAAGTCTTCGAAGTCGTCGGCGACCAAGCCGTTAAACAAACCGGTGACCCGAGGGTCTGGCTGACGCATGCTGTAGTCTTTGTTCAAGATGATCTCAACCGTACCACCCACCAGGGCAGTGGTTTCGCCATCTGGCACAGCACCCAAGGTAATTGGGGCAGTGCCTTCTTCACCCAGCAAGGTTAGGCGGTCTGCTACACGCGGCGACTCAATCTGTACCGTAATATCTTGCCCTGTACCTGATGTCAGAATGAGGTCACCGCTATCGCCGTCCAAGCTAGCGGTAATGCCCGACAAGGACGTTTGCTGGTACTGGTTGATCTCTTCAACCATCGCCAAGAAGTTGTTCGAGGTGATGACTTGACCGTTGATGAAGACATTCATGTCCCCGGCGTTCGAATAATCCGAACTTAGGAAACGCAGTTGCGTGCTGGCGGTCGCGTTGACGCCCGGTAATGCAGACAGCTGAGTCGCTGTTTGCGAAGCCGTTTGTTTCTCATCAATGGTTACGATGCGCTCTTCGCCATCGGGATCCGTAAGGATAAACGATTGTTCAGGGTAACCATTGTTCACCTTAGGCTGCCCCAGCTCCAGATAGTCACTGTTTAGGCGATCAATCTGCAACATGGCATTGAGTTCTTCTACCGTAATATCCTCACCAATGGCCTGCACATTAGAAATAGATATCTGTGAAGGCTCACCAGCACGTGTCGCAACCAATTGGAGTTGCTTGGTGCCATCTGGGTTTAAGGTCACCTGCGCCTTCACGCCGATGTAATCGGCCTCCGGCACATCGGCCAGTTCGCGATTGATGGCTTGGGCTAACTGCTCAATACTACGGATATTCTCATCAATCGAGATTTCTACCGAGCCGGAACGATTATCTGGGTCTGGCAGTGGCACTGCTAGATTGATGCGGAACGAATTCCGACGATCAACCGGATCGATTGCGGCAGTCGTGGTTTGTGACGAGTGGCCGATGGCCGCCAAGGAGCCAGTATTACCTGGTACATTGGTCACGTTCAGCGAGTTAGGGAAACCGCCCAAGGCTGTCAAGGCAAACACAATACGGCCATTGACTTGAGAGGCTTCGACTTTACCAGCTAACTGTCCTACGGCGTTAATCTGCGCATTGATTGAGGCGACCACTTCATCTGCGTTCGTATACTCACCTGCAGGGATAACAATGGTGCCAACACCAGGGTTTTCACCGCCAACACTCACGCGCAACTGGTTGTTCGCGGGGGTATCGCTGGTACCTGGTGTAGAGGTAGGCAGGGGCACACTGTTCGACGTCAGACCCAGCGTATCGGCGTTGAATCCTACAGCTGTACTACCATTATCTACGACAGTAATGGGATTCGAATTGTTCGCCGTATTAGCAAACAGCAAATTAGTACCGTCCAAACCTGCGGTTACGTTACCGCTTAGCGTGGGGTTAGCGAACAACGCATTGTTGACGGCATTCGCCAAGTCTGCCCGTGAGGCAAAACCAGTACCCGGCACAGGAATAGAGATAGTGCTGTCAATACTGCCCGTCAGTACACGAATATCCAACGTGCGACCGAGAACGCCACCTTGGTCACCAATAGAGGTGGATGGCAGAGACAAGGAACCACGTAGGGTACTGACCGTTCCAGACTCAAAGTTATTGAAAGTCAACTGAGTGGTATTATTGCCCTGCACCTGCACTGGTGTGCCTGGGATTGTCGTCAGGTCAATGCTACCGCCACCCGCAAACAAATCACTACCGGCAATAGGTGCAGTCACTAAGGGTGCATTTGGACCGACATCTTCAGTGTCGATGCCCAATAAACCCGTCAAGGTGCCTACGTTGTCCGTGATACGTACAATGGACGTACCATCAGAAGCAAACGGACCGTCCGTTGTGACCTGCAAATAACCTGGGCGATCCGGGTCTTCTTGCACACGCACACGACCAGCAAGCGTAGAATCATTATTCACCGCTGCCTGGAATGACTCGATCAGGTCACTCATGCTGCGAATTTGTCCACCGATGGGGAAGGGTTCCAACGTTATAGTGGTGGAAATACCATCATTAATGTTTGGACCCTGCAACGTAATATCAAGTGTCTGAGGTGATGCAGGAGGCAACTGACTGAATACCGAAGGCGCTGCAGATGCGCCGTCCCCAGTGCGCAAGAAGAGGTCTTCTGCGATGTTGCTACCACCAATGTCATTCACCGAAAGCACACGGGTACCTGAGGTCGATACAAACTGCACAACGTTATCCGGTAACTGCTCGGGATCCGCCTGCACAATAATCCGACCACCCAAGATGGAATTATCGTCGATAGACGTTTGGAAAGCATCCAGCATGGCACCAAAGGTCGCAAAGTTGGCGCTACCGGGAAACGGTGCAATTGAAACTGCTAGGGGTGCGCCACCGTTCAACAACGGATCTTGAATCTGTATTTGAATAGTATCAGTAGGTGACGGTACGTTCTGGAATACACGCTCTGATACCGCACCACCGGTCAAACCAAGTTGGGTTCCCGATGTTCCCGGCCCTACATCTTGAATATTAGTGATACGAATATCTGGGTCTGTAGAAATCAACTCAATGCCATTTCCGTTAGGAGTCAGCTGAAACTCCAGACCTGCGGGTAGTGGTCCACTCAACGTGACAGAGCCTACACCGTTATTCAAATCATTGATCAGCGTTGCTTGGTCCGTGTACTGAGTACCAGCCGCAAACGTCGCTGTAATTGTTGTCGGCACACCAGAATCTTGGAAGTTTATCTCAATGTCCTGGGCATTTGGCAGAGGTTCAAACAGTAGCTCAGGGCCTGACGCCGCACCGCCTACACCACCATAACCAATGGCATCGATTAAGTTACCGGTTCCGCCTACGATCCCCTGAAATTCAGTACCATTAGTCGAGAAGAAGCGAAGTTGATCTGGCAGTGTATCCAAATGCACAAATACCCTACCCGCAGTAATCGGGTTTGAATTCAATGCCGTTTCAATCAGGGTACGCGCTTGCGCAGGCGTCGTTGGCTGCGCGGTCAATGGCCCCAAGGTAACGACCGTTGGCACAGCTGATCCAGGCAGTTGAATAGACAGGTCTATCGTGTCACTGGCACCCACTAACGGTGCCAACGGATCAGCCATAGCAGCATCAGGATTTAAGCTATAGAACTGCGGAGTACTGATTCCCGTAGAATAAATGCCCACCGGCTCTACCGCATCACCCGCCGTATAGATATCCGCCAAGTTCAAGCTACCGGTCACCGACGACGCCGTTCCCGCCGTAGTCGGTACACCCACGGTACTGAGTACGGTTTGCGTTGCTACGGGTGAACCCACCTGAACCTGACCAATCGCCAGGCCATTGGTACGCGTAATACTGCCCAACTGCGCCAAAATAGGCGCCCCTGCAGGTACGTTTACACCCGCATTCACTTTATTCGTGCCGCGCGGCGGTTGACTGGCAGTATCAATACGCAAGTCTTGCAGAATACCATCCACAATACCGCTGGCGCTGGCACCAAAACCCTGTAAGCGGGCATTTTGATTCGATGTGATATAACCGTTTTTATCGACACCGAATATACCGGAGCGCGTATAAGTTACTTCACCGTTTGGATATTGCGTAACAAAGAAACCACTTCCGTCGATGGCCATATCCAGCACACTGCCGGTTTGGGTAATATTACCCTGCGTCATCTTCTGGCCAATATTAGCGATATTCACCCCGCCGCCGACCGGGTTGCGGCCCGTGCCCAGCATGCTGGACGTATAGGCATCGCCAAACTCGGTACGGCTGGCTTTAAAACCGGTCGTCGAGGCATTCGCAATGTTATTACCAGTGACCTTGAGGTCTTTATTCGCTGCGGCCAAGCCGCTCAAGCCTGTGCTGAAACTCATCGGTATATCCTCTTATGCAACCCGGTTAGGGATTCTTTTCTGTGGGCTGAAGACAAAGCTTCGCCGTTAGCAGAAAAATAGATTTTTCCACTTAATTAATAACTACTTGATGCTTTTTATGAATCGGTATTAAGCCAACACGGGCTTAATACCGACCAATTTTATCTACGTTAAAATACGTGATTAATACGCGTTACTTTATCCAGCGTCGTATCTTTTCCGTTCTCAAGATTCAGTTTTACGGTGTTATCCGCCAATATGGAAACACTGTCGACTCGCGAACTCATGGACACCGCTTGCGCCATATTCTGTCCGGCTACGTTGCCCATAATGCGGAAGCGGTAATTTCCTTCCGGATGCGGAAAAGGATTGCCGTCTTCGTCAGTCTCAAATTTGTCGTAGTCTATGTCGGCCCACTTGCCATTCACTTCCAGATCCAAGCCGTTCCATTTGAACGCCAGCTCACCGGATGGCTGTGGCCCCAAGGCAACAGATTCAATCACCTGGCCGAACTCGTCTTCAATCTGCAAGACTAAGTTGTCGGCACCGGGCGTAATATTGGCCGTGCCAAATACCAAGTCGCCGTAGCGCAATGCACTTTCTTGCTGGCCGTCAACCGTCACCGCACCACCGACCAAGCTTGACGCTTGCAGTGCTTGGCTCGACTTCATGGCCGTGGCCAGCTTATCAAAGCCACCGCTCATATTGGTGATACCTTCAACCGTTGAGAATTGCGCCAATTGCGCAATGAACTCGCCGTTTTCTTTCGGCTCCAACGGGTTTTGGTTGGTCAACTGGGCGATCATCAACTCCAGGAACTGATCCTTACCCAACTCGCCACGGTCCGCTTTAGGCGGTGCCTTCTTGTCAATGCTGTACTGGTCGAGTGGATTACTCGCGCCAACTTGATTGATGTTAGACATGATGCATTACCTGTTTTAACGACCCATTGTCAGGGTTTTCTGGACCAGTGTTTTGGCGGTGTTGAATACTTCAACATTCACCTGGAAAGTACGCGATGCCGAGATCATGTCGGCCATTTCTTCGACCACATTGACGTTCGGGTAATACACATAACCTTCTGGATCCGCCATAGGGTGAGTAGGATCATAACGAATTTCAAGCGGCCCGTCTTTTTCTACAATGGCGGCCACATTCACACCATTACCGACATCACGATTGGCCGTCAGATAACGGAAATCCGGGTGATTCATCTGCTTCGGTATCACCTCAAACACGGGCTTACGGGCACGATAGGTTTCGTCGATGCTGGAACTCACGCTCTGCGCGTTAGCCAGGTTACTGGCCGTGGTGTTCAAGCGCACCGACTGGGCGGTCATACCGGATCCAGCGATGTTGATCGTATTGGTAAATGACATGGTGCTATTCTCCTAACGCCCAGCGTTCATTATTCGCCTCTCAGGGCGCTACGCAGCCCCAAGAAACGGCCATTCAGGAATTCGAAGCTGGCGTTGTACGACATTGCGTTCTTAGTGAACTCAGCGTGTTCAACGTTGTCATCAACGGTGTTACCGTCAATGGCTGGCTGATAAGGACTACGATACAACAGTTCAAAATCAACCGATCCGCGTCCAGCAATGTGGCGATTATTGGTACGCTTCACTGCCAGGCTGGCATTCTTGTCCACTTCGCCACGGAGCACGGCCTCAAAATCAATGTCACGGGCTTTGAACCCGGGGGTATCCGCATTGGCCAGGTTATTCGCCAACACTTCAGTACGCTCAGCGCGAACCAACAATGCTTTCTGGTGAATACCCAACGAATTTTGAAAACCTAACGCTGACATGATAGTGCTCCTCTTGTGTGCACGTTTTACAATACAACTTGCGTGCCAGAAATGAAAAACCCGCCTAATCAGCGGGTTTGGTGGCTTCTAAGGGCGCTTCACTGCAGCCAAAAGCGACAAGAATTGCCGCTTTTTCCGCTACTTTTTCCGGTAGATGATGCCAGGGCGGCAATGCACCATTTCATAAAGATCGTTCAAGCCATTGACGGCTTCAGATGCACCGACGATCAAATACCCGCCGGGCCGCAACGACTGGTGCATTTTCTTCAAAATCTGGGTCTTAAGATCACCGGTAAAATAAATCAAAACATTACGACAAAAGATGATATGAAACTGCCCCAGCAATGAGTAGCTTTCCAGCAAGTTCAGAATTTTGAACTCCACTCGTGACGCAATCACCGGCTTGATGCGCCAGCGCCCATCGGTGGTTTGATCAAAGTACTGCTTTAGTTGCGCTGTATCCAGTCCACGTCCGAGGGCCAGCATGGCATATTCACCCGCTTTTGCGTCACTGAGTGCTCGCGTGCTGATGTCAGTTGCGATGATTTTCTCACCTTGAAACGAGCCTGGTCGAGTACGCTTAAACTCTTCCATAATCATGGAGATTGAGTACGGCTCTTGCCCGGTCGAGCATGCCGCCGACCAAATACGCAGCGGCTGCTTCACCTTTTCTTGCGTGTATTCCGGCAGCAACTTGTTGCGCAAGATATCGAATGGATGCATGTCCCTGAACCACAAGGTTTCATTCGTGGTCATAGCATCCACCACCTGGGCACGCAAGCTGCCACGCATATCTCGTTCCACCAACTTCAGGAGATCCGCGAGGGTCTCTGAGTTCGTGTCTTTAAGAATGTTGCGTAACCGGCTAGACACCAAATACTGCTTGTTAGGACCCAGTGCAATTCCGGAATGCTTTTCCAGAAACTGGCTGAACTCCTCATAACCTCTGCTAACAGCCGACATATGGCTGGGTACTCCCTAGTTATTCTTCGAGTGCCGGTACGGTACCACCACGGGCCATAATCTGATCGATCACCTTCTGAGCCAGCTCATCCGGGTGGAACTTAGCTTGGAAATCATTGGCACCTACTTTCTGCACCATGGCTTTATTGAACACACCACTCAGCGAAGTATGCAGAATAATGTGCATGTCCTTCAATTCCGGTTGATTTCTTATGTTGGCGGTCAGAGTGTAGCCGTCCATTTCTGGCATTTCGATGTCGGAAATGATCATGGCAAACTCTTCCACCGGATTCTTACCGTCCGCAATCATTTGCACCAGATAGTCCCACGCCTCTTTACCGTCTTCAAGGATAACTGTCTCAATGCCAATTTGTTCAACACAGCGGCTGATCTGCTTACGCGCAATGCGCGAATCATCGACGATCAGTACCTTGTTGTTCACCGCTGCACTGCGTGCATCGTCGGTAATCAGGCCTTCTCGGATGGTTTCATCGACTGGCGACACTTCCGCTAGAATCTTTTCGACATCGATGATTTCTACCATCTGATCGTCGAGTTTGGTGACTGCCGTCAGATAGTGATCATGGCCAGTGCCCTTGGGGGGTGGCAGAATGTCCTCCCAATTCATGTTAACAATGCGATCAACCGAGTCCACCAAAAAGCCCTGCACACGGTTGTTGTATTCTGTGATGATCACAAAGGCATCATCAATGTTTTCCAGCGGCCGCTTTCCGGTCGCCAATCCGAGATCTAAAATAGGGGTTGTGCCGCCTCGTATATGGGCAACGCCACGCACCACAGACTTGCTCTTTGGCATACTGGTGAGGCGCGGGCACTGCAGTACCTCTTTGACCTTAAAGACGTTGATCCCATACAGCTGTTTACCGTTGAGACGAAACAGCAAAAGCTCAAGCCTGTTTTGGCCTACAAGTTGCGTTCTCTTGTTGACACTATCCAATACTCCGGCCATTTTCACACTCCAGAATCACATTGACTGGCATAATAATTGAATGACGTTAACTCATACGACATTCACTGACGGTTATCTGTCATTGTAGACCAATAGGCACCCGAATGGCGCGCTTCTCAAAGGCCCTAGTACGACGTTACTGTGCACTCCAAAGCCTGTCAGGCATCTTATTCTGCCTGCTGCTTTTGCCCTTGCCTGCTACAGCGCTGGATAGAGACCAGCTCACCGCAGAGTTAAGTGAGCACATCCGTAAAGCTATTCTAGACCATTATAGCGGCGCTACAGCAGAAAAAATTAATATTGACCTCACTCTACCGAACGCGGTCAGCTTACTTGAAGAATGCTCGGCACCTCTTCATGTTACAGCAAGTCGGAATCAATGGATTGGTAATGTTCGCTTGCGGGTTGCTTGCGAGGCTGAGCAAAACTGGACAACACATGTGGTTGCCAGTGTTGGCATGCGCCTTCCGGTCGTGGTGTTAAGTCGGTCACTTCCGCGTAATTCAGTTCTCACTGAGACCGACATTACCCTGCAAGAGCTAAACATTGCCGATCAACATCAAGGTTTTTATCTCGATGCCGATGCAGTCATCGGTTCTGCACTCGCGCGCGATCTTGGACTCGGCTATGTCTTGCACAGCCGTGTACTGAACGCACCCAAGTTAGTTTCACGCGGGGATGCAGTGACCATCAGAGCCACCGGCGGTGGAATTTCAGTATCGATGGCCGGTACAGCACTGACGGACGGCGTCGAAGGGCGTCAAATTTCTGTCAGAAACAACAACTCTGGTAAAGTGGTGCGCGCTTGGGTTATAGGCCGGGGGCTGGTTGAAGTACCTTTTACCCCGCGCGGCGAGTAGAATGGCATTAACGCCAAAAAAAATTCATTATTTTTAGATTTGCACTAAAGTTTGCTTAAGCCTTGCCGCTAAAGCACCTAGCGGAACTGTAACTTTGAGGGTTTTATCATGGCAATTAATTTCAACAACGGCATTGGTCCCGGTCAAAACGGAACCAATGGCGCCAAAAGCAAAGACAACGTCACTCCACTCACGCGGGATGTTGCCAGCAATAGCCAGAATGCTTCCAATAAGGAAGATTCGGTGAAACTGAGCAGTCAGGTACAATCCTTGCAGAGTCTGGAAGCGCAGATCAAAAAAATGCCGGATGTGGACCAAGAGCGTGTTGACACAATCAAGTCAGCAATCGCCAATGGCGAATACACCATTAACTATGAGCGCCTGGCAGCAGCCATCCAGAAATTTGAGGGAAGCCTCTAATTCCATTGATGTGAAGGCCGTTGCAGTCAGGCTCTTAGCGGGAGAGTTCTATCATGCAATGGTCAGATGAATACGAAAAAGCTCTAGAACAACACCTCAGTGAGTTACTTTCGCTAGGGCGGCAAATGCTTGCCGCCCTCATGGAAGAATACGACGCACTTTACCAGCGCGAACCCCCTTCAACCGAAGTCATCGCTCAAAAGGCCACACTGGCGCAAAAACTTGCTACAACGCAAGACGCCTATGTAGCTCACATCAAAGAATTGGGTGACACTGATTTGCGAGCAGCTCTAGAAGCACAAGCGCCTCGCTTGATTCCACTGCTTGATGATACCAAGAGTATGCTGCAGCAATGCGACCGCCATAACCAAATCAATGGCCGCTTATTGACTCGCACGCACTTGAAGAATCAATTGTTCGGTCGATTACTGAAAAGCCACTTGCCAGAGCCGACCTACTCGCGCGGCGGACAGATGACAGAAAACTCCGGAGCAACGCTGGGCAAGGCATGATTTCGCTGACTTGACTGGGTAAGCTCCTTTGAGCGAAAGTCTAATATTCTCTGGCATTTGAGGCGAACAGCGGCATGTATATAGAACCACTCGCACTCTTCATTATTGCAGAAGTTCTGCTCGCCGTGATCATCGTTTCCGGCTTTCTATTCTATAAGAGCCGACTCCTACGTGTCATGATTGCCATCTTGACCCATTTGAGAAAAGAGCGCGCTCGCCGGGAAATGGAACGCCGAGCGGAATTGGCACGCTTGCGCCAAGAAAACAAAGCGTTAGCCGCCGATGTGGTCCGCATTCGTGAGGACAGCGGCAAGTCCTACGGTGATCTGGTACAGGACCGTTTGAGTGAGCTGGATGATGCCCCTGACGGTGAAGATAATGAAACCGAAGAGGCGGATGAAGAAGCAGCGACTGACGATAGCAACATCAGCGATCTCCGCCGCGCTTTTTTGGAATACGAAGCAGCTCTTGCGTCCCCCTACCCCAACCCCAAAGATACAGAAGAAGCGTTTATCAAGCGCATCGAGAAGTTGATTGGCAAACGACAAAACCTAATACCGGTAGACTCTGAGCTGGGCCAGCTGCAAGAGCAAGTTGAACTGCATAAGAAACGCATTCATGCCCTCGAGCGCTATGAATCAATGCATACGCAGGCTTTAGAGGAGCTTGAAGCCGCTAAAGCACAGGTTGCCGAGTTGCGTAGCATTACCATAGACCCCAGTGCACCTGGGTACGAGCCTGCGACCTCTGGCGAACATGCCGAAGAAATCTATCGCCTCAAGTGTGAGCGCTTTGATTTGTTGGAAAGTATCAACGATATGCGCCTTAAGCTACAGAAGGCCATTGCCGACGACAATTCCATAGAAGTCGTGGAGATCATGGAGCAGCAAATCAAACATCAGACGCAGTATATGAAAGAGTCTGACATGGCCATCACACTGCTGGAAAAAGAGCTAGAAGCATCGAACAAATCCGTTGCTGAGTTGAAAGAAAAGCTTGCGAGCATGAAGCCAGCGGCTGGAGTGGACCCAGCGACCGTTCAAGAGTTTCAAAAGCTCAATACCGAAGGACTAGACAAACTCAACGACTTTGCCAACGACCAGAAGAACAACATCAGCGCCATGCGTGAGAACCTTCTGCAATTCAAAGCCGCTCAACAAGAAGAAGAACGTGCAGAGTTAATGGTCCGTCAAGAGCAGCAGATCCAATCGATGGAGTCGACACTCAAAGAGTCAGAAACCTGCGTGATGATTCTGGAAAATGAGCTAAACGACGCCAACAACAAGATTGAACAACTGCAGGTCGCAGCACAGCAGGCCAGTGAGAACACAGAGGCGAACCGCCACGCCAACGAAATGGAAAACCTGTTACGCAAGTTTGTAACGGACAGCGAAGACATGGTTGCCTGCATTGGCGGGCTGGAAAATGAGAATATTGAACTGCGTACCCGCCTGATGGACATGGGTGTTGAAGAAGATGCCCTACCCAAGCACGCCCTGCCGCCCGAAGCACTGAAGGTCAGCAAGCCGGTAACAGTAACCGACGAGAAGGCAGAGTAGCTCGGCGTTTTCTATCGCTTCTCACGCAGTTGTAGAGCCCACAACTGCGCGTATCGACCGCCCTGCTTCAGCAACGCCTCATGCCGCCCCTGCTCAACCACTGCGCCATTGTCCAACACAACAATGTTGTCAGCGTCGGTCACCGTCGACAAGCGGTGGGCAATCACCACGGATGTATGCCCAGACGCAATTTCCCGCATGGCATCCAAAATAGCCCCTTCTGAATTGGAATCGAGCGCCGATGTGGCTTCGTCGAAGATCAAGATAGGCGATTGCTTCAACAATACGCGGGCAATGGCGATACGTTGCTTTTCACCGCCCGACACCTTTAAACCGCGCTCACCGACAACGGTCTTATCGCCATTGGGCAAGGCTTTAATAAAGCCATCCAAATGTGCCATGGTGATCGCCCGATCAATGGCCTCCTCTGAAGCCTCTGGATTGCCATACGCAACGTTTTCACGAATGGTGGCGTTAAACAGTACGGTATCTTGCGGCACGATAGCAATTTGCTGCCGCAAGCTGCGCAACGTCACTTGCGCGATGTTCTGACCATCGATGTAGATCGCTCCAGAACTCAAATCGTAGAAACGGTAAAGCAAACGGGCAATGGTGCTTTTGCCGGCACCCGACGCCCCCACAATAGCCACCTTGCTACCGGCGCTCACGGTCAGCGTGAAGTCTTTGAGGATCTTGCGCTCTGGGTGGTAGCCGAAACTGGCCTGACGAAACTCAATTTCTCCGCGCGTTAACTGTAGCTCCTTTGCAGTCGGGTGATCGGCAATCACCGGCTTTCTGGCCAACAAGCCCAGCATGTTTTCAAGATCGGTTAGCGCACGGCGGATTTCACGATAGACAAAACCCAGAAAGTTCAGTGGAATAAACAGCTGAATCATGTAGGCATTGATCATAGCGAGATCACCCAGCGTCATTTCACCTCCGATCACACCCTGCGCGGCCATAATCATCATGGCCGTAATGGCCATGGCTATGATCAGTGCCTGGCCTGAGTTCAACGCCAACAAAGACATTCGGTTCTTTAACTTGGCTGTTTCCCAATGCGCCAGGAAACTGTCGTAGGTGCGCGCCTCGTAATCTTCGTTATTGAAGTACTTCACCGTCTCGTAGTTAAGCAGACTATCAACAGCGCGCGTATTGGTCGAAGAGTCAGCTTGATTCGCGGCACGCACAAAGCGGTTGCGCCACTCGGTCGTCAGCACCGTAAACAGTATATAGAGGGTCACTGCTACGAGAGTGATTAAGGCATACCAAGCAGAAAAAGCGATGGTGAAGATCAGCGCCACCATCAATATCTCGAACAGCGTCGGGACAATATTGAACATCAAGAAGCGCATTAGGAAACTGATACCACTGGTACCGCGCTCGATATCGCGGCTGATACCGCCGGTTTGCCGCTCAAGATGAAAAGCCAATTCCAAGGCATGCAGATGCTTAAACACTCGCAGCCCGATCTGCCGCATGGCATGTTCCGTTACGCGACTGAAAATCGCATCACGCAACTCGCCAAAAAACACGCCACCAAAGCGCAGCAGCCCATAGAACAGCAGAAAAGCCAGAGGGAGTACCAGTTCCGGTTGCAAACTCCGGTCAACACCATCAATGATGTTCTTGAGTGCCCACGGCATGAGGAGTGTGGCGCCCTTGGCCGCCAGCAATGCTAACAAAGCCAGTAACACCCTGCCTTTGAACGCCCAAAGGTAGGGTAACAGGTAGCCTACACTTTGCCGCAAGTTCAGTGCTTCTTGCGCCCTAGAAGGCGATTCTCCTGCACTACCTACACTGCTCCCCCCCATGCCTCGCATAAATCAGGCGTACGTACAGAGGTAAGCGGTATCCTGCGCCACTTGTAACTGAAACTTGCTGTCCGCAGGCACTTCAAACACCTGTCCGGCGCTGTAGGTCTGCCACTCACTGGCACCGGGTAGCTTCACGGTCAGAGCACCGCTGATCACCGTCATGGTTTCATGCTGGCTGGTACCAAATTCATACTCGCCAGGCGCCATCACACCTACGGTGGCAGGCAATTGTTCGCCAGCAAAAGCGATGGAGGCTACTTTGCCGTCAAAATACTGGTTTACGTTGAACATAGTTAACTCTCACTTGTTTAAGAAACTGTTGTGGCGTGCGTGTGATAAAAACTCTTACCTTAAGGGGCTTCATCGTCGTAATAACCGCCGTCATCGCCTTCTACCAGCTCCGTCACCACGGGGTTACCGCATTGCACACACTTGCCCGACACAAAAACACGCTCGTCTATTTCGTACTCTTCGGGGTCGGTCATCCCCAAGTCTGCGGCCATACAGTGTTGGCACCACGTTTGACTGAGAAACGCTGCCTGCTCTTCCGCATCGCGAGCAAAAAAGTCCCGCTCAATTCTGTTGTCGCTCATACCCTTTCCCTTACCAATTCAAGGCTGCGCATTATACAATGCACACCAACTGAAGATAGGAAATTATAGGCCTTATGTCTTTTCCCGCATTGATCGCTCTAGAATACAGTGAATACGATGAGCGTGGCTTCCCCACCGCCATCGCTTGGACCTTAGACGACGCCATGTACAAGGCAGTGTTGATTCAGCCAGCAGAAGAATGGTTGAACAACATGAACGATGACGTTACCGCGTTAGACAGACCGCTCACAGAGCTGTTGGAGCTGGGTGAAAACTTGGTAGATATTGCCCGAGAAATCGCTGAAGACCGGCCGGACGGTACATTTTACGCCGAAGACCCGGAGATTGTGACCAGTATGCTAGAGCGCTTTTACAGCGCATTAGATCAAGACTGCCCTTATGAGATAGCACCTATGCGTGAGGCCTTTGCCGCCTGGGACAGCGACGAAGTAGAGAACACTCGCCGCTTGTTTATTGATCGCTTGGACTTATCGCCGCACATCGCCGAGCAGAACATCATCGCCTGGCGAGCGACCTATGCGCACCTGCTCGAAGGCCAAGAAAACATTACCAGCCCATCACAGCCTTAATGAAGGGCTGAGTTAAACGCCGCTGTGCGGCAAGCGATGCTGTATCGAGGGTATGTATGGTAGCGGTCAACCCGGCCCATTCACGTGGCCCACGCACCGCCACATACTGCGCTGTCTCCTCAGACAGTGTCATGCCATGCTGCTCAGCCAACCAAATGATGGCCGCTACCCAATCTTCGTCATTGGGCACTTTTAGCTGCGCGCGCATGCCCCAACTCAGCCGCGAATGCAGATCAGGCAGAATATGGTCTTGCAGCTCAGGAAGGGATTGATGGCTCGCAAGCACCAGCCGCTGCCCTTGATCGCGCATGGTGTTAAACACATTAAAAAGAGCACGATCCCAGTTTGGCTCACCCAACACAGTATCGAGATCGTCTAAGCACAACACGGAAAAACCACACAGTTCCTGCAAAACGTCAGGAGCTTCATGTTGCACTTCATTGAGGCTCAGATAGAAAGCAGTATGCCCCTGCATATCGGCACGGTGGCAGATCGCTTGTTGCACATGCGTCAAACCAGAACCTGGCGCGCCATGCAAAAAGACACTGGTTTCCGTCCCCTGCAACCACTCGTCGCGCAGCCAATCGATCAGCCAGGCGTTCGGTCCCGCATACATAGCATCCAGACGTGCGTCAGCGCGCAAGCTAACCTGCAAAGGGAGCTGAGCTGGCGCTATCATTGACTGAGCCAGATAAAGTTGAGCGCGCTTGCGTCATCGCCAAAGCCAATGTCTGACATCAACTGCATGCGCGACTCGAGAGCTAGGATATCCAACAGTTGCGACTCGGGCGCACGTACCGACAGGCGATAGCGCGCTAAATCCCCATCAATACCCAGCATTTGTATTTGCGAGATGCCGTTCACATCGCGCAAATATTGACGCACTGCACCATGCGTCTGCACATTGGTCACGTTAAGAACACTGATGTCCATCGGCCTGGCGGTTTGACGGTGATCTACGGCATAGCGCTCTGCCATGGCGTCCGCCGCTAAGCCAACGCCTTGCGCAATGACCGACTGCTGTGTGTCGCCGAAAAAAGTGGCGGTGCGCTTCTCGCCGGCAAAAATAAAATGCCAGCGCCCGACCCACTGCCCGGAATCAGGTTGCACGCCGACGTAACCACCCAATATCGCGTCGGCATTATAGCGCTCGGCGACCACCGCCATCGGCTGCTCAAATCCGGCCCACACATCATCCGCCGTCAATATAGAGAGATCCTGAAGATCCAACAATGGCCATTGCAACGGCACGCCACGTTGACGCGCCTGCTCTCTTAACAATGCAACCCCATCTGCTTGCGCAATCTCACCCAGCAGATCGATATTGCCCAAGCTGTTCGGCGCAGCCAAATAAATCATGACGCTAGGCCGCCTTGCAGCCCACACATGCAAACCTGAATCAACCAGCGCACTGCGCACTCGCTGGCCATCGAAGACAACATCTAACTTAAAAGTGGGTTGCATATTGCCAATGGCGTCTGGAAGCATGACCTCACTGGCACCAAAACCAAAACGTGCGAGCAGGTCACTGGGGTTTCGCAGGGCTTCCTGCACGGCCCCGTCAGCCTCAGCGGCATTGACGTCACCGGATACCCGCACAAACACCTCACGCAGTGCATCACGCAACGCCAACGTCTGCGCGCGTTCGTCTGCACTTTGCAGGATAATTCTTTCCGCTTCCATCAGGCGTACGGTCTCTGCTGCCGTGCCCAACGCAGCACAAAAGAACAAGGCCACCGCAGACAGGGCTGATAACAATCTCGACATGTGCACTCACTTCCTAGATACAGATTTCTATTCTGACAAAATTTAAGTAATTTAACACGTCTAGCGCGGAAACGATGACCATAACTTTACGGGCTGGTAGAATGCGCGGCAATCATACATCTGTGCAGGAGTTTTACCCACCATGGCGAAGCCGTCATTGAGCTACAAAGATGCGGGCGTTGATATTGATGCCGGTAATCAACTGGTCGAACGCATCAAGTCCGTTTCTCGGCGCACCCATCGCCCAGGTGTATTGGGCGGCTTGGGCGGCTTTGGTGCTCTGTTTGAATTACCCAAAGGCTATGATGAGCCTGTCTTGGTATCCGGCACCGATGGGGTAGGCACCAAGCTACGTCTGGCGATGGATTTGCAGCGCCATGACACCATTGGTATCGATTTGGTGGCCATGTGCGTCAATGACCTGATCGTGGCCGGTGCAGAACCATTGTTCTTTTTAGACTACTACGCCACCGGCAAACTGAACGTGGACATCGCCGCCGATGTTGTCAGTGGCATCGGCGCTGGCTGCGAACTTTCAGGCTGTGCTTTGGTTGGAGGTGAAACCGCCGAAATGCCTGGCATGTATGAAGGTGAAGATTACGATCTGGCCGGTTTTTGCGTCGGTATCGCCGAAAAATCGAAATTGATCGACGGCAGCAAGGTAAAAGCCGGTGATGTTCTGCTCGGCTTACCATCCAGTGGCCCACACTCCAATGGATATTCGCTGATTCGCAAAGTGTTGGAAGTCAGCGGCCAGTCCGCAGACACCCCGCTGGGCGACAGCACGCTCGGTGAAGCACTGCTCGCTCCAACGCGCATCTACGTAAAGCCATTGCTTGAGTTGCTCCGCCAACAACCTGTCCACGCCATGAGCCATATTACTGGTGGTGGATTCTTGGAGAACATTCCGCGCGTGATGCCGGAAAACACCAAGGCAGTAATAGACACCCATGCGTGGCAACTGCCGGCGGTTTTCCAGTGGTTGCAGCAAGAAGGCAACATCACTGACACCGAGATGTACCGTACCTTCAACTGTGGTATCGGCATGGTGCTGGTCGTACCTGAATCAGCGCGCGATGCCGCTATCGCCTGTCTGCAAGATCAAGGCGAAGCGCCCATCGTTTTGGGCCACATTGCACCGGCAGAAGGTGCACCCTTTGTGGAAATGGGCAACGCGCAAGCATGAACAGCGACCTAGAAAGCAGCACCAACGGCAACTCCGGTTGCCGCGTTGTGGTACTGATCAGTGGTGGCGGTACTAACTTACAAGCACTGATTGACGCCGCGCAACAGGATACACTTGCGGGTGCGCAATTGGTTGGCGTACTGAGCAATCGCCCGAACGCGGGCGGACTGGCTCGCGCTGCACAAGTAAGCATCCCCAGTATTACCCTGAACCATCAAGACTACGCCAGCCGAGAGGCCTTTGACGCAGCTATGTTACATAACATCGATGCGTGGCAGCCTGATCTCGTTGTACTGGCTGGCTTTATGCGTATTCTAACGCCGGAGTTTGTCGCTCACTACGAAGGTCGTATGATCAATATTCATCCTTCGTTGTTACCCAAATACCCCGGCTTACACACACACGCTCGTGCCATAGAGGCCGGCGACCGAGAGCACGGCGCAACCGTTCACTTTGTCACGACCGAACTGGATGGTGGTCCGGCCATTGTGCAGGCCAGTGTACCGGTGCATTCGGATGATACGGAGGCTATCCTGGCCCAGCGTGTACAAACTGTAGAGCACCAAATCTACCCCGCCGCCGTTGCATGGTTTGCGCAAGGCCTATTGACAATGCGCTCTGGGCGGGCCTATATGAGAGGCAAACTCATAGGATCAACAGGACTGAACTGGAATGAGAGCGCACCTTAGAAAGGCGATTGCCTCCCTCGTCGTATGCCTTAGTCTCCCCTACGCTGCCATGGCATACGACCTGCAACCGTTCGAGCTGGAGCTGGAGGGGTTTCAATATGCAGGTGTCGGCATTAAGGTGACAGGCAAGCAAAGCCTGGCCCGCCGTAATAATGATGTATGGCGGATATCCTTTGAGATGCGTGGCCCCTTCGTACGCATTGAAGAATGGGTTGATTTCCGCTGGGTAGACGGCACTCCTGCACCCATCGAATACCGGTTTGACCAGCGTATGCCGTTCAACAACGAATCACGCCGCATTCGTTTCGAGCCTGATCGAGACCGCATCCGGGTCAACCTGAATAACAACAGCTATACCTACGATTTCGAGCCCGATATATTTGATCCTCTCAGCTACACCCTCTTGCTGCTGAACCAACTGTCGCTGGGCGAAGAACGCTTTGAGTTCTCCGTGATCGATCGACGTAATCCACGGCGCTATGTGTTCGAGTTGATCGAGGAGACAGAGCTGTCGGGTAATTCGGCGGCCATCGTAGCCCAACGGGTTCCTAGCCGCGGCATCACTTACATAGTCTTCGATACTGACTGGACCATTCCAACACATTTTTTACGCTGGCGTGATGGTAAACTGGATCAACAAATTCGTGCCATGTCCGCAACCATAGGCGGAACTCGTGTGCGCGACTTGCCGCACTGGCCGAATCCGCGAAATGACATTCCCAGCTAGTTGATGCACATCAAGGCCCGGATCGGCTAGCCAACATAGACTGTTCCTCAGTTTCTTAATTTTAACGAAAGGGAGTCGATCAGGAGCCTATTATGAAAATCGCCGTCTTCAGTGCCAAACCATACGACGAACAACACCTAAACCACTTCAATGAGGTCGGGCACACGCTGACCTTTTTTGAGCCACACCTGAACCACAAAACAGCTGCACTGGCAGCTGATCATGACGTGGTGTGCTGTTTCGTCAACGACACCTTGGACGCCCCCACGATCGAAATATTGGCAAGCCTAAAGATCCGCATGATAGCTATGCGTTGCGCTGGGTTTAACAACGTTGACTTGGTCGCCGCTGAGCAATATGGCATTCCGGTTGCGCGCGTCCCTGAGTATTCACCGCATGCCGTAGCAGAACACGCTGTTGCCCTGATTCTTGACCTTAATCGAAACATCCACCGCGCATTCAACCGTGTACGAGAGAACGACTACTCGCTCAATGGGTTGCTGGGCTTTGACCTTTATCGGAAAACCGTGGGCGTAGTGGGTACCGGTAAAATCGGTGCAACCTTTGCTGGCATCATGCAGGGGTTCGGGTGCCAGGTGATTGCGTACGATCCCTTCCCCAATCCTCAGGTTCAGGCCATGAACATTGACTACGTGCCCCTAGAAGAATTGTGGCGCCGCTCGGATGTTATTTCACTGCACTGCCCTCTGATGCCCGAGACCCATCACCTCGTCAATGCAGACTCCATTGCGGCCATGAAACGAGGCACTATGCTGATCAACACCAGTCGCGGGGCTCTGATCGACACCCGTGCCGTTATCGCAGGTTTGAAAAGTGGTCAGATAGGCTATTTAGGACTAGACGTGTATGAGGAAGAGGCCGATTTATTTTTTGAGGACTTCTCCAACCATTTACTACAAGACGATGTATTCGCCCGTCTGTTGACGTTCCCCAACGTCATCATTACTGGCCACCAAGCATTTTTTACCCGCGAGGCTTTAGATGCCATCGCACGTACGACAATGCATAACATCAACGCTCTTGCCGAGGGCGAGCTATCGAAAGCTCACGTCGTTAAGATATAAACAAGCGCCAAACTCCACCTCTTTCTGTCAATAATAACCTCTCTTGATGAGAGGTTATTTCCTACATGAACAGTAGTCTTGCCTCACCTGTGTTACCCCGTTGTGAATTTGCGTAGGCTTCTGTCACAGTACCGTGGCATTTTTCCAACCGACTTCATAATAATAAGTGGAACTGACACCATGAGCATTGCCCTTGTCGTAGACGCCTCCTGCGATATTCCCGAAAGTGTTATCAGAGAGCACGGCATTACGGTTCTCCCTGTAACGGTCACCACTGACGGCCAAGAGATGTATGACGTGCGAGAGGCCGCCGCTACACTCAAGTACTACCAAGACCACCTCGTCGACAAAGATAAAACAGTCACCACTCGGGCGCTTACCCCGAACGAAGCCGTAATGATCATCGAACGTGACTGTTTACCAAAAGCCGACTACGTGATTGTACAAACCATGAGTCGCACACGTTCCAAGTTCTACGACCACCTGTCAGAAGCAGCCTCCGTGTTGAACACGAAACTCAAGGCCGAAGGTTCGAACAAGGTCGTTCGCGTCATGGACGCTCGTGCGCTGTTCGCCGGTGTTGGCGTCGTCGCTGCCCACACGCAAGCTCTGATCAATAAGGGGATGGAAGGCAGTGAGGTACGCCGTTTAGCTGCGCTGATTGCCGATCACGTACACACCTTTGTCGTGCCCCCAGACCTCTATTACATTCGTGAGCGCGCACGGCAACGCGGCGAAGACAGTATTAATTTTGTTAGCGCAGTATTGGGCAAGGCACTGGGTATTACGCCGGTCGTCTGCGGTCACCGCGAAAAGAACTTTCCGTGCGCCAAATTTAAAGGCTTTCAAGCGGCTGTAGAGGGTACGTTGGAACACGCTATTAAGCAGATAAACCGGGGAACAATGAAATCGCCTTTTGTCGTTATCAGCTACTCGGGCGACTTAAAAGACCTGAACCAATTCCAAGGGATTGCGCATCTGCGCGAATTGCATGAAGACAAAACGATTCGCTTGCTGATCAGCACCATGGGGCTGTCTGGCGCGACCTATTTAGGCCCTGGCTCGTTCTCAATGGGCTATGCCTGCGATGATAACGAGTGGTCAAAGCCCGTATAAAGCAAAAAGGGGGCATAGGGCGGATTCGCACCCGCCCGAACACAGCATCATGCCTTAGGCAGGGTCACGCCGCGTTGCCCCATATACTTCCCACTGCGATCCTTATACGACACTTCACACGGCTCATCTGACTGGAAGAACAGCATCTGCGCCACACCCTCGTTTGCATATATTTTGGCCGGTAGGGTTGTGGTGTTAGAGAATTCCAAGGTCACATGACCTTCCCACTCGGGCTCCAATGGCGTCACATTCACGATGATGCCGCAGCGTGCATAGGTTGATTTACCCAAACAAATGGTCAGCACATCACGAGGGATGCGGAAATACTCGACCGTGCGTGCCAAAGCAAAGGAGTTCGGGGGTATAATGCACACGTCTTTCTGCACATCGACGAAGCTGTTCTCATCGAAGTGTTTAGGGTCTACGGTCGCTGAATGAATGTTGGTGAACACCTTAAACTCGTTCGAGCACCGTACGTCGTAACCATAGCTCGACGTGCCGTAAGAAATTACCTTTCCGCCATCAGCGGCTGTTTTAATCTGGCCAGGCTCGTAGGGCTCTATCATGCCGTGCTGCTCGGCCATCTGGCGAATCCAACGATCCGATTTAATGCTCATGCGGTATCTCTCCTGACCACAAAAAAACTGGCGCTATGGTAACGGGGTCTGGCGCCGAGGGCAACGCCAGCCACCGTCAATCGTCACTGACGGTAATGGTCGGAATCGCACTGCTGCCGGCATTCAAGACTGAGATATTCGCCATCACCTGACGCGCCATCATCAGGTATTGCAAAGCCACTTCTGATTCTGGGTCAGCGACCACCGTCGGCGCGCCGCCATCGGCCTGTTCACGAATGTGAATGTCCAACGGCATACTGGCCAGAATATCCACACCATACTCATCCGCCAGGCGAGTACCGCCACCCTCGCCGAAGATATGCTCCGCATGCCCACAGTTCGAACAAATATGCATCGCCATGTTCTCCACCACCCCCAATACAGGGATGTTGACCTTGCGGAACATTTCAATACCTTTTTTGGCATCCAGCAAAGCGATGTCCTGCGGAGTCGTCACGATTACCGAGCCTGTTGCAGGCACTTTTTGGGCAAACGTCAGTTGGATATCGCCCGTACCCGGCGGCATATCCACCACCAGGTAATCCAAGTCATCCCACTGGGTTTGCGTCAGCAATTGCTGCAAAGCGCCGCTTACCATGGGGCCTCGCCACACCATGGGGGTCTTGTCGTTCACTAAAAAGGCCATCGACATAGCTTGAATACCATGCGCTTGAAGGGGTACGAACCACTTTCCGTCGATGGTTTCGGGCTTTGTACCTGCCGGTATACCCAGCATCATGCCCTGACTCGGGCCGTAGATATCGGCATCCAGAATACCCACGCGCGCACCCTCCTGGGCCATGGCTAAGGCGAGGTTAACGGCTGTGGTGGATTTACCGACCCCACCCTTACCGCTGGCTACCGCGATAATGTTTTTCACGGCAGGCATACTGGCCGACTGATTAGCCACCGGCTGACGAGTCACTTGCCACTCAATATCCACGTTAATTTTACCGCTGTATATCGCTTCCAGTTGCGCTTCCACTAAGGTTGCTAAGCCATAGCCAAATTTCTTAGCGGGATACGCAAGCTCAAGTACAACGTGAAGGCGATCGTTTTCGTCGGCAAATGACTTGAGTTGGGCCCCGCTCAGCGGCTGCGCGGTATGGGGGTCTTGAATACGACCTAAACATTGCACGATCTGATTGCGGTCCAGTACTGGCTTACTCAACAGCGTCTCTCCAAATAACTGAGTGAAATAGTAGGATTTAGCGAATTATAGGGCAGGCAGAGTGTCCACGCCAAGCGCAGTGCGCCCAATAAGAGAATTATCACGCCTGCACCTAGAGCCTAAAAAACAAGAAAAGAACACCAGACAGGGGCCCGCTTGTCCTTATACTCACGTCACGATTCCTGCGAGTAAAGGTTATGACCAACAACGCCGTTTTATCGCCCCGACCCCTTATATTGCTAACGCTGAGCTCGATACTGTTGGTCGGCTGCGGTACGGTGCCCGTTGACCGCGTCCAACCTGAGCGTTTAACGGTGAATGTCGAATACGAACGCCAGCCCGACCAAGTCGAGGTAGATGTATGGATGCGTGCCGGGTTCTGGCAACGCCGCGTCCGCACGGAAGACAGCATCCTCGCTCTGCAAGCCAGCAACGGTGATATCGTGCACCTCCAAGCTACCAGTGAACGCGGACGCTACAGTGCCAGCGCCAACGCATCGAACGGGCCATACCACCTGCAATTGGCTGATTTCTCTCCACTGGCGTTGCCCATGGGCCCACCGATTATATTGCAAGACCCAAATGCCCATCGTGAAGAAACCTTTTCGCTCAACGATAGCCTGCTATTTACGTTCGACAACCCTACGGACAAAACCTTGCAATGGGAGTTAACGGCAAACTGCAGCAACGAAACATTCACCGTGCGACGCACGCTGAGCCCTGACGCCAGTACCCTTATGCTGCCTATGCAAACGGCCAAACAGCAACTTGATCGAGCGTCTCAGGCTCGCTTATTGGGGACTATTCCTATTTCCGTCACTCTTTACGAAGCCTACGACGTGGCTCACCAGCCGCCGTTCCGTATTCGCAAGGCACGAGGTCAGGACAGCATTGATGTGTTTCTCACCACACCGTCGTTCGGTGTCTCGGTATCAGGCAGTGTTGGATTACAGGTGTCGTCAAATGCGTTTGTTGGCCTAGGAGCATCTACCGCACCGACGAAACGGTGCTTGTAGGGACTTTTATGACAAAAGCATCCCTTCGGGCCTTTCGGGGTATGCCTCCGGCGCTCCACGGCAGGCCGGGAGTCGCGCCTTGAGGCATAACCCCTACGGCCCTAGCCCAAACCTCGTCGTCCGCCAAAGGAACTCTTGTTGCGCAGGGATCACGCTCCTATCTTCCGCCTTAAGGCCGCCGCACATACCAAGCCGCCAACCCGGCCACCAACCCCCAAAAAGCTGACCCTACTGAGAACAGCGTAACGCCCGACGCCGTCACGAGAAAAGTAATCAGGGCTGCTTCTCGCACCGGCTCATCATGCAACGCCACCGCCAAACTGTTACCAATGGTCGCCAACAACGCCAAGCCGGCAATCGCCAACACCAGCGCCTCTGGAAAGGCATAAAACAACGCCGCCATGGTGCTCGCCAGTAACCCGGTCAATAAATAGAAAAAGCCTGCGGACAGGGTAGCAACATAGCGTCGTTTCGCGTCGGGGTGCGCCTCGGAACTCATGCAGATCGCCGCGGTAATGGCCGCCAAGTTCAAGGCAAAGGCCCCAAAGGGCGCCAGCAGCAGGGTTGTGATGCCCGTCCAAGTAATGGTGGGCGATATCGGCGTTTGATAACCTGAAGCCCGAATGGTCGCAACACCCGGCATATTCTGTGATGCCATGGTGACGATGAACAGCGGCACCCCAATACTGATCATGGCTCCAAGGGACCACTCAGGCAGGGTAAACACCGGCTTGGCTAACTGCCACTCCACCGTAGCAAAGCTCAACAACCCCATTGCCCATGCCGCCAGCATGCCCACCACCAACACCAGCGGAATGGCGTAACGTGGTTGCCACCGTTTCGCCACCAGATAAACCACAAACAATAAAACCACCAGCACCCATTCGTTTTCCATCGCCTGAAACACACCCAAGCCAAACTGCAACAACACGCCTGCGAGCATGGCAGCGGCAATAGACTGCGGAATACGGTTCATTAACCGTTCGAACCAACCGGTAATGCCCACCAAGGTAATCAAACAGGCGCTGAACAAAAAAGCACCGATGGCTGCGGCGTAGCTGAAATCGGCCATACTGGTCACCAAGAGGGCGGCACCAGGTGTCGACCATGCCGTCAGTATTGGCGCACGAAACCGCAGCGTTAAGCCAATGGTGGTGATACCCATGCCAATGCCTAAGGCGAGAAACCATGAGGTTACCAGTTCCGGACCACCACCAGCGCTGGCAACGGCCTGAAAAATGATAATGGCTGAACTGGTGTACCCGACCAGAACCGCGACAAATCCCGCGATCAACGCCGACAAGGAAACATCATGCCACCTCAGCTGTTGGACTGAGCTAGCCGACAAACGATTAGACCGCGCCATGCGAATACTCCTTGCATCTGGTCGGGTTCATTATGAACCTGTCGCCTCGCGTTATACCATACAATTTCGACGAGACTCTATGACCAACAGCATCGGCGTCACCACGCTGCCTTTTCACGGTGGCATTCAAACCTCTCAGGCTTTAACATACGCGGTCTCTTAACGTATTCATGGTAGCCGTTGTAGATTATGACCGACCAGACGCCGCGCAACATTCTAGTCACCAGTGCCCTTCCCTATGCAAACGGCCCTATTCATTTGGGTCACATGCTGGAGCACATTCAGACCGATATCTGGGTACGTTTTCAACGTGCCCGTGGCCACCGCTGCATCGCGGTGTGCGCTGACGACACCCACGGTACGGCGGTCATGTTGCGCGCAGAAAAAGAAGGCATTACGCCAGAAGCCTTGATTGACCGCATCCGCACCGAGCATTGGCAGGACTTCCAAGACTTCCATATCAGCTACGATAATTATTACAGCACGCACTCGCCGGAAAACCGCGAACTGAGTGAGTTGATTTATACACGCTGCCGCGACAACGGCCACATCGCCGTGCGCACCATTCGGCAGATGTTTGATCCAGAAAAAGAAATGTTTTTGGCCGACCGCTTCATCAAGGGCACCTGCCCGAAATGCGGTGCCGAAGACCAATACGGCGACAACTGTGAAGTCTGTAGCGCCACTTATACACCCAGTGAGCTGGTCAACCCGCGTTCTGCGCTGTCCGGTGCCACGCCAGTTGAAAAAGAGTCGCTGCATTACTTCTTCAAGTTGCCGGACTTCACCGACATGTTGAAAGAGTGGACGCGCAGCGGTGCATTGCAGCCTGCCGTCGCCAACAAGCTTTCAGAGTGGCTCGACAGCGGCTTGCAAGAATGGGACATCAGCCGCGACGCCCCTTACTTCGGCTTTGAAATCCCCGACGCTCCGGGCAAGTATTTCTATGTATGGCTGGATGCACCCATCGGCTACATGTCCAGTTTCAAGAACCTGTGCGCGCAGCGTACGGACCTCGAATTCGACGAATTCTGGAAGAAGGACAGCAGCGCCGAGCTGTACCACTTCATCGGCAAAGACATCATTAACTTCCACGCCCTGTTTTGGCCTGCAATGCTCGACACTGCGGGCTTCCGCAAGCCCACCGGCGTGTATGCGCACGGCTATGTAACGGTCAACGGCGACAAGATGTCCAAGTCACGCGGCACCTTCATCATGGCACGCACGTATTTAGACCACCTCAACCCTGAGTACCTGCGCTACTACTACAGCGCCAAACTGGGCAGCACGGTTGAAGACATTGACCTGAATTTGGAAGACTTCGTAGCACGGGTCAATTCCGACTTGGTCGGCAAGGTCGTTAACATTGCCAGTCGGTGCGCCGGTTTTGTGCACAAGTTTGCCGATGGCCAGTTAGCAAGCACGTTGCATGACCCCGCGCAATACGAGGCTTTCGTTGCCGCCGGTGCGGAAATAGCCGATAACTTCGAACAGCGCGAATACAGCAAAGCCATTCGTCAGGTGATGGCTTTGGCCGACCGCGCCAATGAATATATTCAGGAAAATGCTCCATGGGTGCTGGCCAAGCAAGACGGCAAGCAAGAAGAGGTCATTGCGGTGTGTACGCAAGCATTGAACCTGTTCCGTGTGCTGATGACCTACCTAAACCCGGTACTGCCGGAGATGGCCGGTAAAGCAGCGACCTTCTTGAAGGTGGAAGATTTTGCTTGGCACAGAGCCAGCCAACCATTGTTGAACCATAAACTCAATGCCTTTACTCCGCTGATGACCCGTATCGAAAAAGCTCAAGTGGATGCCATGGTGGAAGTCAGCAAAGAAGGCGACACCACGGTGCCGACAGCAAACACTAAAGCGACCAAAGCAGCACCGGAGCAGAGCGCGGTTAAATCGGCAAAGAAGGCGCCTGCTGCACCCGAGCCTACCACTATCCAGTTCGACGACTTCGCTAAAGTTGACCTGCGCGTCGCCAAGGTTGTCAACGCTGACCATGTGGAAGGCGCCGACAAACTGCTTAAACTTATTCTCGACGTTGGCGAAGCGAGCACACGCCAAGTATTTTCTGGCATCAAGTCGCACTACCAGCCGGAAGACCTAGTGGGCAAGAACGTGGTGTTGGTGTACAACCTCGCACCTCGCAAAATGCGCTTTGGCATGAGTGAAGGCATGGTGTTGGCGGCAGGCGAAGGCAAAGACCTTTGGGTCCTGGAACCGAGCGATGCCATTCCTCCTGGCACTCGCATCAGCTAACGAGGAAAATCGGCTGGCATCATGGTGCCAGTCGATCTATTACCTAGGGAAGCTCTGAAGTATTCCCATATAGATTTTTGTAATAACAAACGAACCTTTACCAACTTGCCCGGAATATGAAGTTTCCGCATAATAGCGCACCGGCTGATGAATCCATATAACACATGACCGACTATCTGCTATTGCTCCTGAGCACAGTGCTCGTCAACAACTTCGTATTGGTACAGTTTCTTGGACTGTGTCCATTTATGGGCGTGTCCAATAAGCTCGAAACAGCCATGGGGATGTCGTTTGCGACGACCTTCGTATTGACCTTAGCGTCGTTATTCAGCTACCTGGTATACAACTTCATTCTGGTGCCCTTGGATGTTACCTTCCTGCGCACCATCAGTTTCATTTTGGTCATCGCCGCCGTTGTGCAATTCACCGAAATGGTGGTGCGCAAAACCAGTCCACTGCTGTATCGCGTGCTGGGAATCTTCTTGCCACTGATCACCACCAACTGTGCGGTACTCGGTGTGGCGTTGCTGAACATCCAGCAAGAAAACAACTTTATTGAATCCCTCCTGTATGGATTTGGTGCTGCGGCAGGCTTCTCTTTGGTCTTGATTTTGTTCGCCGCCATGCGCGAACGCCTGAACGTTGCTGATGTACCCAAGCCTTTCAAGGGGGCAGCCATTGGCATGATCACCGCCGGCTTCATGTCGTTAGCTTTCATGGGCTTCACCGGCTTGGTGACGTTGTGAGGAGGAAAGGGCACGCATGATTATTTTGTGGTCAATCCTTGCCTTGCTGGTCTTAGCAGCCACCTTTGGTGCCCTACTGGGATACGCCGCGGTGCGCTTTAAGCCCGAAGGCAACCCCATTGTCGAGCAAATAGACGCTATTCTGCCGCAAACGCAGTGCGGTCAATGCGGCTATCCAGGCTGTCGCCCTTATGCCGAAGCCATCTCCAACGGCGATATGATCAACAAGTGCCCGCCGGGTGGCGAAAGCACCATTCTTGCTTTGGCCGATCTTCTAGACGTTGAAGCACCGCCCTTGGATGCCGAACATGGTGAGGAAAAGCCACGGCAGGTAGCAGTTATTCGCGAAGAAGAGTGCATTGGCTGCACCAAATGCATTCAGGCTTGTCCAGTGGATGCCATTCTAGGCGCTGCTAAACAGATGCACACGGTCATCGCGGCCGAATGTACCGGCTGCGATCTCTGCCTGGACCCCTGCCCGGTCGATTGCATCGACATGATTCCGCTACCTACCACTATACAGAATTGGCATTGGCAGGTGCCGCAGCCAGCCTATCAAGTGATCGCTACCGATCAACGTGCCCACCGCAGCGAGGCCGCCTGATGTGGGGTTTTACGAGAGCGGGAAAGCCGCGCAAAAATGGCGAAGGGCAGACCTACTGGACGCTGCCCGGCAGTGTGCACCCACCAGAAAATAAAACTCAAAGTTTAGTCAATGCTATTCAGGCCATGCCGTTAGTGCGTGAATACGTGGTGCCGCTCAATCAGCATATTGGTGCTTTTGCCCTGCCTTGCGTTGACGTTGGTCAACATGTTTTAAAGGGCGAATTGATTGCCGAAGCCGCCGGCTTTATAAGCGCACCGGCGCACGCACCGACGAGTGGCGAGGTTATTGCTATTGAAGAGCGCCAAGTGCCCCATGCCTCCGGCTTAACCACCAGCTGCATCATCATTCGCGCCGATGGTAAAGACCAGTGGCGACCACGCGAGCCTTGGGATGACCTGCAGTCGCACCGCGTTGCAGATATTCTGGCGCGCGTGCAACGCTCGGGTGTCACCGGCCTTGGCGGTGCCAGCTTCCCAACGGCAGTAAAACTGAGCAGCGACCGAGACCATATCGATACGCTGATCGTCAATGGCACGGAATGCGAGCCGTACATTACTGCCGACCACAGCCTGATGCGTGAACGCGCAGCCGCCGTCTATGCTGGCATCAACGTGGTAGACCACCTGTATCATTTTAATCGTATTCTGGTCGCCATCGAGGACAACAAGCCCGACGCGATTGTCGCTATGCGCCAAGCGATACCCGATCACTTAAAAGAACGCGTAGAAGTGCGTACCTTCCCGACACGTTATCCCTCGGGTGGTGAGAAACAGTTAATTTATATTCTGACTGGCCGTGAAGTGCCGTCCGGTGGATTACCACTGGACATAGGCATGCTGTGCCACAATGTCGGAACCTTGGCCGCTTTAAGTGACGCCGTGTTCCACGATGAGCCCCTGTTGCGCCGCATTACCACGGTCACCGGAGAAGCCGTTGCACGCCCCGGCAACTACGATACACTGATCGGCACCCCAATGCGCGAGCTTTGCCGTGTGGCTGGCGTCAACACCGATAAGGCAGACCGCGTGATCATGGGTGGCCCAATGATGGGCTTTGCGCTGCCCCACACCGACTTACCCGTGGTGAAAGCCACCAACTGCCTGCTCATTCCTACCGGCACAGAACTTCCATTACCCGGCGTCGCGCAGCCCTGTATTCGTTGTGGCCTCTGTGAGCAAGCCTGTCCCGCCAGCCTGCTGCCACAGCAGCTCATGTGGTTTGCGCAAGCCAAAGAACTGGACAAAGCCGAAGACCATCGTTTGTTTGACTGCATTGAGTGCGGTGCCTGTGCCTATGTTTGCCCCAGCAATATTCCGTTAGTGCAGTATTATCGAGCCGCCAAAGGCCAAATTCGCCAAGAGCAAGCAGAACACAAGCAAGCAGAACGCGCCCGTGTGCGTTTTGAAGCCCGCCAAGCGCGACTGGACCGTGAAGCTGCGGAAAAAGAGGCCAAGCGGCAAGAACGCGCCGCGGCCGCAGCGCGAGCAAATGCTGCCAAGCTGGCGGCGGCGGCATCGGACAGCACCGATGTTTCCGATGCTGTAGAACGCGCCAAGAGCAAACATCCAGACAAGCCCACTGCCGCGACTCCACCAGCACTGACAACCGAGCAGTTGACGGCGAAATTAAGTAACCTGACCGGACGAGTCGCAAAAGCGGAAAGTAAACTGGCCGAAGCGCGCGCTGACGCCCCCGAACAGGTAAAAGCGCTGGAAACCACCGTCAACAAACTGCAAGAGCAGATCAAAAAAGTGCAAGCTGATCTCGCTCGCGCTGAGGAGCAAAATTAGATGGCTTTGTTGACCATTACGTCACCCCACACGGTCAGTAATACGTCTGTACAGAAAATCATGCTCACCGTGTGGGCGGCAACCCTGCCGGGTTTTCTTGCCTTGGTGGTGTTTTTTGGTTGGGGCTATCTGATCAATGCCATCCTGGCGGTGACCACCGCGTTGGTGGCTGAAGCCGTCATCGTTCGGTTACGCCGCCGCCCGGTTTGGACGTGCCTGAGTGATGGCAGTGCTATGCTAACGGCTTGGCTACTGGCTCTTGCCTTGCCACCCTTCGCGCCTTGGTGGGTCACGGTCGTCGGTGTGTTAGCGGCCATTGTATTCGCCAAACACCTCTACGGTGGGCTGGGTCACAACCCCTTTAACCCAGCCATGGTAGGCTACGCCCTGCTGCTGATTTCCTTTCCCCTGGAAATGACCACACGCTGGGCCACACCAGACGCCCTATTGCTTGATGGACATTCGTTTTACATTGCTTGGACTGCCGTATTTGGCGACCTAAACCCGCTGCAAATCGACGCCTTTACGATGGCGACGCCTCTGGACACCTACAAGTACGACATTGCCGCCCTAACGCAAGCCGAAGTACTGCAACAGGGTATTTTTGCCAAGGGCTATCGCGCTTACGGCTGGGAATGGGTTAGCTTACTCTACCTGATTGGTGGTGTGGTGTTGATTTTCCGCAAAGTCATTACCTGGCACACGCCTGTCGCCCTGCTGTTAACTCTGAGTGTTATGGCGTTGCTGTTTAGTTGGGATGGCGATACTCGGGTTCCGTTGTCGTTGCACTTACTTGGTGGGGCCACCATGCTGGGTGCGTTCTTTATCGCGACCGATCCCGTCTCATCAGCCACCAGTAATCGTGGCAAGTTGGTTTACGGGGCCGGCATTGGCCTGTTGATCTACGTCATCCGTACTTGGGGCAACTACCCTGATGCCGTTGCTTTCGCCGTATTGCTGATGAATTTCGCCGCGCCCTTGATCGACTACTACACGCGACCACGCGCCTATGGCGAAAACACCAACCAACGCGAGGGGCTGTAATATGTTGAAGCAATCCATCGCACGCAACAGTATTGGGCTCAGCCTATTTGCCATCTTTACTGCCGGCTTGATTGCCGTCAGTTTTGCCGCCACACGTGATCGTATTGCCGCTAATTCAGAAGCCTATGCTGCACGTATTCTCTACGAGTTAGTACCTAATGACCTGTTCGACCAGCCATTGGAGCAGCAACGTGTGACGTTGTACAACGATGCACGCTGGGAAAGCCTAGAGCGCCTTAGCTTACGCGCGCCTCGACCAGCCTATCAGGCGATTCTTAACGGTGAAGTAACGGCGGTTGTGCTGCCGTTGACGGCGCCGGGTGGGTATACCGGCGACATTCATTTATTGGTTGCTCTCAACCGCGAAGGCCGTCTGCTGGGTGTACGGGTAACCGAACATCGCGAAACACCCGGCCTGGGTGATGCCATTGAAGCCGACAAGAGCAATTGGATTCGACAGTTTGATGGACGCTCGCTGTTCAGTCCCCTGCCAGGTCAATGGGCTGTGCAGAAAGACGGTGGTGAATTCGACCAACTGACCGGAGCCACCATTACACCTCGCGCGATTGTGCGCGCAGTTCGTGGCAGCCTGGAGTTTTTTGGTGAAAACCAAGCACTCCTACTTGATCCATCACAATCGATCGTTTCACAACGACCTCAGGCAGGAGCAAATTGATATGAGTGAACCGGTTCGCGCCATCGTTCACAACGGGCTCTGGAAGAACAACCCAGCACTCGTGCAATTACTCGGGCTCTGTCCTCTGCTGGCGGTGACTGGCACCGTGGTCAACGCGTTAGGCCTGGGCATTGCGACCATCGTGGTACTGGCAGGATCTAATCTCGCGGTTTCGCTGATTCGCAATTTCGTTTCAGACGCCGTACGCCTGCCTGCTTTTGTGATGATCATCGCAGCCTTGGTAACCTGCGCCGAAATGTTGATGCAAGCTTTTACCTATGAGCTGTACCAGATATTGGGCATCTTTATTCCACTGATCGTCACCAACTGCGTCATTCTCGGCCGGGCCGACGGTTTCGCACGCAAGAATGTCTGGCCAATCGCGTTGCTGGATGGCTTGATCATGGGCATTGGCTTTACGCTGGTGTTGGTGTTGCTCGGTGCTATTCGTGAGTTGGTAGGCCTCGGCACACTGTTTTCCAATATGCACTTGTTGTTTGGCGAGGCTGCACGGGCTTGGGTATGGGAACCCAAGGCCGACTACCCTAAATTTCTGTTTGCCGTATTGCCACCAGGGGCTTTTGTCGTTACCGGCTTATTGATTGCTGGCAAAAACGCCATCGACGGCTACCTTGAGATGCGCAAGAAGCGCGAACCTATCGTCAAGGGCAGCAAGCGCGTTCGGGTGACCGGAAAGATTTCATGAACAAAGACAAACGGCAGCAAATTTTCAGCCGTTGGCAAGCCGCCAACCCTGAACCCAAAACCGAGTTGGAATATAGCTCAACCTTCGAGTTGTTGATTGCCGTGCTACTCTCCGCTCAGGCGACCGATGTGAGTGTGAACAAAGCGACACGTAAGCTGTACCCTGTAGCCAACACACCAGAGACTCTTTTAGCCTTGGGTGTAGATGGTGTGAAGGAGTACATTAAGACCATCGGTTTGTTCAACAGTAAGGCTGAGAACGTTATTAAGACGTGTCGTATTCTGGTTGAGCAATACGATGGCGAAGTGCCTGCCGACCGCGCAGCATTAGAGGCGTTACCAGGTGTGGGGCGGAAAACCGCCAACGTTGTACTGAACACCGCCTTCCGAAAGCCCGTCATGGCCGTGGACACGCACATTTTTCGCGTGGCCAACCGCACGGGTATTGCGCCTGGCAAGAACGTGCGAGAAGTTGAAGATCGCCTGATGCGCCTAATACCCAAAGAGTTTTCACTGGATGCACACCATTGGCTGATTCTGCACGGGCGCTATACTTGCTTGGCACGTAAGCCACGTTGTGGGAGCTGCCTGATTGAAGACCTCTGTGAATACAAACAAAAAACTACCTGATTGGCGCTGCGCCGTCTTTATTGCGCCACCACCTCGACTGGCCTTCATTGACCAGTTGCCACCCGGTTGGCCTCAGCACTGTCGTTGGCTGGCCAGTACACCGGACAACACAGAGGAATGGCTTACGGCACTCGAAGACAGTGCCGTGCACTATGACGCGGCCATCTGCATCTTTGTAAAACAAAGCCTGCCACTCTGGTCACGCGAACTGCATCAACACACCCTAGCGTGGCAAAAAAACTGGCGACACCAGCCGTGGCCCGCACGCTGTTTACGCGTCGACTCGTTGGCACAAGCCGGTTGGCTAGCACACCACCTGGCACGCCCGGACTTGTTGCAAACCATGTCGCTTGACTCGCGTATTTCCGCATTAGCCCTCCGCGTGGTGACACGCGGCAGGATTAACGTAGGAGTTCTAGGGTGTCGTGTGGACGATGAACAATTGGGCCACTTTTGGCGACCTAACTATTCGTGGGCAATAAAGACATTACAAGGTTTGTCAGAACAAGAAGATGCGCGCACGCTGATCACGACCAGCTCACGCGGTATAATGACCGTCCAACAGCACGATCAAACGATAGTACCGCCAAAAAGCAAGATTACACATTATTGCCTTGGCCACCGGATGTTGGTGTAGAACGGGCATTAACCGTCAGGCACAGGCAGTAGGTTAAGTGTTCACGTTTATCGCCGGATACGGCTCGGCCTTTTACGGCGAAGGCTTCAAAGCCAACCAATGATGTTCCCCGAGCGGACTCAGTGACCAAACTCCTTGGTGCTGCTGAATCCAGTCAAGGGCGCGAAAATGCCGTTTGATTTGATCGAACGCAACTCCGTCCAAACGGAAGTCAACAAAGCTGTGTGCTTTCGGGTGCTCGACTTTTAGCAAGGGAGCCTCACGTACCAGTAAGCGCTCTTCCAACTGGCTTTTCCAATCAGCTTCGCGTTGTGGACTGGTCAATAATGGGGCGCAGACCGCGAAGATATCGTTCCATGACGACCGCAATGTTCTATTGATCTGAGCAACATTGCCATCGCGAAAGACCTTAACCCGATAGTTCAGAGCCTGCACGGGCATTGGCTTATGAGTCGAGGCCTCTGCTCTCCTCTGCTCACCGAGCAGTAGGCGCATTTTTTCCACTTGCGCCGTGAGCTCTTGAACGCGCTGTGAGTCGTCACCCGGCAGGTCTTCGGATCGATACAATCCGGTCAGTACGTCCTGCGTCAACAGGTCATCAACAAAGGTTTCAACCGCTGAACGTACCGCGTCACCAGGGCCAACTGCACGCACCAACGCGCTGATTCCCATTTCATGTAATAATCCCTCACGGCGCCGTTTCTCCATCGCATCAGCTTGGGGATCAGCCTCGGCGGCCACCAGCACTAAACATGGCTTCCGCACAGCTTGCGCGTGTGCATACGCACGATGCAGAAAACCAACGCCTGTGGGCGAAATGGAACCGTAATTTGACCCCACAATAAACACGCACAAATCGGCATCTTCAATAGCCAATTGCTGCAACTTCCAGAGATAGCCTTCCGTCAAAGGAGGAAAGCTAAACCCCGTTGCAATCGTCTGCATGCCAGCCAAGGTTTCAGCTATATCGCGGCGGATCTTGTCTTCACCGGGAAACTGGTTGGAGAGCACACAGGCAAGGTAATGACTCTGATTCACTACACACCCTTTTGCGGATTATTCTGTATCGTCCATAGGGTTCTTACCCCATTCTTCATGAAACGACGGCCATTTCTGCTGCCAGACGACATTAATAAAGTTGACCAGGATCATCCCAGTCATACCCCATATTTTCCAATCATTGTAGTAGAAAAATGGCACCTGCCATTGCCGCCCGTTGCGTTCAAATAACTGGTATTCAGGCGGGATCTGTACCAGATCGAGCATCGGCACCCAGAAAATTTCGGCCACTTCATCTTCGCAGGCTATGAGCTGCGGTTTATGATCCAGCCAGGCTACGTGTGGCTCCACGAGGATGCCGGAGCGCGCATAGAGCGCATCAAGCCGAGCCAAACGCAAAGGCACCTCTGTTAATCCCACTTCTTCTTGCGTTTCACGCAACGCCGTGGCGTAAAGGTCAATATCTTCATCTTCTACGTTACCACCAGGAAAGGAGACCTCTCCTGGATGGCTGTGCAAATCCAAGGCACGTTGCGTAAACAGTAATTCAGGGCCGTGTTCACCCGGCGCAAGTAACAACATTACGCCCGCCACACGGTCGACGGCCGGTAACGTCTTGCCCTTGTAATTGCTCACCAGCATCTGCCAATCCAGTGGCATCTGTGGGGTATCCTGCCTATTCATCTGCTCGTTTCATTGCGTAAATTTAATCTCTGTTCATGATTATACACAGGTATTGAGATCTGACTTCGCCATACCCTTGTATTGACTGTAGTTATACAGAAGGTAAAGTGACAACTATTTCGTGAGTTTCGCTATGAAGTTTTGCAGCAATTGTGCCAACCCCCTTGTGTACAGTGTCCCGCCTGGAGATCAACTCGCGCGGCACCATTGTGCGGCCTGCGGCATGGTTCATTACCAAAACCCGCGTATCATTACCTGCACTGTTCCGGTGTGGAAAAATCGCATTCTGCTGTGTAAGCGTGCCATAGAACCCCGCTTGGGCTACTGGACTCTGCCGGGCGGCTTTATGGAAAACGGTGAAACCATGGCGCAAGGCGCATTGCGCGAAACCTGGGAGGAAGCCTGTTTTCGTCCGACCTTACGCCAACTCTTGGCAATAGTCGACCTACCGCAATACGACCAGGTACACATGTTCTATTTGGCCGACATGGAGAATGACCAGTTCGCCATCACCCCTGAAAGCTCCGCTATTGAATTGTTTGCTGCCGAGGAAATTCCCTGGCAGTCCTTGTCGTTTCGCACCGTAGAGGCCGCCTTAAAGCACTACGTACAGCACCAGCACCTTCAAGGGCCATTGCCGCTGCTAGAAACTACAATACCACCGCATTAGTGTTACTTTTCGAAGTCGCTAGATGGCACCAAGGCAATGATTTCGTAGGCGGGCTCTTCGTAGGGATGTGCCTGTCGTAGTGCTTTTAATGCGTCATGCATTTGCCCCTCAGCAACCAATAGTTCAACACGGTACTCTGACACGTACTCAACCTCACCCACCTGCCCTACATGCGGGTGAGCTCCTGCCAGTGGGCGAAATTGCCCCTGCCCCTTGACCTGCCATGCGCAGCAATCGTAATCGCCGAGCTGTCCGGCACCCGCTGCGAACAGCGCCAACTTAGTTTTTTCAAGGTGACTTTCTGGCACAAAATAGATCAGCTTATAAAATTTGGTCATACATTAATCAATCCGCTAAAAAACCAACATTATCAACAATTTATCGTTGACATTCAGGCATAGAAAAGTAGACTGTCGCACACGTTCGGAGGGATGGCTGAGCGGTTGAAAGCACCGGTCTTGAAAACCGGCGTAGGTTAATAGCCTACCTAGGGTTCGAATCCCTATCCCTCCGCCATTATTTGATAAAAAAGGGCTTGCAGTGATGCAGGCCCTTTTTTTATGCCCATAGGACTTAGGAGCACACCCCCGCCGTGCGAACGATTCGGCCAGAGGGCTGGCCTCCTACGACATCCATCCCTCGATATAACGCAGCGCTTTCCGCCCTACGGCGCACATGCTAAACCAACCGGTGATGCTCGTATGTTGGTAATTGGGCGCGTATATGCTCCAACCGCCGCTTAAACACATCACGCACCATCACCGCAGGCACTGACGCCAACGACTCTACGCACTCACCCCACGGGTCCACCAAATGGCTGTGGCCCCACGTTTGGCGTCGTGCATCGTGCCAACCGCATTGATTTACCCCCAGCATATAAACACCCTGCTCAACAGCGCGCGCCCGCAACAATAATTGCCAGTGCGCCTGTCCAGTGCGATGCGTGAAGGCCGACGGCACCACAATCACATCAGAGCCGGACTGTCGCAGTTGATGGAACAACTCTGGGAAGCGCAGGTCGTAACAAACGCTCATGCCAATGGTGAAATCACCGAGTGTCCAAGTCACCACCTCAGTACCTGGCACGTAGTGGTCCGATTCAGCATAACGCCCTTGCGCATCCCCGACTGAGGCGTCGAACAGATGAATCTTATCGTACTGGGCGATGACGTGACCACCAGGCGAGAATACCTTGCTGCGCGCAAAGAACTTCCCCGTTTCGGGGTCTAGTGTAGGGACGGTACCCGCTACCAACCATACTTGATGCTTATTCGCCTGCTCTGCAGCCCAGTGGGATACCGGGCCATCACCGCCCTGTTCTTGTGCCGCAATATCGGCCGTCTTTCCGGTGCCAAGGGTAGCGAAGTTTTCCGGCAATACGACCAAGGAAGCCCCCGCTTTAGCGGCTTGAGCGATTCCCGCAGCCGCCGCGTCAAGATTACCGGTGAAATCGAGTTGGCTGGTCATTTGTACGCCAGCCACCCGCAGTTGGCTATTGCTGCTGGGATCTGAGTTCTGGTCCAAAGAGTTCACGCACTCGCTCCTCTATCGTGGCATCATTGCCGCGAATGTTACTGTCAAAAAGCCGAGTAGCAACCACTCTTGGATCGCGAATACTACCCGTTATCTCGGTTCGTACACTGAACAGGCGCTCCAGCTCGCGCTCAAAGGCGCGCTCACCGAATATGACCAACAGGGCCACCGGTGGCGCCACACCAGCACCTAACGCCACCAGTCCGGCAGCATTGGTCACACGGGCTATAATCACGCCCTCAGCGTCCAAGGCATCATCGGGCACAGAGTAGCTGCCATTAAAAAACATCTTAGCCCCGCTGCCGTCCAGAACCAAACGATTACCCACGGAAATCAGTCCTTGATTCAGAACAAGATCACCAGTGACCTGATCATAGGAGAAACCGGCGTTCAATACATCCCGAAAGTCCAATGACAAACGACGAAAGATGCGCGTCACATTCATTAGGCCAATCAACTTAATAGAGTCAAACTCCTCCATTTCGTAGATAGCCCCGTTACGCATATTGAAATTCACGCTGCCAACCAAGGCTTGCCCTGCGAAGTAAAGTGGACTGCCCGGCCAACTGACGTCAGCCGAACCACGGAAACTCTGGCTATCAATAATGGGCGTATAATCCGATGCCTGCAGGAAGCGCGCGATATTGCCCGCCCGCACATTTAACGTAAGGTGTGTCGATTGGCGATTATTTTCAGCGAATCGCCAGTCCATTTCACCATCGACCTCAACATGACGCACAATGCCTGCCAGATTACGGACGGAAACCCGGCTAGCGTCATTTTCCAGATCAAAGCTCCAATACCCAAAATCGACATCATTGACGAGCAAACGACGCAACTCAACTTGCATGGGCGGCAAGTCACTGGGCTCATAGCCAGAAAAAGGATCATTTTCCGGATCATAAGCGTATGCAGGTGGCGGCACATCGTCCGCCGGATGCTCTTGCTCCGTTTCATCTGCCTGCTCGGTACGCAGGTTCAAATAATCAAGGATCAACACCATGGGATCACCAGGCTCTCCTGATACACCAATAATACCGCGTACCTCGTCAGCACGGATCTGCGCAGTTAAGCCGTCCGTGTTCTGATTCATTGCCACATCCATTTGATTGAAGGTTTGCCCTAGCAGCAATGTTCGCTCCGCTCGCACCGTTGCCTCGGCGATAATACCCGACTCACCGGCAGCCATCGGCGTGCCAGCACGACGAAATACTTCACGAATGCGTTGGATCTCCTGCCACCACGCATCCGCATCCAGCTCATCGATCACCAAGTCCGCCAACAGGCGCTGTTGCTCCATAGCTCTGGGCGGGCGCCCGATACCAATCGCCCCCTGAGTTAAATTCCAGCGAGCATCAGCCCGCACCTCACCCTGCACATGCTGACCATAGGCAAAGCTGACGCCTTGGGCTTCACCCGTTTCTATTACCAACTGCAACGGTCGCGCTTCTTCGGCAGACTTACCTATGGGCCGAGGGGACGGAATTTCTAACCCCACCAAATCGGACAGGATATTGAAGGTCGGCCAGCCATCCACAATTCGCATACTGCCCTGATAGGCGACCTTGCCGTTGAGTGTGGCCAATAAGGGATTGTCGAGCCAGTCGCCAAGGGCGTTGACAGGCACACTACCGTCGGCAGAGAAATCAAACACCCAGTTGCCCGCGGGGTCGGTCAACGTCTGCAAGCCTACCTGTAAAGGCTCGCCAAAGAACTGACCACGGATATTTGAACTGTGCAGCCCGTGTACTGAGTTGATGCTCAATGGTCCATTCAAAGCAGAAAAAGCCAGCTCCTGATCGGGCAGGACCAAGGTACCATCCTTGATGTCTAACTGTACGTCGGCGTAGATAGGTTCATCCGAAAAGGGTACGGCCAACGATAAATGCCCCATTGTCTCGCCCTCCACGAACCACCCAAGAAGTGCGGGGCTCAGCAGCTCACGCAGCGGCGTATCCGTGACAACACGCCAGCCGTCATTGGCTTGTCCTGCTAGCGGCGTTTCGACATACAGGACGGCGCCTTTATCGGTAAAAGGCAAGCGAACCCGGCCGTCGGACAAATCAATATTTGCGAAAGATGCCGAGTCTACATGGACTTCAAAACCACGATGATCCATCCAAAAGCGCCCGGAAGCCGATGCAACATCCGGCCATTCTGGATGAAAACGCACATTGGCGCGCTCGACGTCTGCGGTGATCAATCCGGTAACGGTGCGTACATCTGGCGCTAACACATTGGGTAAGGCGACAGCCCAATGACGACTGTCGAGGAAGTGTACGTTGTCTCTGATCCAGCGCTGGACCCCGGTATTCAGAGCTAACGGCAACGCTGAGCTCAAACTGTCAGCATCCAAACGTTCACCAGCCAATGACAGTGCCAATACCGGCTCTGCCAGTTGGCTATTCGCTGTTAAGCCTAGTGATGCTGCCAAGCGGCCCCGCAATTGGCCGACGCCCTGCCAAACCAATGACATATCGTTGGTGGCAAGACTTAGGTCACCGTGGTCACTGACCCGCCAACCCACCGTTGCATTCTGAGCGTGCAGAAAGAAGTCTTCCGGCATGACCCGCGGCAATTGCACTTGCAACGGACTACTCGACACGACAAGCTCGCCTTGCATCAAGCCTGCTTGAAACCGCCCTTCAACATTTTGGAACCCAGGGAAATTTCCGTCCGCGTCAAAGCGCCCTGCCGCCAGTTCGCCACTCACCTCAATGTCACGAAGTACCAAACCGTCGTCGTTCGTGGGTATGTGCACAAAAAAATTGGTCAATTCACCATCAAGATTATGTCGATTGAATAAATCAAACGACATCCAAGGCTGAACGATCTCGCCAATTGTCTGCAAGTTCAAGCGACTTGCGGTAAACCGATAACTGTCCGCGTTGCGCACCAATTGATGCGTAGAGGGAGACCACAGTGCTTCGTTGTATAAAAAGCTGAGATTATCGATATCCCACGTCTCGTCATCGTGCTCCGAGCCTGGCTGCCAACGCACCACCGCTTGCAATTGCTGCAGCTCCTGCTGGCGCGGTAAAGACTCGGGCCAAAATTGTACGGCACCCGAATTAAGTGAGGCCTGTACACTCTGTACACGTTGGTCACGCCAATCGAGCCACCATTCTCCCGCCACCGCCACCTGCGCAACACCAAATTGGCTTGCCAGGTCCGACAATCCCAATAAAGTTAAACTGTCTGACACATCCAAGCGTTCGTGTTCAAAATACAGTCGCAAGTCTGGGGCTGTACGCGTATTCCGAGCCTCAAGCTGAATGCCCGCAAGAGTACTTTGCCCGTTGGGGTCTATGATCAGATCTCCACGCACGGCATGCTGATCAGAAGAAGAGATGATAAAAACATCAGCCAACAGGATATCCAGTGTTTGCTGGCCATCCGAGAGGTGTAGCTCGATGTTTCGAAATTGTAGGCTGTCCTGCGCCAGCAACTGGTCGTAAATCTGCAGCAAGCTGCGTCGCACACGGGAATCACTTTCAAAGGCCAGAAACGCGGGCACTTGCCAGCGTCCGTCGATACGCTCAACATCCAGACTTGCCCCGGTAGCCACGAGGCGGAAAAAGATAAGGTCTTGCTTCACCAGAGAGGCAATCAGTGCGGGCTCTAGCACCAGATTATCAAGATCAAAATGATCACCGATGGAGACTTCTCGCACAGTAAACACGGGCCCGAACCCGCGCCATTCACCCTGAATACTGCCGATCGAAACCGGCTGTTGCAGCCACTCAGACAGGTAGCTCTCTACGACAGGCACAGTCCGACTGACCATCGGAGCCAATTGACGCCCAATGATTACGTAGACCACCAGGAGCAAAGCGACCATTGCCAGAGAACGCCACACTGCTCGGCCAAAATAGAACAAGCGCGTTGGTTCAACCACCGCTAAACACCACCATCACTACATGAGTACCACATCAAACTGGTCCGGCTGATACATCGGCTCAACTTGGAACTTGATCGGCTTGCCGATGAATATTTCAAGGTCGGCCACCGAAGCGGACTCCTCATCCAGCAGCCGGTCTACCACCGACTGTGCAGCGAGCACCAAGTAACTCCGATTATCATAGGCTCGCTCTTCACGTAAAATTTCACGGAAGATTTCGTAACAAGTGGTCTGCGCCGTCTTCATCCGCCCTCGACCACCACAAGCAGGACAGGCTTCTGTCATCACCTGCTCCAAACTCTCCCGAGTTCGCTTGCGGGTCATTTCGACCAAACCCAACTCCGACACCCCGGTGACTTTGGTCTTCGCGTGATCACGCTCCAGCATTTTCTCCAACATGCGCAGCACCTGACGTCGGTGCTCAAGGTCTTCCATATCAATGAAGTCGATGATGATGATGCCGCCCAGATTGCGCAATCTGAGCTGCCTAACGATGGCGCTCACCGACTCCAAGTTTGTTTTAAATATAGTCTCTTCGAGGTTCCGGTGCCCGACAAAACCTCCCGTATTGACGTCGATGGTTGCCATCGCCTCTGTCTGATCAATGATCAAATAGCCGCCACTCTTCAACTCGACTTTGCGCGACAGCGCACGTTCCAGCTCGTCTTCAACACCAAACAGGTCAAATATGGGGCGCTCGCCAGGGTAGTATTCGAACACTGCTTCGACTTCGGGATTGTACTTGCGCACGAATTCGATGGTTTTCTGGTAGCTTTCACGCGAATCAATACGGATTTTTTCGACATCCGGGCGCACCATATCGCGTGCCACTCGAAGAAACAGCGGCAGATCTTCATAAATAATGCTGGGCGCCTGCTGCTTCTTGATTTTTTCCTGCAAAGCTCCCCATAGGCGCTTCAAATAGGCCATATCGGCTGCCAGCTCGGCTTCACCGATGCCGTCTGCTGCGGTTCGCAGAATGAAGCCACCACCCACGATCTCGTTAGCATCGCGCAGGTTCTGTACTAGGGTACGCAGCCGCTCACGCTCGCTTTCGCTGTCTATTTTCTGGCTAATACCAAGGTGTTCGGTTTCAGGCATATAAACCAGGTAGCGCGCCGGAACAGACAACTGCGCCGTCAGGCGAGCTCCCTTGGTACCTATAGGGTCTTTGATGACTTGCACCAAAATACTTTGCCCTTCTTGAACCAATTGGGTGATGTTTCTTGCCGTATCGTTTTCTTGGTCAATATCAGAGGCATGAATGAATGCGGCCCGATCGAGGCCTATATCAATGAATGCGGCTTGCATACCCGGCAGTACACGCACTGCTTTTCCGAGATAGATATTTCCCACGATACCACGCGACTGCGTGCGCTCCAGAAAAAGCTCTTGTGCCGCGCCGTTTTCGACCAAGGCTACTCTCGTCTCCATGGGCGTAATGTTGACCAAAATCTCTGCATTCATGAATTCATTCTTCCTGCCATAATCTAAAGCCTGCCGTCACAAGCATGTCGGCCACCACATCAACAGGCAGCCCCATAACGGCATGGTAGCTGCCGGATATACTGCGAACAAACCGTGCGCCTCGCCCCTGAATGCCATATGCGCCTGCCTTATCGCTCGGCTCTCCACTGTGCCAATACTGGATCATTTCCGCATCCGACATGGTAGTAAACTCAACGTCTGTAACACTGCAACGCACATCTGCACCACCGACACCATGCAAGCTCACGGCGGTAATCACCTCATGCACTCGGCCCGATAAAAGCCGAAGCATGCGCAAAGCATCATGCTCGTCTACCGGTTTTCCAAGAATCTCACCATCGACAACCACCGACGTATCCGAGCCCAGCACCCATGTTTCAGCTTCTGATTCGGCACCTGCCACCAGTCTCTGCCACACTTTTTCGGCCTTTTCGGCCGCCATACGCCGCACATAGTCCAACGCAGCCTCATGGGGGCGAGGCGTTTCATCAATGTCTGCAGGCTGGACGACGAAGGGGACACCCAGCAAAGCCAATAGTTCGTGTCGCCGCGGGGACGATGAGGCCAAAATTAATTTCATCTATTTTACTCGGAAGCGAATGCGCAAACTACGCAGCATCAGGTAAATCAAAGGCCACAGCAATGCGCTGGTAAACGCAGGAATTAAATAAAGAGGGGCCTCGCCCGGCATGCCGAACAGATTGCGCAAAGTGAACTTAAAAAATAAGAAGAGCAGCATCATAACCAAGACAGTCCCCGCTTGCTGGACCGGTGGATACACTCGAATGCGCTGATACAACACCATTACCATAAAGGCCAAGAGTGAAAAACACAGCGCATGCATGCCCAGCGGTGCGCCTTCATGCGCGTCAGCAAATAAACCCACGACAAAGGCAAAGAAGATACCCAACCGATAGGGTAATGCCAGCACCCAATAAATCACTACCAAAGCAACCCACTCGGGTGCCGCGTAAGCTAGGGGCCCCGGCAGCGGGATGGTGCGCAACAGGAAAGCCACCACCAAGGTAGCAATGACGACCCATTGCCCTTGTGCCTTAGGGGTTTCCACTCACTGACTCCCCATTAGCACGCTGCGTATTGACCAGCAATACATGGCGCGTTCTATCGAGCTGCGCCAAAGGGCGTGCCGATATACTGGCAAAGGCGGTACCCGGATCGCGGCGAACCTCGGTGACTACAGCCACCGGATAACCTACAGGAAAACGTTGTCCCAGACCGCTGGTGATCAACAGATCCCCTTCGACAATGTCAGCCGTTTCCGGCACAAACATCAGCTCCATGCGCCCAAGATCACCGGTACCAACGACCGTAGTGCGCACGCCATTCCGATTAACTTGCACAGGCACCGCATGGTTTACGTCGCCAATCAGCAGCACTCGAGAGGTTAATTGGTCGGCCTGAATAATTTGGCCCACAAGCCCGTTAGCATCAATCACCGGTTGACCTATGTAGGCACCTGAACTCAGCCCACGATTCAAGATCACTTGGTGACTAAAGGGATCAGGATCAACACCAATCAACTCTGCGGAAATAAAGCGATCTTCTAGCTGCTCGGAGGCGTTTAACAGCAAACGCAGACGATCGTTCTCTGTCTCCAGCAAAATCATGCGCTGGGCACGACGCTCTAAAACAAACAATTGAGCACGCAGGCGCGCATTTTCTTCCAGCAACGTGGATCGTGCGATGAGATTGCGGGATGACCATTCGCCGATCGACGACGGTAAGTTTACGACCCAACGAACGGGCGTGAAGCCGACAGAAAATACCTGTCTGACATAGTTCATCTGCGTGAATTGCCAGTCAGCTAAGAGCAGTAATAAGGCCAGAATTGCAGCAAAAATAAGGCGCGTACCGTAGTAGCGCCTCGTATGAAACAGTGAACTGCTCATGTGTTCAGACAATCTCCCATGCCTTGGTATGGGCTCACTGGAGTCTGGTCAATCCTCGACCAGACCGTAACGAGTTTCATTAGAAGTCGTGTGCCAGCTCAAAAATTTTGTCGTCCATCATTTCCAATGCGCGGCCGCCTCCACGAGCAACACAGGTCAGCGGGTCTTCCGCTACCAGCACTGGCAAACCAGTCTCTTCACTCAACAGTTTGTCGAGATCACGCAACAACGCACCGCCGCCCGTCAACACCATACCACGCTCGGCGATATCGGCAGCCAACTCAGGAGGTGTTTGTTCTAGCGCACTTTTCACCGCCTGCACAATCGCTGACAGCGATTCTTGCAACGCCTCAATCACTTCGTTGCTGTTCAAGGTGAACGTACGCGGAATACCTTCGGCAAGGTTACGACCGCGCACTTCGAATTCACGCACTTCAGAACTGGGGTAAGCACAACCGATCTCAACCTTGATGCGCTCTGCCGTAGCTTCACCGATCAGGCTGCCGTAGTTACGGCGAATGTAAGAGACAATGGCTTCATCGAAACGGTCACCACCGACCCGCACAGACTCGGAATACACCACACCATTCAAAGAGATGATCGCAATTTCAGTGGTACCACCACCGATGTCCACCACCATTGAACCGCGCGCTTCCTCTACGGGCAAACCTGCACCAATCGCAGCGGCCATCGGCTCTTCAATCAGAATCACTTCACGCGCACCAGCACCGTATGCTGATTCACGAATGGCCTTACGCTCTACCTGAGTCGATTTGCAAGGCACGCAAATCAGTACCCGTGGGCTTGGCGTTATCCATGAACCTTCATGCACTTTCGCAATGAAGTGTTGCAGCATTTTTTCCGTTACTTGAAAATCGGCGATGACACCGTCTTTCAGCGGACGAATAGCAGTGATAGATCCGGGCGTACGACCCAACATCCGCTTCGCTTCAGTACCAACCGCGGCGACTTCCTTCGAATTGCCACGCGTGCGAACTGCAACCACTGAGGGTTCGTTCAGAACTATGTCACGATCTCGTACGTAAATCAGTGTGTTAGCGGTACCCAAATCGATAGAAAGGTCACTAGAAAATAGACCTCTAAGTTTCTTAAACATGTAATCCGTCCATTAGCAATCTGGCAGAGAGCACAATCATCGCTTTGCAGGCGCCAGGTGATACCCCTGCAGCTGTGGCTCAATCAGCCTGCAATGTATCAGCGGTGGGGATTTTGAGCAAGGCGCAAATGTGGTAACGTAGCGCGCTTTGCGAATTATTAATAAAGCTCTGAGTATTTCATACCGTGCATAGGCGCACCGGAAATACTCGAAGCTACCGTAATTGCCGACTATTAACTCTGGAGAGAAGAGCATGAGCCTCGACCGCGCAGAAGTGGAAACCATTGCGCAACTGGCGCGCCTAAAGATCGCTGAGCAGGATGTGCCTGCTTATGTAGACGCGTTGTCCAGCATTCTGAACCTGGTGGATCAGATGCAAGCCGTAGACACCACAGGCGTTGAGCCCTTGGCGAATCCCTTAGACGCCACGCAACGCTTGCGTGCTGACGATGTGACCGAGGAAAACCAGCGGGAGCATTTCCAGACCATTGCACCCAAGACAGAAGCCGGTCTGTACCTGGTACCTCAAGTTATCGAATAATTTTTGCCTAGGGTATCAACCATCGGGGGCTTATGTTTCGACACACCCCTGTTAGAGCACGCTATTGTTAAGGACATAGCCATGATCGACAAAACTCTGAAACAACTTTCGGCAGGCCTCGCCTCGGGCGAGTTCTCCAGCACTGAACTGACTAAAGCCTATTTGGCGCGCATCGAAGGCCTAGATAGCCAACTGAACTCCTTTATTACTGTCACTGCTGATGCGGCACTTGCGGCCGCCGCGGAAGCCGACGCTGCCATTAAAAATGGTTCTGCTGGCCCATTAACGGGCATCCCATTGGCGCACAAGGACATCTTCTGTACCGAGGGTGTGAAAACCACCTGCGGTTCGCGCATGCTCGACAATTTCATTGCACCCTATGAGTCCACAGTTACCAGTAAACTGAAAGCCGCAGGCACCGTCATGGTTGGTAAAACCAACCTTGATGAATTCGCCATGGGCTCGTCTACGGAAAGCTCGTACTACGGACCAACGCGTAACCCATGGAACACCGACACCATCCCAGGTGGTTCATCCGGTGGTTCAGCGGCTGCCGTTGCAGGCGGATTGGTACCTGCGGCCACTGGGACCGACACCGGCGGGTCAATCCGTCAACCAGCGGCACTGTGTGGCATTACGGGCTTGAAGCCCACTTATGGCCGCGTATCGCGCTGGGGCATGATCGCCTACGGTTCGTCACTCGACAGTGGCGGCCCGCTGACCAAAACAGCCGAAGACGCAGCTTTGATGTTGAACGCCATGGCCGGTTTTGACGCCAAAGATTCCACCTGCGTGGACCGTGCAGTACCCGACTACACGGCTACCTTGGGCGACAGCATCAAAGGGCTGCGCATCGGCCTGCCAGAAGAGTACTTCGGCGAAGGCTTGGACAGCGGCATTGCGGACCGCGTCAATGCAGCCGTTAAAGAACTGGAGAAATTGGGCGCTGTGGTCAAGAAAATCAGCCTGCCACGTACCCAGTTGTCCATCCCGGCGTATTACATCATCGCCCCGGCGGAAGCATCGACCAACTTGTCGCGTTACGACGGTGTGCGTTTCGGCTATCGCTGTGAAGACCCAAAAGACTTGCTCGACATGTACATGCGCACCCGTGCAGAAGGCTTCGGTGAAGAAGTTAAACGCCGTATCATGGTCGGCACCTACGCGCTGAGCACCGGCTATTACGATGCTTACTACAACAAAGCGCAGCAATTACGCCGCCTGATCAAAGACGACTTCCAAACCGCCTTTGCGGATGTGGACGTGATCGCCGGCCCTACTACGCCACACCCGGCGTGGAAACTCGGCGCCAAGGGCAACGACCCCGTCGCCATGTACTTGGAAGACATCTATACCCTGTCGGTAAACTTGGCTGGCTTGCCCGGCATGTCCGTGCCTTGCGGCCAAGTTGACGGTCTGCCGGTTGGTCTGCAACTGATCGGCAATTACTTTGACGAAGCCCGCCTGTTGAACCTGGCGCACCAGTTCCAGCTCAACACAGATTGGCACACACAGACTCCGGCATTCGGTAAAGAGGGTTAAGAAATGGAATGGGAAATCGTCATCGGCCTGGAAGTGCACGCTCAGCTTTCAACCAACACCAAGATTTTTTCCGGTGCCAGCACCAAGTTTGGCGCTGCACCCAACACGCAAGCATGCTCGGTAGACCTCGGTTTGCCGGGCGTACTGCCCGTATTCAATGAAAACGCCCTGCGCAAAGCCGTGTCGTTTGGTCTCGCTATTGGCGCAGAAATAGGCAAGCGCTCGGCGTTTGACCGTAAGAACTATTTTTATCCTGACTTGCCGAAAGGCTACCAGATCACCCAAATGGACCACCCGATCGTGGGCAAGGGTGAAGTCGAGATCATGCTGGAAGACGGCACGCTGAAGCGTGTCGGCGTTACCCGCGCCCACTTGGAAGAAGACGCGGGTAAATCACTGCATGAAGACTTCCAAGGTATGACCGGCATCGACTTGAACCGTGCGGGCACGCCGCTGCTTGAAATTGTTTCTGAGCCGGACATCCGCAGCGCCAAGGAAGCCGTGGCCTATCTGAAAAAGATCCACAGCATCATCACCTATGTGGGCGTTTCCGACGGCAACATGGCCGAAGGCTCGATGCGTTGCGACGCCAACGTATCCGTGCGACCCAAAGGCCAGCAAGAATACGGCACACGTTGCGAAATCAAGAACGTGAACTCATTCCGCTTCGTGGAACGCGCCATCAACTACGAAGTAGAACGCCAGATCGCCATCATCGAAGACGGCGGTACTATCGTACAGGAAACTCGTCTGTACGATTCGGTACTGGATGAAACGCGCAGCATGCGCTCAAAAGAAGTGGCGAACGACTACCGCTACTTTCCTGAGCCTGATTTGTTGCCGGTAGAGATCGACGACGCCTACATCGAAGCGGTTCGTGCACAACTGCCTGAACTGCCCGATGCAAAGAAAGAACGCTTTATGTCGCAGTACGGCCTGAGCGAGTACGACGCTTTGATTTTGTCCACTACGCGCGACATTGCTGACTTCTTCGAAACCGTAGCTGATGTCAGCAAAGAGCCGAAGCTCTCCGCCAACTGGGTAATGGGCGATCTCACAGCAGTACTGAACAAAACCAATACACCAATTGGTAAAAGTCCTGTATCAGCGGCAGATCTGGGTCAATTAATACAGCGTATTACCGATAACACTATATCTTCAAAGATTGCTAAAACAGTTTTTGAAGCCATGGTGAATGGTGAAGGCTCGCCAGATCAAGTCATTGAAAAGCAAGGTTTGAAGCAGGTCAGCGACACCGGTGCTATTGAAGCAATGATCGACGAAGTCATCGCTGCGAGCCCACAACAACTGGCGGATTACCGTGGTGGTAAAGACAAGTTGTTCGGCTACTTTGTCGGTCAGGTGATGAAGGCCTCTAAAGGCCAAGCAAACCCGGCGCTGGTGAATGACATCCTGAAACAGAAGCTGGACGGCTAAACGTTGGGCTTGTCGTAGAAGGACAGCAGTAGGGCGGGTATTTACACCCGCTTGTACGTCTTGGGTTGCTTTTGCAAAGTGCACCCGCCCTACTCTCTGTCATCCGCTTGCAACGTCTGGGCTATACTGTCAGAGCGACCTAGCAACCAATTAAGGGGTTTGTATTATGGTTCGTGCATTATTCTTCGTATTACTGGTATGGCCGGTTATCGCAACGGCCAACACCACACTGAAGATTTCGACCGCTTACCCTGCGGGTACTTTCGCCGTTGAGCAGTTACGCCTTGCCGGTGAAGATATTTTAAAAGGAACCGAAGGGCGTGTGCGACTGCAAATCTACCCCGGTGGGGTCATGGGCGATGACCAAGCCGTGCAGCGGCGCATTCGCATCGGCCAACTTGATGGCATGGTCGCTCAAAGTGGCGCCATCAGTAATTTGCATGGCGATCTACAACTCTACAGCCTACCCTTCCTCTTTGATTCGCCTGCCGACGTTGATCGTTTACGCGAACAATGGGACAGCAAGCTTTTGGACCGTTTGAACTCGCTGGGCTGGCAAGGTTACGGGCCGATTGACGGCGGCTTCGCCTATATCATGTCGCAAGATCCTATTCAGAATAAGCAGGACTTAAATTCGGCCCGCCTGTGGGTGCCAGCGAATTCAACCGCACCGCTCTTTGCGCAAGCACTCGGCGTTCGCCCCATTGCGCTTCCTATTGGCGAAGTGCTAACCAGCCTCACCACCGGCGGTATCGACAGCATTGTATCGCCCGTCCCTGCAGCACTTACCTTGCAGTGGTTTTCACGGGTTGACTATCTAGTCAATCAACCGGTGATTTATACCTACGCTTTGGTACTCTTGTCAGAGCGTTCGTTTCGCGGCATTTCCGATGCCGACCGTGATGTTATAGATGCCGCATTGAGTCGCTACGCGGCGGATATGGATAACCGGAGCCGCCGAGACAACGCTGCAGCACTTAATGCCATAGAGCAGCAAAATGTGCGCATACTGCCGTCTAACGAGAGCATCCGCGAAAGCTTTTTGGCCTCTCGCGCAGACGTATATCGCCTGCTGCGTGATCAAGGCGCCTTGTCTAACGACGGTTTAGATGCCGCCATCGACTTTATTTCAGCCATGTAATTTACTGTGGTCGCCGGGGCGGAAACGCCCCATAGGATAGCTAGCCTCTGGCAGCTTTTTTTCACGCAGGATAAACTGCCACCTCTACATCGACAGGGCGTCAATTAATGCTACGTATACTTGTTTCCATCGCAGCCTGCCTCGTAGTGACTGGTTGTGCAACCACTCGCTTACCCGGCAACATCGCCGACGGCATCTTAAGCAATACCGACCTAGAAGTGGTTGGAGACGGGCTCCCAACCTATCTCATCACACTGGATGGCCTCGTCAATACCTACCCACGGCGAGTCGGCATACTAGCCACTGCCGCCGAGCTGAACAGTGCCTATGCGGGCGTGTTTGTCGAATCGCCCGAACGTCAACGCCATTTCACTGCCAAAGCGCTGGACCTATCTATGCGCGCGGCGTGCCGTGATATTCGCGCACTGTGCAACCCGCGCCAACAAACGGTGATTGAGCTGGAAGAGAATCTGGCGAATATCAACCGTACCCGACACGCCGAGTCGCTCTATCTGCTCGGCTCCACTTGGGCCAGCTACATTCAAACTCACAGCGATGACTGGAACGCCGTTGCCGAGTTAGCCAAGGTGCAACGCATCCTGGAACGCCAAGTTCTGCTGGACCCTTCTTACAGTAACGGTATGGGCCAACTGTATTTAGGCGTACTGGCCAGTTTGCTGCCGCCAGCATTGGGAGGGCAGCCGGAAATCGCCCGTACCTACTTCGAATCAGCGATAGAACAGTCCGAAGGGCGTAATCTCATCGTAAAGGTGTATTATGCGCAGCAATATGCGCGTCTACTCTTTGACCAAGAGCTGCACGATCGCTTATTGAAAGAGGTGTTGGCTGCCGACCCTCGAGCCGGCACACTGACGTTGCAGAACACCTATGCACAGCAGTTAGCCGCCGAGTTGCTTGAATCTGGCCAGTACTATTTCTAATAAGCCACTGGTCAAGACAAAGCAGCTGGCCTATTGAAACTTTTTTTGCACGGAGCGTCTGAATGATTCATCGACTGTGTCTGGGTGTGTCAGCCCTATTGTTGGCCACATCCCTTTCTGCCATGGAACTGAAAATTTCTACCCTGTATCCAGACGGCACGGCCGAAGTCAATGCACTGAAGCGCGCCAGCACTCTGATTCAGCAGGAAACCAACGGCCGCGTCAGTATTCGGGTATACCCCGGCGGTGTCATGGGTGACGACCAAGCGGTCGAGCGGCGGATTCGTATAGGCCAACTGCACGGGGCCCTGGTGCAAACGGGCGCCCTATCAAACGTCTTCCCAGATGTTCAGGTGCTGAATGCGCCCTTTGCGTTCAGCAACTACGACGAAGTGGATTATGTGCGCGCTGAGCTTGATCAAGACATTGCCGATGCCTTGCGTGAACGCCAATACCACACCTTTGGTTTCGTCGACGGCGGCTTTGCCTATGTGATGAGCAAATCGCCTGTTGCATCAGTCGACGATCTTAAGAGGCAGAAGCTATGGCTGCCGGCCAATGACCGTTTCTCTGAGCAAGTGGCTAGATCCTTCGGTATATCGCCCATCATCTTGGGCATCTCAGAAGTCCTGACATCACTGCAAACGGGCACTGTCGACGCCATTATTGGGCCGCCGGCCGCCGCCTTAACGCTGCAATGGTTCTCCCGCGTGGACTATCTCACTGACATGCCGCTGATCTACACCGTCGGCACACTGTACATTCACGACCGCCATTTTTCTCGCCTCTCCGCTGATGACCAAGCCGTGGTCACGCGTATTCTTAACGATGCCTTTAAGGAGCTGGACCGCAACAGCCGCCAGAACAATCGACGAGCGTACGAGGCCTTATTGAATCAAAACATTCGCGAGGTCAATCTGTCGCCAGATCAAGTGGAGAGCATCCGTGCGAACGCGGATCAGGCGTATCAGATCCTGGTGAACTCGGGTGAATTTTCACAAGAGTGGCTTGATCGGTTTCTAGCGACATTAGCTGCTTACCGTCAGGAGCAGATGTGATCCAACGCGCCCGCACACTGTTTCATTGGCTAGAAGATGGCTTGCTGGTCAGTGTATTCGTCACCATGCTGGTACTCGCCATCACGCAAATCGTGGTACGCAACACCTTTGACTTTTCCTGGTCTTGGATTGATCCACTGAACCGCATCGGGGTGCTGTGGATTGCCCTACTGGGCGCCATGATTGGCGCGCGGCGCAATAACCACATCAAGATTGATTTGGCCACGCAACTTTTGCCTCCGGCCTTGTCCGTTCCCATTAATCGTTTGGTCGCCGCCCTGAGCAGCGTCGCGTTGGCGATGTTAGCTTGGCATACTTGGCGCCTGGTGTTGGACGAGAAGGCCTTTGGCTCTCCGGCGTTCAATGGCTTACCCGCATGGCCCTTCCAAACCATTATGCCTATAGCATTTGGCATCATGGCCATCCGCTATTTTTGGATGATTTTTTGGCCCATAGTACCCGACAGTGAAGACGAGGCCAGCGCCGAATGAATCAAGCCATTTACGTGGGCATCATACTGATTGCCCTCTTAGGTATGCCGCTGTTCCTGGTGTTGTTGACCGTTGCCGGTGTCGGCTTCAGCTTTGCGGATATTGACCTCATAGTCATTGGTATTGAGCTATATCGTATCACCGATTCAACGGTACTCATGGCCCTACCGCTGTTCGCTTTCGCCGGTTTCCTGCTCAGCGAGTCGAATACTGCACAACGCCTTGTGCGCCTATCGCGTGCCGCCTTGGGTTGGATGCCTGGCGGCATGATGCTGATTGCCTTGCTGACCTGCGCCTTCTTCACCATGTTAACGGGCGGCTCTGGGGTCACCATCGTCGCACTGGGGGCTCTGCTCTACCCGGCCTTAACGCAAAGCAACTACGAACCGCGTTTTAGCTTAGGGCTGCTGACCACGTCCGGTAGCTTAGGCTTATTGTTGCCTCCGGCGATCCCGCTGATCCTGTACGGCATCATTGCGCAGCAAATGGACATTCCCGGCGTCGACATCGTTGACCTGTTCATCGCTGGTTTGATTCCGGCGTTGCTGATGATCCTCGCTCTGTACGGCTATGGCCTGTGGGCCAACCGGCGTCAACCCATTGAGCTGGTGCCGTTTAACTGGCAGGAATGTAAAGTCGCCCTGCGCGAAACCGTCTGGGAATTGCTCATTCCAGTGATTGTGCTGGGTGGTGTATTCAGTGGCTTCTTCGTTCTTTCAGAGGCCGCAGCGGTAACGGCTTTGTACGTTTTGATTATCGAAACCTTCGTCTACCGCGAAATCACCGCTCGCGCCTTGCTCAAGGCCATGCGAGAAAGCTTGATCATGGTGGGTGGCATCCTATTGATTCTCGGCTCCGCCATGGCCTTCACCAATCTCCTGGTATTCAACAACGTACCTTTTATGTTGTTTGATCTGATCGGCGACCGAGTCACCAATCCTTGGGTCTTTCTGATATTACTGAATATCTTGTTGCTGATTCTCGGCGCATTTCTCGATATTTTTGCCGCGTTGGTCATCATGGTGCCATTGATTTTGCCGCTCGCCATGAAGTTCGGCATCGACCCAATTCACCTAGGCGTCATCTTTGTCGCCAATATGCAGATCGGTTACTTCACGCCTCCGGTCGGCATGAACTTATTCATCGCCAGCTACCGCTTCAAAAAGCCCATTGGTGAACTGTACCGAGCTACCCTACCCTTTCTCGGTGTTTTGCTGGCAGTGGTGTTATTGATCACTTACGTACCTTGGCTTAGCCTCGTGTTTGTACGCTGACAAGGAGTTGCCATGGCCAGCCATTTCTTCGCTTACCTAAATCGCCTGCGCTGGATAAAACGCTGGGGACTGAAGCGCAATGTCGTGGACGAAAACGTGATGGAGCACAGTTGGCAAGTTGCGACCATTGCGCATGCGTTGGCCCTAATCAAAAACCGTTACTTCGATGGGCAGGTTAATGCTGAAAAAGTCGCCGTTCTGGGGCTCTACCATGATGTCAGTGAAGTGATCACGGGTGACATGCCGACCCCCATCAAATACCATTCACCCACCATTACCCAAGCGTATAAGGCGGTTGAATCTGAGGCGGAGAAAGAAATCCTCGGATATTTGCCGTCTGAACTTCAACCGGATTATCGCAGCCTACTGCTGCATGAAGAGGCTGACCCTGAACACGCCAAGCTCGTGAAGTTTGCCGACATGATCAGCGCCTATTTAAAATGCCAAGCTGAGCTGGATGCGGGGAATAAAGAATTCCACAGCGCCCACACACAGATAGAACGGCGCATTCGCGATACCGACGCCCCGGAGCTGCAATACTTTATGGCGCATTTTGTTGACGCCTACCAGTTGACACTGGACGACTTACTCAGCACACACGACCGCAGCCTACGTCAGCGGGACAGTAATAAATAGCCAATGCGAGCGTGCGTTACGAAAAACTGATCTACACTTAAAGCGGCAGAAATACTCCAGACAGAACACAAGGAAAGAACGGAACTTCACATGGCTTTCGACAAATCAATTCAGTCGCTGCATTACCTCGTGGTGGACGACTTCGCGAACGTGCGAAAATCGATTCGCAGTATGTTAGGACAACTCGGTGCCGCCAACGTGCATGAAGCAGGTAACGCCCTGCAAGCTAAAACGATACTGAAAGACATTCCCTGTGACATCGTCATCTGTGACTACAACCTTGGTGCAGGTCAGGATGGCCAGCAGTTGCTGGAAGAACTGCGCGCCAACGGTACCGTTAAATACACCACTCAGTGGGTGATGGTCACCGCCGAGACATCAAAAGACATGGTGATGGGCGCCGTCGAAACACACCCCGATGACTATCTCGCCAAGCCTTTCGCCTTCGATACATTTAAACATCGACTGGAAAAGTGGGTAAAACGGCTAGAGGACCTCTATCCCTTGCTAACAGCAATGGATCATAAAAAAGATGACGAAATACTCGCTGCTTGTGACAGCGTGGCTACAACCCACCCACGTCATCGCGCGTGGGCACGCAAGGTTCAAGTCAGTACACTGATCGGCCAGAATAAATTAGAAGAAGCGGAAGCCGTATTGAACGAGCTGCTGGCTAAGCGGCCCCAGGACTGGGCTATTTTCGAAAAAGCGCGCATTCAGATGAAGCGTAAAGAGTTCAAGAAAGCTAAGCCCTTACTTGAAGAAGTGCTGACGGCCAACCCTAATCACGTTGAAGCCTATGACAATTTGGCTACCTGCTACCTCAATGAAGGCCAGGAAGAAGCGGCCCAGCGTGCCCTAATGAACGCCACTCGTGTGTCACCTCGCAACTTACAACGTCAAGTCAGACTGGGCGAGCTGGCGCGCAAGCACCACGACTACAACATCGCAGCCAAAGCCTATAAAGAGGTGCTCACGCTGGCTACCAATACTCGGCATGAAAACCCTGGGCATTTCATTCGCCTTGCGGACACACTCAACACCATGGCCAGTAAAGGCAGTGAGGGCGATCAACGTCGGGCCTCGAAAAGCGCCCTGGACGTCGCTCGTCGCATGATGGATCGTTATCCGGAAGTACTGCCGGTGCAACTCAAAGGCCGACTGGTGATGTGTGAGTCACTGGATATTCAAGGCATGGAATCCGCCCGTGATGGCGAACTTAAGAAGGTCTTTGATATGTCCATGCGTCACGTGGAAGACCTCAAACCAGAAATGGCCATGGAGGTCGCTAAAACCTTCTATCAGTACGACAAGCAACGCTTGGGTGATGACTATGTAGACGCCCTCCGCCGCCAACACAAAGACGACATTTCGATTCAGCAACAACTCTTCATGTTACAAAGCGAGCCTTTATCCGAGTCATCCAAACAGCGCGCCGGAGAACTGAACCACCAAGGTAATAGTCACTATCGAGATGGCGATTTCGACAGTGCGCTAAAGTACTTTGGTAAGGCATTGGATCATTCACCGCGCCACCCGGGCTTGATACTCAACATGGTGCAAGCCCACATGAAGTTGTTTCAAGCAGACCATAATGCGAAACATCTACAAAGCATGGAGCGCTACCTTGACCGTCTGCTCTATTTGCCACCCGACCACTCACAACAAGAGCGCTTTCAGGCCCTGATGGTGCGCTTTAAAGCCCTAAAGCAGGAGAAGTAACATGGCAACCGACAAGCTCGACATGGCAACCGTTCTTGCGTCTACCGTACACGACGTTAAAAATTCCTTGGGCCTGATCAGTAATCAAATTGAAGAAGTGATTAACCAACTGGATCAAACCGACCCTGATGCGAGCAACAAATTGCGCCGTCTGCACATGGAAAGCAACCGTATCAATAGCGGGCTTAGCCACATGCTGGGCGTCTACCGAATCGATAACAAATTGCTGCATCCCAGCTTGGAGGAAGTACTGGTATTGGACGTACTGGAGGACGCCGCAGCGCGTTATGCCAGTACTATGCAGAGTCAGAACATCAAGGTCACCGTTGAGTTAGAAGATGAGGACCTGACGTGGTACATGGACCCCTCATTGGTAGACCATGTACTCACCAATATCCTGACCAACGCCATTCGCTATACGAAAGACTGGATCGGCCTCTCGGCGTGGGTCGAAGACGACATGCTGTGTATCGCCATAGATGACAACGGCAACGGCTATCCGGATGCCTTGCTCAACTGCCTGGCCCCCGACGCCAGCCTGCAGGTCAAAACCAGCAGCACCGGGCTGGGCATCTACTTTGCTAGCCGGATTGCCGGGCTACACCGTGATGATAAGAGCCAGAAACAAGGCAAAATTGCCTTGATCAACAAAGCAGATGGTGGCGCTCGCTTTGCCTTATGGCTACCCTGAGCAGCCGAACGAATCAAATGTCCTCGGCCATCCCAAGGTCGTCGTCCAGGCTATCCCACACATTCTCTGGAGCGGCACTGCTCTCAGTGTCGCCATGATCACCCTGTTCAACAAAGGGTGACTCCCCTGGAGGCACTGCAGCAGGCTCACGAAATTGCGACCCCTGTTTCACCCGGTCTAACAACAGCATAATGATGTTGTCTTTAATTTTTTCGCGTATGTGGATAGGGAACTCTGTCAATGCTTTTCGTTGTAATCTAAAGACGACTGCGTTTGTAAGACATTTAATCGAGCTGGTGCGCGCATTCTTCGTCAAAAAAGAGACCTCACCGAAGCAGTGACCTGGCTTTATGTCTCCAACTCTTATATCGTCCTTCCAAACTTCCAACTCACCCGTTAGCAGCACATAGAGCGCACGATCTTTCTCGTCATCCTGCATGAGCACCCACTCACCCTCACGACAGGCAATTAATTGGGTACTTTTGTCTAACATCAGTAGGCAATCTGCCGTACTAAAGCGTTTGAAAAATTTAACCCGCGACATGATGGTTAACACTTGTTTTTGCGTCAGATGCTCGACCAGTTGCATAGCAGAATAGACCTCTTCAGACCGCCCGTTGTTGTTGAATAAATAAGCAATGCGCACTATCGTACAGAGTATTACCCTTTAGGATAGGTGCAAAGGATACAGATGACAGCACTTAGTATTCGTCAATGCGCACAACGTGCCATATTAGTGTTACTCGCTGCAGTAACAGTGCTTGCGCTACCTGCCAGCGCTAATCAGCAGGCAGCTTTAGTCGTACGCACCACAGGTACGGTCAGTGTCGTGGACCCAGACAGCACCGATGGTCGAGCGTTAACGCGCCGTGATGCAGTCAGCGTAGGCCAAACCGTGGTCACTGGCAATAACAGCGCCGCCACCTTGCGCTTCTCTGACAACAGCTTGGTCGACGTGCGTGCCAATACACGCCTGATTATTCGCCAGCACAGTTTTGATATCGACCAACCAACCGGTGGCTCTACCCTACTGGAGATTACCGAGGGGGGCATCCGGGCTGTCAGTGGCCTAATTGGCCAACACAACCCGCCGGCCTATACAGTGCAAACCTCGGCGGCTACGATTGGCATTCGCGGTACCGAATTCGAAGTACTGCATAGCCTGACCACGGGTACTGACACAGCCATTTTTAACGGCATCGTTGAAGTGGCACCGCAACCACCAAACACCTTTGACATAACGCGATTAGATGCCGTCGATGGCCCACGTTTCTTGAACGTATCGAACGAAGGTGTTCTATCCGTTTCAGACAATATTCCTGCCCAGTCAACGAATGGTGAGCCTCTCAACGTCCCTATTCCCGGTAATGTACTGCAGGACGAACTGATCACCATGGCATTTACACAAGCCGTTCTCGCCGCAGCCCCTGCCGCGGCAGCGGCGCAACCAGTCGACGATATGGCGCGACTGCGCGCTCTGGTGCAGCAACAGCAATGGGCACAGGCCCGCACCCTGTCATCTCGTATGCTGGCGCAGTATGAGGGCGAACCAGACTTTGACTTCCTCTACGGCTTAGCAGCCTTGGGCACCAATAACCTGGACGATGCGGTGTTCGCTTTTCAGCGCGTCATCGCCGTGCAACGGACGAATGACCGAGCACGCCTGGAACTTGGGCGCACCTATTTTGCCCAGCAACGGTGGGCCGAATCACGCCAACAGTTTGAACGGGTACGGGCCAACAACCCACCGACCAACGTGCGCGCTAATGTCGACCGGTATTTAGAAGAAATAGACCGCCGTGAACGCGAGGCACTGGTTTCTTGGAAGGGTACTGTCAGTCTAACCGCACTGTATGACAGCAATGCGGCCAACATTTCACCGACGGCCAGCTTCCCAGACAACTCTTATCTGCCTTCATTCATCACCGATGGCTATCAAGCGCCAGAGCGTGTCGACCAGTACAAACTGTTTTCGCAAGTCGATCTTCGGCGTGAAGCACGTTTGACCAACATCACGGTATGGGGGTTGGGCGTTAGAGCATTAGGAGCCTATACGTTAGAAGATGGCGAAGCGGAATTTACCGACTTAGACATTGGCGTACGTACCTATCTCACCACGACACGTGAGCGTTCAGCACAAAGCCGTAGTCTGGAAGTGCGCGCCTTATCGCAGCGTGCCCTAGCGCGCTACCAGTACAGTTACATGCAGAATCGTAACGTGCAATGGTTCGGGGCCTACGAACCCAGTGCAGCACTTGAAGGCGGCCCGGTTGGCCCCATCTTGACTCAACGCCTCAGCGGCGGTGCAAATTTCCGCGTCGGACCGGTAATGAACCGTGCAGCCCTGAGCGTGTCGCACAACTACAACATACGACCCGGCAGTACACTCGACAACCTGCAAGCCGAGCGCAGCGATACATGGTCGGTCGGCCTGGAGCATCGAGGCCAGTATGCGATCAATCGCCAATTCAATACGTCATTAACACAAAACCTTAATTTTACTCGGTGGTTCGCTGACGACGCCCTGTTTTTTGACCCGGACTCAGGCGACCCGCTTAAGCGCGCCGACATCCGCTACACCATAAAACCCGGCTTAAGCTGGCAGCCCAACCCCAACCTGATTACACAGGGTGGTATAGCGTGGTCTGTGCGCAACAGCAACATCGACTTATACGACTACAATGAAATTACTGCCGATCTTGGCGTCGCGCTGGTTTGGTAATGAACGTTCCCTTGGAGGACGACACAATGAAAGCCCCAATCAATAAAACTCTGGCACTGGGCGCGTGGGTGCTCGGTGCATGCCTGCTGCTGGCGCCTCTCGCCGTGGCGCAGAGCATTGGTACCGTGGTTATGGTGCGCGGTGATGTCACCGCCGAAAACGCCGCCGGTGAAACGCGCGCCTTGAGCCGACGCAGCGAAGTACTGGTCGGCGACCTGTTGTCCACCGGCACGGATGCGCGCCTGCAAATCCGCATGATCGACAACGCCCTACTCGATCTGCGCCCCGAAACCGCCTTGCGCATGGAAGTGTACCAAGGTGAATCGCCCACCACAGAAGACCGAGTATTAATGGACTTGGTGAATGGCACGCTCAGCACTCTCACCGGTACTTTTGGCCGCAGCACCGACGACGCCTATGAAGTTCGTGCCGCCAGTGCCACCATTGGTATTCGTGGTACCGCCTACGGGTTATTTAATGACAGCAATAACAACAGCGTGTTCACTACGGTCACTAACGGCACCGTTTTCATGGGCTCGCCGAGCGGAAATATTCTGCTCGGCCCCAACCAGCCCTTCCGTAACGGCCGTATTGTCGGGAATCAACCGCCACAAGGTCTGTTGCTGCCACCGCAAGAACTGCTGAATGCCCTGCTGTCGGGTAATGACGATGGCACCGAAGGCGACGAAAATGGCGACTCCAATGGCGATAGCGATACCGCCGGCGCACCGCCGGTTGCAGGCGACATCAATGACCCGGAACGTGACAACGAAAGCGTGACCGGCGAAACATTGCTGACCACTAACCTGCAGCAGTCACAACCACCCACTCAGGAAAACCAGCTGTCTTTTGTTGATCGCAGACTTACCAGCAGCGAACAAACCGCGGTCACCAACAGCACCAACCTGTTCTTTGGCAGCGGCGCTTTGGGTGCCAATATGACCAGTGCCCAAGGCGTCATGGTATTCCGACCCACGATCGGTGCGGGCAATGAAATCCTTCTGAACGGCTTTGCCGCCATCTACAACGATGGCACACCCAGCTTTGCCAATGGCTATGTACCCGCAGACAGCATACTGCGCATAGACCCCGATGCGCAGGGCGTTAATGTAGGCTGGGTTTGGGCTAAGGAGATGTTTGAGGATGGTTTCGGTGGTACTCATTATATCGACTATGAAGAATTTCAGAGCCAAGTTAGCGTAAATGGCACTGAGTCCGTGCCTAGTCCTGTTGTAAGTTGGGGTTACTGGGACATGACGGAACACTCCGAGTCTGGTACCTATCTGTATGATAATTACCAAAGCACCGATATATCTCAAGAGCTAGGCGGTGATTATCTTTGGTATGTAATAGGGACACCAGAAAAGAACCTAAATTGGTCCAGTGAAACGGAGTTCTTTACTGCAGCAAACCCAGGATTAGAAGCTGACTTTTATATGTCGATTAACAGTAGCGGAATTGTGAATAATGCAACTCTTCTTGTTTACGGCGACGTATATAATTGGGATATGTCGATCAGTGGTGACGCAGCCGTAATCAAGGGAACTCTATCTATGGATATGCAAGGAACCTATGATTCCGCGAACGCTATAGGCTCAATTGATGGGCTATTCAATCAAACAAACGATGATGAAAAGTGGTTCTTTGCGACTTATGACCTTCATACGATAGATGGCGCTAACCAAGCGAACGGAGTCATCATTGCTTCCGATGGAGCTTTAGGTCCGCAATAACAGCCTCGATAAACAAAAGCAGCTTCGGCTGCTTTTGTTTTGTGTACCCACACCGTATTCTCTACCACTTAAATACCATTCTACCCATGGAGCCTCTCCTTGCTGACCGGTTTCCTCATTCTCCTCACGTGTCAATTGCTTGGCGAGTTCATCGTCGTTGGATTAGGCCTTCCGGTTCCCGGCCCGGTAGCGGGCATGCTGATTTTACTCATCGGTTTGATGATTTACGGCGAAGTGCCGATGGCACTGCGCTTACCCGCCGAGGGTTTGATCCGCTATTTAGCACTGCTATTTATTCCGGCCGGTGTGGGCTTAATGCTGCATTTGCAGATTCTGCGGCACGAATGGTTAGTGGTAGCGGCATCACTGATCGGCAGTACGGCGGTTACCTTGGTGGTGACTGCCTTGGTGCTAAAACTGATGACCCGTCCTACGGACACCCATGCGGAATAACACCCTATGAATGATCTTCCGCTGACGCAGTTCTGGGTGTATTTTGCCGCGCAGCCCTTGCTGTGGCTGATTGTTACTGTCGCCAGCTTTCTGCTGGCCAGCGCGTTGAATCGCAAACTGGGTGGTTCGCCTTTGCTAAACCCGGTCTTGCTATCGATGATCTTGATCATCTCGTTGTTGTTGCTGACCGGCACCGATTACGACACCTATTTTACCGGTGCGCAGTTCATCCACTTTTTACTCGGGCCCGCCACGGTGGCGTTGGCCGTGCCTCTGTACGATCACCTGCCGCGCATTCGCGCTTTGCTGCTGCCCATTATGGCCGCCTGTATCATCGGCGCAGTTACTGCCGTCGTCAGTGCGGTGGGGATTGGTTTGCTGCTGGGTGGTTCGCCTGATTTATTGTTGTCGTTGGCACCCAAGTCCGTCACGTCGCCCATTGCGATAGGCATTGCAGAGAAAATCGGCGGTTATCCCTCACTGGCAGCGGGACTGGTGCTGATCACCGGGGTAATCGGCTGCATCCTCGCCCCACCACTGTTTCGTTTGCTGCGTATTCGTGATGACGCAGTGCAAGGCTTCGCACTGGGCTTGGCCGCCCACGGCTTCGGTACCGCGCAGGCCATACAGGTCAGTATGCTGGCGGGGGCCTTTGCCGGGCTGGCCATGAGCCTGACTGGCGTGGTGAGTTCTCTGCTGATTCCCACCATTGTCGGCTGGCTAGTCGCGCCTTAAGTCGCTATCCTTGAGCGCACTCCATATCACTTATTCGCTGCAGGTATGGAATCAGACCCCCACTATGCGGTATGGTCTGCGAAATTTTAAAATTAGTCACAAAGGCTTACGTGTATGACTGACAGACCGAGTTCACTTGATAAAGACATGCTGTTGCAGTGCGGTTACGGCGAAATGTTCGGCCCCGGCAATGCACAGCTGCCGGTCAAGGAAATGTTGATGATGGATCGCATCAATCACATCAGTCTGGAAGGCGGTGCACACGGTAAAGGCGAAATCATCGCCGAACTGGATATCAACCCTGACCTGTGGTTCTTCAGCTGCCACTTTCCTGGCGACCCGGTTATGCCCGGCTGCTTAGGCCTCGACGCCATGTGGCAGTTGATCGGCTTTTTTCTGGCGTGGAAAGGCAACCCCGGCCGCGGCCGTGCATTGGGTGCTGGTGAAGTGAAGTTCACTGGCCAGGTTATGCCCGATGCCAAGCTCGTGCGCTACCACATCGACATCAAGCGCGTCATTGAGCGCAAGTTGGTGATGGGTATTGCTGATGCATCGTTGGAATGCGACGGCAAGATCATCTATACCGCCAGCGATTTGCGTGTAGGCCTGTTCACCTCTGACCAAATGGAGAGTTGATATGCGTCGTGTAGTAGTGACTGGCATGGGCATCGCGTCATGCCTCGGAAACGACCTGGAAACGGTAACCGACAGCCTGAGACACATGAAATCAGGCATCAAAGCCAAACCGGAATACGCCGAACTGGGTATGCGCAGCCATGTTGCCGCGCGTCCTGACTTGGACCTGAGCGAATACGTTGACCGTAAAACCATGCGTTTTATGGGTGACGCGGCCGCGTACGCGTATTACAGCATGGCGGAAGCCATTAAAGACGCAGGCCTGACCGAAGAGCAGTATTCCAACGACCGCGTGGGCCTGATCGCAGGTTCAGGCGGTGCGTCGTCTGCCAGCCAAACCGAAGCTGCGGATATTCTGCGCGAAAAAGGTTTGAAGCGCGTTGGACCTTATCGTGTCACCCAAACCATGGGCAGCACGGTATCCGCGTGTTTGGCTACGCCGTTTAAAATCCGTGGCGTGAACTACTCCATTACCTCTGCTTGCGCCACCAGCGCGCATTGCATCGGCAACGCAATGGAACAGATTCAAATGGGCAAGCAAGACATGGTCTTCGCTGGCGGTGGTGAAGAAGAGCATTGGACACTGTCTTGCTTGTTCGACGCCATGGGTGCCCTGTCTACACAGTACAACGACACCCCGGAAAAAGCCTCGCGTGCTTACGACGCCAACCGTGATGGCTTTGTCATCGCTGGCGGCGGCGGCATGATGATTCTGGAAGAGCTGGAACACGCGAAAGCTCGTGGCGCTAAGATCTATGCAGAACTGGTCGGCTATGGTGCGACCTCTGACGGCTACAACATGGTTGCTCCGTCGGGTGAAGGCGCGGTGCGCTGCATGCAGCAAGCCATGAGCACGGTGGAGGGCGACATTGACTACATCAATGCGCACGGCACCAGCACACCTGCCGGCGACACCGCTGAACTGGGTGCGATCAAAGAAGCGTTCAAAGGCAAAAAAGCGCCTATGGTCAGCTCAACCAAGTCGTTGACGGGCCACTCGTTGGGGGCAACCGGTGTACAGGAAGCGATTTACTCATTGCTGATGCTGAATAACGACTTCGTGGGTGGTTCTGCTAACGTAGAAACGCTGGACCCGGAAGCCGAAGGCGCGAACATCGTAACGGCGACCAAAGAAGGCATTAAACTCCAGCGAGTTATGTCTAACAGCTTTGGTTTTGGTGGTACGAACTCGACGTTAGTCTTCCAACGCTACGAAGGCTAAAAGACGTCTCTAAACTACTGCGCTTGCAGTGGCGGCGTTAAAATTGGGTTCTACCTGCTCACCTACCAATAGTAGGCTGTGCTGTAGAACCCAATTTGGTCTTGACCCTGAATCGCGGACTGCTTCCCATTTATGCAACCATGACCCCTGCTGAACAACAAAAGCTCGAAGCCATAGAAGCCCTCGCTTCCAGCTTATTGGCGCGACACCTCCCTCAATGGTCATTCTCTTTCAATCGCCAACGCCGCACGCTCGGCTTGTGTCGATATCGTGAAAAACGCATAGAGCTGTCTCAGCACCACGCACTGGCGGGTAGTCTGTTGCAGGCCAAAGAAACGATACTGCATGAAATAGCCCACGGGATGGCGGGGCCACGCACGGGGCACGGGGCGAAATGGCAAAAGATCATGCGTGAACTGGGGCAAGAACCCAAGGTGACAGCGAAGACAGAATACGATCTGGACGACTATCGCTGGGCGCTGGTGCGCAAAGACGGTAACGACCTGCATTGGATCACCGGACGCTACCGCCAGCCCAAGCGCACTGACCACTGGCTGTTGCGTGGCCAGCCAAAGACGCTCGGTACGGTGTACTACTGCGCCTTTGACCAGTATCAAGAATACGTCGAAGGTAAGCGATTACTTACTGATGTGTTGCTCTTCCAATAATTCATCGCGCTGATGTGTGGTCATCGGTCGTACCTGACAGCGCTCCGGTCGGGCCACCCAGGTTAATACCAGAATCGCCGCTACCGACGTAATCATCATCACGATGCCCAGCGGCCGTGCGGTGATGTTCGACAACGAGCCCACCACAATGACAATAAAGGTCGCTAACGAAAACTGCAGCATACCCAACAGCGCCGATGCTGTACCCACGCGCAACCCCGGTTGGGTTAGCGCGGCCGCCGAAGCATTCGGAGAAATCAGACCAATAGAGGATATCAACACCCACATAACCGGCGCGAGCAACCAAAGAGGGGGTAACGGGTTCACCAACGTCATAACACCCAAGGTAATACCTGCCAACGGCTGAATCCAAATGGCCGCACGCAGCACTGTCAACATGCTACGCCGCCGCAGCAGTACCGCGTTGATCTGGCTCATCAAAATAAACCCAGCTGCGTTGGTGCCGAACAGCATAGCGTATTGCTCGGGAGTAAAACCATAACCGCGTACCATCAATGCGGGTGTTGAAGCCAAATAGGTGTAAAAACCGCCCATGGCCAAGGCCGCCGTGAGGCTAAAGCCCATGAAGGAGCGGTGACGCAGCAATTCTAAGTAATCGGCGCCTACGCGACGAAAACTCAGTTTACGATCATCGCCCGGATGGGTTTCCTGCAACCCCAGCCAAGCCCACAGCAAGCAGGCTGTACCAGCAAAGACTTGAAACCAAAAAATGGCCCGCCAGCCCGACACCGACAACACCCATGAGCCAGCAATGGGGGCCAGAATGGGGGCTACACCAATGATCAATATCAGCATGGAAAAAGCTTTAGCCGCATCCTGCGGCTCTGTTTTGTCGCGCACGATGGCGCGCGCAATAACCATACCGGCGCAGCCACCCAAGGCTTGTACAAAGCGAATAGCCACCAGCGCTTCACCCGAAGGCACAAGGGCGCATACAGCAGCAGCCAGCGTATAGAGCGCCAGCCCGAACAACAGCGGCGGCTTGCGTCCAAAGCGATCACTCAGTGGGCCGTAAACGCCCTGACCAATGGCCAAGCCAATGAAGAAACTGGCCAAGCTCAGCTCTATGGTGTCGGTAGACGCCTGCAAGTCATCTGCGATGGCCACGAACGCGGGCAAATACATATCAATGGCTAATGGCCCAAGGGCTGTAATCAACCCCATCAGGATCAACCACGGTGGGAAATGTCGATACGTCATTTTGTTGGGGTACTCAACAATATTTAGGAATGCGTCCACTATTGCATAACTCGAAGTGCTTTCCCAAAGCCGTAACGGCCGTTGGCAGCCCTGCCCTGTAATGCAAATTGTACAGTGAAATGCGCTTTGGACACCCAAGTGGTCAAGCTTGCAAACTGCGAAGCCACGCCGCGTGCCGTGAAAAATAACTGACTTCGAAATGGCTCGCTTTTGTACACCAGAGATTACAAAAAGGACAACCCTCGCTGCACAAACTCTCGGCGTACCACCCTTTCTTTTTGTCGGTGCGCGATCAAGTATTAGGGCACGAGTTCGTGGCTTGCCGTCCTTGATTGCGTCAAGCCTGAACCTCCCCTGATAACAATGAAACCGGAGAAGTAAGATGACAGACCATATTAACCCTTTGGGCACCGACGGATTCGAATTCGTTGAATACACGGCCGCTTCTGCTGAAGGCATCCAAAACCTGAAGGATCTGTTTCACTCTTTGGGCTTCACCGAAATTGCCAAGCACCGCTCGAAAGAAGCGTGGTTGTACAAGCAAGGCGACATCAACTTCATCGTCAACGGCCAACCAAACTCACAGGCAGAAGCCTTTGCGCGTGAGCATGGCCCCAGCGTTTGTGCCATGGCGTTTCGAGTAAAAGACGCCGCTGAAGCCTTCAAGCACGCCCTAGCCAATGGTGCAACTGCGTATCAAACGCAGGTCGGCCCTATGGAGCTGAACATTCCCGCGGTGTACGGTATTGGCAGTAGCTTGCTGTATTTTGTTGACCGCTACGGCGCGAACAGCATCTACGAAGTGGACTTCAAACTGTATGACAACTGGGAAGCGAGCATGCAAGAGCACTCCGTCGGCTTGGAAGTGCTGGACCACCTGACCCACAACGTGAAGCGCGGCAACATGGCCACTTGGGCCGGGTTCTACGAGCGCATTGGTAACTTCCGCGAAATCCGCTACTTTGATATTGAAGGCAAGCTGACCGGCTTGGTGTCGAAAGCCATGACCGCCCCGTGCGGGAAGATTCGTATTCCGATCAACGAGTCGTCAGATGACAAGTCACAGATCGAAGAGTTTATCCGTGAATACAATGGCGAAGGCATCCAACACATCGCGCTGTCGACCGAAGACATCTACGACACCGTCCGCACATTGCGCGCGCGCGGGGTAGACTTTATGCCAACACCGGAGACCTACTACGAGAAAGTAAACGAGCGCGTAGAAGGCCATACGGAAAAGCTCGACGATCTCCGTGAATTGCGCATTCTGATTGATGGCGCACCGTTGAAAGACGGCATCTTGTTGCAGATTTTCACCCAAACGGTTATCGGCCCGGTGTTTTTCGAAATCATCCAGCGCAAAGGCAACGAAGGTTTTGGTGAAGGCAATTTCAAAGCGCTTTTTGAATCCATTGAAGAAGATCAGATTCGTCGCGGAGTGATCGACAATGCGTAAATGGGCTTCATTCCCTTTGCGGGAAGGGGAAATTTCTCGCCAAGCGCACGCGGACTTTCCCGAGCGCGCCATATACGAGCGGGAGGTAGGCCGGAGCGGCTTTTTCGGCCCGGCTACCCACTTGCACCATACGCACGCGCCAACGGGCTGGAGCGACTGGGAAGGCCCTCTGAAGCCACGCGCGTTTGACCTGACGCAAGCCGACAACAACCTCAACGGTTCGCCGTGGGATGTGCCGGACATACTGTTTAACGCGAGTTGTCGCATGCGGGTCTGGCGACTGACCGAAAAGATGCCTTTTTTGGCCCGCAATGCCGACGGTGATGACCTGTTGTTTATCCACCAAGGCAGTGGCGAGTTGTTCTGCGACTACGGCCACCTGAGCCTGACGGAAGGCGATTACGTGGTGTTGCCACGCAGCACCATGTGGCGCATTGAGCCAACCGAGCCGATGTTTATGCTGCTGATCGAAGCCACCAACGATTCGTACCAACTGCCCGAGAAGGGCTTGGTGGGTAACCACGCGATCTTCGATCCTGCAGTCATCGACACACCGAAAATCGATACAGCGTTTCAGGCGCAGTATTCTGAGGATACGTGGCAGGTGCAGATCAAACGCCACAATGCGGTGTCGGTCGTTACCTACCCGTTTAACCCGCTGGACGCCATTGGCTGGCACGGTGATTTAACGGTGATGCGCTTGAACTGGCGCGACATTCGCCCGTTAATGAGCCACCGTTACCACTTGCCGCCTTCTGCGCACACGACCTTTGTGGCGCAGCGCTTTGTGGTCTGTACTTTTGTGCCACGCCCCGTAGAAAGCGACCCCGGCGCCTTAAAAGTCCCGTTTTATCACAACAACGACGACTACGATGAAGTACTGTTCTACCACGCGGGTGACTTCTTTAGCCGCGACAACATCGAAGCGGGCATGGTGACCTTTCACCCGGCCGGTTTCACACACGGGCCACACCCCAAGGCGTTTAAAGCCGCGCAGGAAAAGCCTAAAACCTTTTTGGACGAAGTAGCAGTGATGCTCGACACGCGCGACGCCCTGGAAGTAGGCAGCGCGGCATTGCCTACGGAAAACACCGACTACGTTAAGAGCTGGATGACCAAGCCATGAAATTAGCGACTCTGAAAAACCACACACGCGACGGCCAATTGGTCGTGGTCAGCCGCGATCTCACCCAATGCGTCGCTGTGCCGGCAATTGCTGCAACACTGCAACAGGCACTGGATGACTGGGGCACTACCGAAGCGCCCTTGCGGGAAATCTACCAAGCCTTAAACGCGGGCTCGGTAACCGGCGCGCAACCGTTTGAACAAAGCGCCTGCGCCTCTCCCCTGCCCCGCGCCTTTCAATGGGCCGACGGCAGTGCCTATGTAAACCATGTAGAGTTGGTGCGCAAAGCGCGTGATGCGGAAATGCCTCCCAGCTTTTGGACTGATCCCCTGATGTACCAAGGCGGCTCTGACGATTTTATCGGACCGTACGAAGACGTACGCTTGCCTACCGAAGACATGGGCATCGACTTCGAAGGCGAAATTGCGGTGATCACCGATGACGTGCCCATGGGCATTTCCGCCACGGCGGCGCGTGACAGCGTTCGTTTGGTGATGGTGGTGAACGATGTGTCTTTGCGCGGTCTGATCCCCAACGAGCTGGCCAAAGGCTTTGGCTTCTTTCAATCAAAGCCTGCTTCTGCCTTTAGCCCCGTGGCGGTTACGCCTGACGAGCTGGGCGACGACTGGCGCGAAGGCAAGCTGCACTTGCCGTTGTTGTCCTATTATAACGGCGAGCTGTTCGGTAAACCGAATGCGGGCGTGGATATGACTTTTGACTTTGGTCAGTTGATCGCGCACGCTGCCAGAACACGTAATCTCGGTGCTGGTGCGGTTATCGGTTCAGGCACGGTGTCCAACAAGCAAGGGACGGATTTCGGTACGTCGATCAGCGAAGGCGGTGTAGGTTACAGTTGCATCGCAGAAGTCCGGATGATCGAGACGATTCGTGACGGCAAGCCAAGCACGCCGTTTATGAAGTTCGGGGATCGCATCCGCATGGAAGTGCTGGACAGCTCAGGCAGCAGTATTTTCGGAGCAATTGATCAGCGGGTAGTCCAAGCAAGCTAACGATCATCTCTACCCTGTACCCTAGGCATTAGGGCAGCGAACGGGGGTTCCAGACACGCCGTGAACCGATTATCAGGCGCATCCTTGCGCCTGACCCTACGGGCTCACTGCGTTCGTGCAAAAACGCTCCGGGCGTTTTTGTCCATGGGGGCTCGCCAAGCGCATCCTTGCGCTTGAACGGTCTTTCACCCCCCGTTCGCTGCCCTAATGCCAGAGCCAAAACTACGGTGACAACATAATGAAACTTTATGGATACTGGCGCTCATCTGCCGCCTATCGCGTCAGGATTGCCTTGAATCTGAAGGGCATTGCCTACGAGCAGGAAAGCGTGCATTTGGTGAAAGACGGGGGGCAGCAGCATGCTGCTGCGTATCGAGAGATGAACCCAACGGAGTTGGTGCCCACACTGGTCGATGGCGATCTGGTGCTGAATCAGTCTGTGGCTATTCTTGAGTATCTGGAAGACCGTATTCCCAATCCCCCGTTGTACCCTGCTGATGCGGGCTCACGCGCTCAGGTGAAAGCCTTGGTGTTGGATATTGCCTGCGACATTCACCCGCTGAATAACTTACGCGTGCTGCAACATCTGTCGGGCCATTTGGGCCACAGTGAGCAAGAGCGCGATGAGTGGTATCGCCATTGGTTGAAGGTGGGATTCACAGGTTTGGAAGCCAAGCTTAAACGCACGGCGGGCAGTTATTGTTTTGGTGATACCCTCACCATGGCTGACGTTATGTTGGTACCGCAGGTCTACAATGCGTATCGCTACCAGTTACCAATGGCCGAGTTCCCGACCATTGACGCCATTGCTACGCGCTGCAACGAGTTACCGACATTTCAAGAAGCGGCGCCGGAACAACAGCCGGATGCAGTATAGAACTAAGAAATTGACCACTTTTCGAATGTAGCCATAAGATAGTTGAGCGTGGCGTCTTGCGAGTGTTGCATACCCAACATACCTTCGCTAACCTTGCTCGGCAGTAAGGGATATCACTAATCATGAAAGGAACTGGTCATGAGTGTACAAAAAAGTGTTCTGATTTTCTCCTCAAACCCAGTAAAGAAACGCCATCATTGGGTCCGCTTTTGGGTTGGTTTCGCCCTTGTGATTGGCATCATCCAACTCGGTTATGCATTTCAGTGGAACTCTTACGCCTTACTCGTCTTAGCTGTTGCAATATTTGCGGTCTGCCTTAACCTCTTAGGCGTGTATAACCCCTTTTTGAGAGATGATGAAGTCATCGTCACTGCTACAGCATTGAAAGGTGCCAGCCTGCAGCGTTCTGGAAGGGCTTACTTTATGCTGGATAACTTGCTGGTTGAGCCCATTATGGTGAAACGCATGCCACCTCAATGGCTACAGTGGCTCTATCCAAGACGAGAGTGGGTTGCCATCAATCAAAACAAGCAGCCGTATGGTTTCAAAATGGACGTCTCTCTTCTTAACGAAGAAGATCAACAAGCCGTGTTGCAGGTGCTACAGGAACGTTTTCGGGCGGAAAGTATTTAAGGCCATTAGATGCGAAAGCGTTCAACTTTCGACAAGGAGTCCTAAGTGTTAAGTGGCGAACAGACAGATGAGTTCTTTGCCGACCCTATCAAACGTCGGTGTCTCAAACGAATCACGCTGCGAATCCTTATTCCTATGTATGCAATCACCCTTTTAACTGCTCTGCTGGGTGCACTATGGTCGATGCTCCCTTTTGCCGCCGCCATGTTTGTCAACGGCCGCCTGTCGGGCTATCCGTGGTATTGGCGCAAGAAGCCGTTACTGACCATAACGGACGCAACGATCAAAGGCCCCCTCGTCACGGAATCGGGCTGGACCCACCTCACTATCCGCAACCTTCCGTCTTGCCCCATGCTGGTCATTCATGCCCCTAGTCGCTGGAAGCGCGGGTTGGGTATTCGCTTTAAAGATGCGTCAATTGTGTCCTATACGACAGATCAACGTGCGCGAATTTATTTTGACATCAGTGTGCTCAGTGACCAGGACCAACAAACGGTCTTCAATACCCTCAAGCAGCGTTATGAAGCGGCAATGTCACCCTTACAATAATCTCCGCGCACTTTTTCATACGCTCTGTTATCGTTTGGGTTCTGTTTAACTTTCTTACCTGTAAGGACTCAAGTGCCATGCGCCACCCTGTGCCCGAAATAGTGCCATTGGATGTCATTCTGCCCGATGAACCCTTGTTGATGATGGGAGCCGGCCCGGTGCCTATTCCAGCGAAAGTGGCGGCGGCGAATGGCATTGTGATCAATCACTTGGGTGACACCATGGCGCGCATCATCGAGCAGGTGAAGGCGATGTCACGCTATGTGTTTCAGACTCAGTCACAACACATCTTAGGGGTAGCTGGGCCGGGCTCTGCAGCCATGGAAATGGCGATTGTGAATTTAGTGGTGCCGGGCAGCAAGGTGCTGTCGGTACGCAACGGCTTTTTCAGTAATCGCTTAGCGGAAATGGCAGAGCGTGTTGAGGCTGAAGTTATTGTTGCTGACGTTGATTCAGCGCAAGCTGCGGATGCCGAGCAAATCATTGCGGCTTTGCGCCAGCATCGGCCGAACGTGTTGACTATTGTGCAGGGCGAGACATCCAATACAGTGTACAACCACGCCTTGCCGGCGATTTGCCGTGCGGCGCGCGAGTTGAATTGCCTGGTCATTACCGATGCCGTCTGCACGCTGAGTACGATGCCTTTGGATATGGACGATTGGGGTGTGGATGCGGTGATTACCGGCGGGCAAAAAGGCTTGAGTTCGATCCCCGGTGTATCTCTGGTGGCGTTTTCGGAACGCGCTTGGGAGTTGATCACCACGCGCAAAGACATGTTACGCCATTGGTGCTTGGACGCGAAGCTGGCAGATCAGTTCTGGTATCAGAAGTCGTACCACTACACCGCTCCGGTGTCTGGAATTCTGGCGATACATGAAGCTTTGCGGCTCATTTGCCAAGAGACGTTACCGCGCCGCTTTGATCGACACTTGAAATGTTCACTGGCGCTGCAAGCAGGCATTGAGGGTCTTGGGCTGTCACTCTACGTTGATGGGCCATCGCGCTTAAACTCTGTGGTGGGTATCAATTTGCCAGACGGCATTGAAGGCAAAGCATTACTGCAACATATGTCAAAGCAGCACGGCGTAGAGATTTCGGGATCGTTTGGGCCACGTATTGTGCGCATTGGTCAGATGGGCGAGCAATGTCGAGCGCACCACCTGTTTCGCACGGTACATGCGTTGGGTTCCAGCGTTAAATCATTGGGAGTAGCTGTGGATCTACCGTCCGGCGTAGCGGCGCTGGAACGAACGTTGGAGACCTACACGCCGCAGTTCAACTAGACGTTTACTGCACTCGAAAAGAAGCCCCAAGTTTGCTGACTCGGGGCTTTCTTTGCCACATAGGATTTAGTAATCGTCGTCGAGATAGCCTTGAGCTTCAATAAAGGCCAGGATGGTATCCCAGTTTCGCTCAATAACATTGATGTCATCATTCGGTACGTCGCCGACCGCAGGGTCTAAGAAGTCAGCCAACATGGCCGCTTGTTCAGGCGGCATTTCAGCCATCATCTCACGTGCAAAATAGGCCTGCATGGCCAAGCCGATACGCTCCCCCGTCCGGAAGAAGTGACCTGGTGACGACCAGCTGAAACGACTCGTGACCTGCTCTACATCATCGTACAAACCGACGGCTCTCAGCTCCGCTTCTATAAGCTGGTAGTATTCAGCTTCTGACAGCGTGGTATAGCGTTCCCAGTCCTCGTCGTCTTCGTTCAGGATGCCGTCTAGGGCTTCGCCGAAAGGTTCTAATTCAACACTGGTTTCTAACCAACGTGAAATCGTGCGGTCTTCTAATGATTGTGCACTGGCAAGGGCCGATCCAATGACCAAAGAGAAAGCACCAACAACGGCCAGATAGAACGCGCGCTTCACGGAAGTGAGCGTGACCATGACAAAGCTCCTTTTGCAAAGATAAATAACCGCCCTCTTGGTCAGAGGGCGGACGATAGCTCGCAGCGTACCGCGATTTGCTACAGATGTGTATTACACAGGTCACATTTGTCAGCACCAAGGTACCAACCATCAAGACTGTGTTTTACTTGTTTAAGTAGGCGCCGTACATCCAAACCATCTTTTCTTGCGCACGAATGTAGTCGCTCATCAAGGCTGATGTACCTTCATCACTGGCCTCGCTGGCCTGTGCCAGCAGCTTACGCTGCTTGGCGATCAGTGTCTTGAACGCTTCCAGGATCTGCGCAATCGCTTCACTGCCATCGGTCACCTTGGCCTTTTCCTGAATGGCCGAGGAACCCAGATAGCTGGAATAGCTGTGCGCTGGTTCATAGCCCAGTGTCAGCACGCGCTCGGCTATTTCATCCACCTTCAACAGTAGATCGTTATACAGTTCTTCGAACTTCAAATGCAGTTCAAAGAAGTCTTTACCACGAATGTTCCAATGATAACCGCGGGCGTTCATATAGAACACTTGGTAGTTCGCCAACAAGTCATTTAAGCCGGACGCCAGCAGTTGAGCTTGCTCGGTCTGTATGCCAATTGCGTTAGTAGACATGGTATCTCCTCCTGTTGAACCAAAAATCTGAGCACCAGTGTAATACCCCATGCGCCATCTGGCTAATGACTACCCACCACCTTGACCATAGCCAAAAACTATCACAAACAATAAAAAGGTTTCTCAAACTATATTGGGCAGACCACAACAGCGTCTATGTGTACTCGTTGTCCATAAGCCCCTGCAAGCGATTGCGCACCGCTGGCCATTCGTTATCAATGATCGAATACACCACCGTATCGCGATAACTGCCATCTGGCAGTCTTTGGTGGTTACGAATGATGCCATCTTGCTTTGCACCCAAGCGCTCTATGGCCGCTCGCGAGCGCCGATTCATGAAATGGGTACGAAAATACACGGCAATGCAGTCTAATGACTCAAAGGCATGCTCCAACATCAAGTATTTGCATTCGGTATTCACTCCGGTGCGCTGTACCTTCGGCGAGTACCAGGTGTAGCCGATTTCCAAATTAGGTGCGCTGGCGTCAGCATTGCAATACCGTGTGCAGCCTACCGCTGCGCCGCTGCTGCGCAACCTCACGATGTAGGGCATGGCGATGCCTTTATCGCGATCCGCCAACGCTCGATCAATGTAGTCGGCGACTTCTTCAGGGCGCGGCACGGATGTGTACCACAAGTCGGCCAGTTGAGAATTAAGAATTACACGCTGTAAATCCGTTGTGTGATCGCGGCTCAAGGGGCGCAACTCAACGAGTTGGCCGATGAGTACCTTGGGTTGAAGCCATGGCTCGGACATGCGCAGCGGCCCTATGTGCTTTGTTGTTGATGTGTGGTGCTTGGGTTTACGAAAGGTGCTCTAGAGCGTAATTAACCTCGGCAGTCGCCCTAAGGTGACTCGGTCGTTACCACCCAAGTCTTGTTCCGAGGCAAGCCCTTCAAAACCTGCACTGATCAACAACAATATCACATCATCGCGCTGATCATAGCCATGCTCAAAAAAGATCCACCCACCAGCGCGCAACACACGTTTTGCCTGCTGAATGATGGTGCGAATGTCGTCCAATCCATCAGCGCCGGAGGTCAGCGCAGAGCGTGGTTCAAAACGCACATCGCCTTCATCCAAGTGTGGGTCATCCTGGCGAATATAGGGCGGGTTACTGACCAGCACATCAACGCTATGGTCAGCCAAGGGGGTGCACCAGGAACCTTGCCGGAAAGTGACGTTCTCTAGCTCATTGCGCTGAGCGTTGCGCTGGGCTAAAGCGACGGCATCGGCCGACAGGTCTATGCCCTGCACCCGCCACGATGGGCGTTCACTGGCGAGGGCCAGCGCTATGGCTCCCGTCCCTGTACCCAGATCCACAACATCCATCGCACTTGGTGATACACGCTCCAACACGGCGCTGACGAGGGTTTCTGTGTCGGCGCGCGGAATGAGCGTACTGGGAGCCGTTTCGAGATCCAATGTCCAAAAAGCGCGGTGACCGGTTAAATAAGCGATCGGCTCACCGAGTTGGCGCTTGGCAACGAGTTGTTGAAATAACGCCAATTGAGCGTCGCCTAACAACCTGTCTGGCCAAGTGAACAAGTAGGTACGGGGCTGGTGCAGTACATGACATAACAGATGTTCTGCGTCTACACGAGCTTCTTGGCCGGACAATTGACTGCTGGCCCACTGCATTGCCGTACCTATGTTCATGCTGGGACGCGCATCAGCTTTGGCTCATTTCGGCCAAAAGTTCCGCTTGATGCTCATTGCGCAAAGGCCCAATGACATCATCCAAACGGCCTTCCATGATTTCGTCCAACTTGTAGAGCGTTAAGTTGATGCGATGGTCCGTTACACGACCTTGCGGGTAGTTGTAGGTGCGAATACGTTCCGAACGGTCGCCGCTGCCCACCAAGGACTTACGCTGAGACGCTTGTTCCGCGTGTACGGCGTCTTTGGTGGCCTGCTCCAACTTGGTCGCCAGCAATGACATGGCTTTCGCCTTGTTCTTGTGCTGTGAACGCTCGTCCTGACATTCCACGACAATACCCGTCGGTAAGTGCACAATACGAATCGCGGAGTCGGTGGTGTTAACGTGCTGCCCACCAGCGCCGGATGAACGGAAGGTATCAATGCGTAAATCGTTTTTGTTGATTTCAATTTCGCCACTTTCGTCGGCTTCGGCCATAACAGCGACTGTACAAGCGGAGGTGTGAATGCGCCCTTGTGATTCGGTTTCAGGCACACGCTGTACGCGGTGTGCGCCGGATTCGAATTTCATCTGCGCGTACACGCCGTTACCGACCACCCGGGTAATAACTTCTTTGTACCCTCCATGCTCGCCTTCACTGGCGCTGATTACTTCGACCTTCCAGCGCTGAGATTCGGCGTACTTGGAGTACATACGAAAGAGATCGCCCGCAAAAATCGCAGCTTCGTCGCCGCCGGTACCTGCACGGATTTCCAGATAGATGTTTTTGTCGTCATCTGGATCTTTGGGCATCAGCAGCTTTTGCAGCTCCACTTCCAACGTATTCAACCGCTCAGCCGCTGACTTAAGTTCTTCCTGGCCCATTTCGCGCATGTCTGGGTCATTGTCTTCAATTAACACCCGCGCTTCAGCCTGATCCGCCAGCGCGCTCTGGTATTCGGAAAAAGTCTGTACCAGTGGTTCTAAGTCCGAGTACTCGCGCGAATATTGGCGAAATTCATCTTGTCGACTGATGACACCTGCATCCGAGAGCAAGGCCGACAGTTCTTCGAAACGCTCAATGAGGTGTTCCAATTTTGCTTTTAACGATGCTTTCATATTTTCGTATCGGTGTCGGCTGCGTCGCCGTCCAACGAATACATCTCCTGTACTAGCTGTATATGGTCCGTACGCCCAAGGCGCCCGGCTTCCTTTAAGAACAAAGATGGCTGATGCAGCAGCTTGTTGGTCAGGCTATGCGTCAGCTGCTTTACTACTTCTGCGGCATTATCACCACGGGACAAGCGCGCCATTGCTTTGTCCAGTTCGCTATCGGCCTGGGCACTCACTCGCTGGCGCAAAGCGCGAATTGTAGAGCCGGCTTGGCGCTCTCGGACGGTATCAGCATACTGTTGTACCGCTCGGGTAATGATTTCGTCCGCTTCGGCAGCTGCCTCCTGACGCGAACGCACGTTGTCTTCTATCACCTGCTGCAGATCGTCCACGGTATAGAGGTAGACATCATCCAGCTCATCCACTTCCGGTTCAATGTCACGCGGTACGGCGATATCCACCATGAACATCGGCTTATGGCGACGCTGTTTCAGCGCGCGTTCGACCGCACCCTTGCCCAAGATTGGCAGCTGACTCGCGGTAGAAGAAATAACAATGTCGGCCTTCGCCAGATGGTCTGGTATTTCACCTAGGAGAATCGCCTTAGCACCCAACTCGGCTGTGAGTTGCTGGGCGCGCTGTAAGGTGCGGTTCGCCACCGTCATACTGCCAATCCCTCGTTCACGCAAATGGCGCGCAACCAGCTCGATGGTTTCTCCCGCGCCGATCAGCAAGGCATGGCAGTCGGCCAGGTCACTGAACACATGCGTGCTCATGTCCACAGCGGCGTAGGCCACGGAAACCGGGTTACGCCCGATTGCCGTATCCGTTCGTACCGTCTTTGCCACTCCAAAACAGTGCTGGAACAAGCGATTCAGATGACCGGATACTGTATTCGACTCACGGGCTACCGCGTAGGCTGACTTCAATTGTCCGAGTATTTGCGGTTCGCCCAACACCAATGAATCCAAACCGGAGGCTACCCGAGATAAGTGAGTAACGACTTCCAGATCACGAAACTCGTAACTACAGGCGGCCAATGCCTCATCCGACAACTGATGGTATTCCGCCAACCAATGCCGCAGATGACGCCCGACTTCTTCGCTCTCAACTTCACAATAAAGCTCACTACGATTGCACGTAGACACAATCACAGCCTCGGTGACGCCACCGGATGCCAGCAGAGATTGATGTGCCGCCGTCAGTGTTTCTGGCGCGAACGCAACCTTCTCCCGTATATCAATGGGTGCGGTCTTGTGATTAATTCCGAGGGCAACTAAAGGCATATCTTTTGCGAGTCTATACTGCAACCAAAAAAAGCATGGGTTACACTCCATACTGTGCGGGCCTTACTGAGTTTCAACCCGCCGTTCTGGCCTGTTTACGCTGGGCCAGATGAGGTGAAACGGTGAAGGCACCCTATTCTACATTAAAAATCAGCACTTTGGATGAATCGACTTGTCGTATCTTAAAGGTAATTTAATTGCATTGGTTGGCGTAGCGTTGCTAGCGGGTTGTGCCTCATCCCCCGAGCGTGCTCCAGATACTCGGCCACTGCTGAGTCCACCGACCGAGTCCTTCGCTACGGATGAACTCACCGGAGAGGGGTTCTTTCGTATCGTGCTGGCAGAACTTGCGCTGCGCAACAGTGAACCTGAGTTGGCACTGGAGCTCTACGACGCCGCCCTCACAATGTATCCAAACAACATTGATATTCTGGCGCGCGTTGCCCCGCTGTCTATTCAGCTGGGCCAGATTGAAGCCGCAGCCTACTATTATGAACGCTGGACAGTACTGACACCTAACCATTTGGAAGCCTGGCACGGCCTATGGCAACTGAGCCTCGGCTTAGACCAAGTCACTACCGCAGTTAACGCACTCGGTGAGCTGCTGGTCCGTCAACCTGACTACGCGCTCTATGTGCCCTACGAATTGTTGCGCACTTGGCCAGTCGAGCAGCAACGACAATTGCGTACCGAACTCGCGGGCGCAGAGCTTCCAGCCGATCGTTCACCGGACCTCATCTTGTTGAATGGATTTCTTGCCGAAGAGCTCGGCGACGAACGAGCCGCTGATATTTTATGGCGAGCCCTCGACAGCCAACTTCGCTCACCGCAAGATTATCAAGCTTACGGGCAAACATTGATTGAGCTGAGCCTGTGGCGTGGTGCCGACATACTGCTAACCTCGGCTTCGCGTAGCCACCCAGAGGTAGACCGATTCTATCTGTCGCGCGCGCAGGCGCAGCTGTCACAAAACGACCAGGCCGGTGCCTTGGCGATTTTGAAGGAGGGCCTTGACGCCCTTCCTAATAACCCTCGCCTTTTGCGCTTTGGTGGTGAGTTGGCGTATGTGCAAGAAGACAGTGCGGCGCGTGATTACTTTGAACAACTCTTGGACACCGAACTGGCCTCCATCGGCTACTACTATCTGGGTCGATTGTCTGAAGATGACGCTGAATACAACACTGCCTTTGAATACTACCTACAAGTCGGTGATCCGGACTGGGCACCTAGCGCCATCCAGCGGCAACTCCGCCTCATTGCTGCAGACCTGATACCCAGCGTGGATGTGCAGGACTTGTTCGAACAGCATCGAATGCACTTTGCCAACATACAACATCAAATCGCTGAGCTGCACGGGCGGTTCTGGTATGACGTCGGACAATACGAGCGGGCCTATGATGCCTATACGCAGGGCCTAAACGAGCAGCCAACAGACATTACGTTACTCTATTTGCGCGCCCTATCCGCCGAGCCAATAGACCGCCTTGATAGTCTGGAAACCGATTTGCGCAAAATTCTTGAGCTGGACCCGGATAATGCAGCTGCGCTAAACGCTCTCGGTTATACTCTGGCAGACAGAACGGATCGCTTGGAAGAAGCACGGCCACTGATCGAGCGCGCCTACGAGTTAAACCCAAACAGTGCCGCCATTGTCGACAGCCTCGGCTGGCTGTATTTTCGCGAAGGCAACTACTCGCGAGCAGCCACGGTACTCCGCCAAGCGCTTGACATGCAGGGTTGGGATGCAGACGACGATGAAATTGTCGCGCACTACGTTGAAGCTCTGTGGCGCAATGGCGATACAGAGATGGCGCTGTCGGTAGCCGCAGAGTGGCAGGCTCAACACAGCAATACTGACCGTTTACAGCGAATATTAGATCAAATAAATGAAGCTCCTTAAGCATTTAACACTATTAGCCCTGATTCTATTTGTGGCGGCGTGTAGCACCCGCCCCGCTGAACCCGTTGATCAAGCCGCCATGTTAACGCCTTGGCTTGAGCACCGTGACAAGATGCGCGCCCTGGATACATGGACCCTGCAAGGCCGCGTCGGTGCGCGCACCGGTTCCGAAGGAGCCAATTTCAATGTCTATTGGCAACAGCACGAAAACGACTACAACATTCGTCTCAGTGGCCCACTTGGTCAAGGCGGTGCATCCATCAGTGGCGGCTTTGGCTGGGCCGAACTGCGCACCGCTGACGATGTATTTCGTGCACGTTCTCTGGATGAATTGCTCAGTGAAACCACCTCACTCGACCTACCTTTACATTATCTCCAATATTGGATGCGCGGTATTCCAGCGCCGGGGACGCGTGCTGGCATTAAATTGAACGGTGACGCGCTGTTAGAGCAACTGGAGCAGTATGGCTGGACGGTGCTGTATGAGTCATACCACCCGGACACTCAACTACCACATCGCTTTAATATCCGCTTCGAAGACAGCAGCGCCCGAATTATCATATCCAGCTGGGAGGTGACTGGTGCCTAATTCGGTGCTGTCACCGGTTAGGGTAACCTCACCTGCCAAGCTCAATTTGATGTTACACATCACCGGCCGCCGTGCCGACGGCTACCATGAACTGCAAACGCTGTTTCAATTGCTCGACTACGGCGACACCATGGTGTTCACCCCAATCGACAACACTTCCGACGTCCAACTCACTGACAACTCCGGATTGGTGCAGGAAGATAACTTGGTCTGGCGCGCCGCAGAATTGCTGCGCCCTAAGCGCAGGTCACCGGTTGGGCTCAGAATTCATCTGGAAAAAGTGCTTCCCATGGGGGGGGGCTTAGGTGGTGGTAGCTCCAATGCCGCCACGACCCTTCTCATTGTGAACCATCTCTGGCAATGCGGCCTAAGTATCGACGCCCTGGCAGAGTTGGGCCGCGAGTTGGGTGCGGATGTGCCCGTGTTCGTACGTGGCACTTCGGCATGGGCTGAAGGTGTGGGCGAGCAATTAACGGCGGTTGACCTACCTGAGGCCTGGTTTGTTGTTGCTCACCCCGACATTCATGTTTCTACGGCCGACATATTTAACAGTCGTAGTTTGACACGAAATAGCCAAAAAACGACAATACGCACCGCATTGGCAGGGGAAGGCCGAAATGACTGTGAGGCAACAGTTCGTGAACAGTATCCAGCGATCGCCAATATGCTGGATACCATGCACAAACTGGGGCCTGCAAGACTGACCGGAACCGGAGCTTGTGGTTTTATTTCCTTCAACACTGAGGCGGAAGCACAAAACGCAGCGCAGCAATTGGCGCGTGACTATGCCGTATTTGTCGCCCAAGGGATCAATCGCTCGCCGGTTGCGTCTGTTATTGACGCCTAACCCCGTTAAATGTGAGCTTTTCTTATGTCTAATGACCACTCGCAACCACTCGAGGACAGCAGCGTGTCAAACATGATGGTTTTCACGGGGACAGCCAACCCTGAATTGGCCGAACAGGTAACAAAACGTCTTGATATTCCCCTCGGCGCCGCTCGGGTTGATAAGTTCAGCGATGGTGAAGTCGCTATTGAGATCGATGAGAACGTGCGTGGTGCCGATGTATTTATCATTCAGCCCACCTGTGCCCCCACCAACAAAAACCTCATGGAATTGGTATTGTTGATAGATGCTTTGCGTCGTTCCTCCGCTGGCCGTATTACAGCGGTTATGCCTTACTTCGGTTACGCTCGCCAGGACCGCCGCCCGCGTTCCAGCCGCGTACCGATCAGCGCCAAAGTAGTCGCAGATATGCTGACGGTGGTGGGCTCCGATCGTGTCTTGACCGTTGACCTGCACGCCGACCAAATACAGGGTTTCTTCTCTATTCCAGTCGACAACATTTACGGCTCTCCTATTTTGCTCGACGACATCGTCAAGCAAAATTATGAGAACAAAGTTGTCGTCTCCCCAGACATCGGCGGTGTTGTGCGCGCTAGAGCCATAGCGAAGCAGTTGAATGCCGACTTGGCGATCATTGATAAGCGTCGTCCTAAGGCCAACCAGTCAGAAGTTATGAACATCATTGGCGACGTAACCGACCGCACCTGCATCTTGGTGGATGACATGGTCGACACGGCGGGCACTCTGTGCATGGCTGCATCTGCTCTGAAGAAGTTCGGCGCTCGCGAAGTGGTGGCTTATGCCACTCACCCAGTCCTCTCTGGCCCGGCCATTGAACGCGTTGCCAGTGCAGACTTACAGTTGGTAGTTACAGACAGCATTCCGCTCTCGCCTGAGGCAAAACAATGTGGTAACATCCGCCAGCTTTCAATGGCGGGTATTCTGGCTGAGGCCATTCGCCGCATAAGCAACGAAGAATCCATCAGCGCAATGTTCAGATAAAGCACCCTTTGTGGTACTGCTGGAAGCCGCATACTCTGTAGCTTCCAGCCCATTGCGTTGATCGGGGCATAAGCCCCATAGCGACATTCTGTCGCTGCGACGGCTGTGATCATTGGTCGCGATGTTCACGGCTTTTTTTATTAAACGGAGTAATTAAAATGTCTCAAGTATACAACCTGGCTGCTGAAGAGCGCACAGATTTAGGCAAAGGTGCGAGCCGCCGCCTGCGTCGTGAAGGCAAGATCCCAGCAGTCATGTACGGCGGTACCAAAGCACAGAAGCCTGTAAGCTTGTCTTTCAGCGCCTCTACAATCGCTAAGGCCACACAGAACGAAGGTTTCTTCTCCCACGTTCTGACCTTAGAAATCGGTGGCAAAGAGCAACAAGTGGTTCTGATGGACATGCAACGTCACCCTGCGCGTGGCGACGTTATGCACATGGACTTCGAGCGTGTGACTAAGACAACCAAGGTTCACAAGCGCGTACCTTTGCACTTCATCAATGAAGACAAGTGCGTAGGCGTTAAAGCCGGCGGCTTGTTGCTGCACAGTGTGAACGATGTAGAAATCACCTGTAAAGCGTCTGACCTGCCTGAGTTCATCGAAATCGATGTTTCCAAGTTGGAAGTCGGTGGTGTAGTTCACCTGTCAGACATTACTGTTCCTAAAGGCGTAACTTTAGTCGAGTTGGCTAAAGGCCCTGAACACGACGCACCTGTAGTGAGTGTCTTGGGCGCTAAAGGTGGCTCTGCCGCTGAAGAAAGTGACGAGGAAGCTGAAGCCTAATCGTGCTTCACTTGAAAAAGGGGCTTCTGAGCCCCTTTTTTTATGGCAGACTAGGAAAAAAGAGAGACCTGAATGAGCCACAGTGATCGCATCAGCCTGATTGTCGGCTTGGGTAATCCGGGTGCGCAATACGACCGCACTCGCCACAATGCCGGCTTCGATTTTGTCGACCGACTCGCCAGTCTTTGGCGCGGCCAGTGGAAAGCGGATAAGAAATACGCCGGAGAGCTGTGCCAAGTTACGTTGGGCGAGCAGCCACTATGGCTTCTGAAGCCGATGACATTTATGAATCGCAGCGGTCAAGCAGTGGCAGCTCTGGCGAACTTCTATAAACTGCAGCCAGAGCAAATACTGGTCGCGCATGATGAGCTGGACCTGCCTGCAGGCGTAGCACGTTTAAAGAAAGGCGGTGGTCATGGTGGCCACAATGGCCTGCGCGACATCATTGCTCAACTAGGCAATAACAAAGATTTTTACCGGCTACGCATCGGAATCGGTCATCCAGGTGATGCGCGCGATGTGGTCAACTACGTATTAGCGAAAGCCGCCCCGACAGAACAAAACAACATCGATGATGCCATTGCCGCTGCTGCCAGCGAAATGCCGACGGTGTGCACGGGCGAATGGGCGAAGGCAATGAATTCCTTACACAGCTTCAAAGCTGGGTAATTGACTATTTAAGAGGTTAGTATGGGTTTTAAATGTGGCATCGTCGGCTTACCCAATGTCGGCAAATCAACTCTGTTCAATGCACTCACGAAAGCGGGTATCGATGCGGAAAACTTCCCGTTTTGTACCATTGAACCAAACACTGGCGTAGTGCCTGTACCCGATCCACGCCAAGATAATCTGGCGGCGATCGTTAAGCCAGAACGTATCATTCCTACGACGATGGAGTTTGTAGACATTGCAGGCTTGGTCGCTGGCGCTTCTAAAGGCGAAGGCCTGGGTAACCAATTCCTTGCCAACATTCGTGAAACAGACGCCATCGCGCATGTGGTTCGCTGCTTTGACAATGACAACGTCATTCACGTTGCCAATAAGGTCGACCCAGCGTCTGACATCGAAGTCATCAACACCGAGCTCGCTTTAGCCGACCTAGACAGCGTTGAAAAACAGGTGATGAAGCTGCAGAAGAAAGCCAAAGGCCAGGACAAAGAAGCTATCCGCCAACTGGAAGTACTGCAACGCGTTTTACCGCACCTGAACGAAGCCAAACCATTGCGCTCTTTCCCGCTCGACGCCGAGGAGCGCGAAATGCTGAATACGCAGTTTCATTTGTTGACGCTGAAGCCCACTATGTACATTGCCAACGTCGATGAAGATGGCTTTGAAAATAACCCTCTGTTAGACCGCGTCAAAGCTATTGCCGCAGAAGAAGGTGCCCAAGTGGTCGCCATCTGCAACAAGCTGGAAGCCGAAATCGCCGAGCTTGAAGACGATGAACGTGATGAGTTTCTCGCCGATATGGGCATGGACGAACCAGGGCTGAACAAGGTGATTCGTGCCGGTTATGAATTACTTGGTCTGCATACGTATTTTACTGCAGGCGTAAAAGAAGTCCGTGCTTGGACCGTACGCATTGGTGCGACCGCACCACAAGCAGCAGGTGTTATTCATACCGATTTCGAGAAAGGCTTTATCCGAGCTGAAACCATCGCTTATGATGACTTCATCCAGTACAAAGGCGAACAAGGTGCAAAAGAAGCCGGAAAAATGCGCCTAGAGGGTAAGGAATACATCGTTAAAGACGGCGACGTAATGCACTTCCGGTTTAACGTCTAATTAACCAGCTGCTGGCCGAGGAGCCCGGTTATGACGTCGTCGTAACCGGGCTCTGCAATTGCAACACATCATCCGCCCAACGCTCGGCATCCGCTGCCATATGGGTTACAAACACCAAAACCTTCTGAGTTGCCTTAATGTGCTGTCTCACCCACTCGCCCGCACGCAAGCGGCTTTCTTCATCCAAAGCACTGTAGGGCTCATCCAGTAGGATCAACGGCTGCTCACGCAACACGGTACGAATCAGAGCTATACGCTGACGCTGACCACCCGACAACTCCCCTGGAGCACGTGTTAACAAGTCTGCGACCCCTAACTGTCGACAGGCATCCATGACCCGCCCCCACTGGATGGCGTCTGGCCGACCTTGGCGAAAGCCTAGGCGAATGTTCTGCGCCACGCTGAGATGCTCAAATAGGTTGTGCTGCTGAAAAAGAGTGGAGGCTGGCCGCTGTTCGGCCGATAGAGTGCTGATCAGAGTACCATCCAATAGCACCTCGCCGGCCTGAGCGCTTACAAATCCACTCAGACACTCCAGCAGTGACGTCTTGCCTACGCCGCTGGGGCCCATTAATGCCAGTGCATCCCCCCGCTTAACAGCAAAATCGTAATGCCAACGCTGCTGACCACGCTGTAGCTCCAAGCCTTTAACTTCTAAGCCATTATTCTCGAGCATAACGCCTCTGTTTTTCTAAAAAGGTTAACGCAACAAACGACAAAGCCAGTAACAACAGGGACGCCAAGGCCGCCTCAGCCAAGCGATAAGAGCCCGACAAGGCATAAATCAGCCATGGTAGGGTACGCCACTGATCTGCACCAAATATACCGAACACCGCAAAATCGCCTAAGGCCAAGACGAAGCTGATCGCCAATGCACGTTGCAAAGCCGGCCACAAGAATGGCAGTACAACACGCCCCCACAGTGCCCAACCGCACAACCCCAGGTCCGCTGATAAACGACGATAGTTAGCGTCGTAGTCAAACATACCCGGTTTCAGTTGACTGAAGACAAAAGGCAGCGCAATCATGGCATTCAACACCACTATGGCCACCCACCCCCATTGCCGCCAATTAATGATCGGCATAAAAAAGATATACAACCCAACCGACAGCACCATGCCCGGAATAACCAGATGATGCAGCGCTGCTGATTCCACCAGACGGCGGCGCCATTTACCCACTTGATGCCGCCACACGGCCAGCATTCCCAATGCCAAACACACGGCCAACAAGGCGGATCCGCCAGCAAAAGCCAACGAGTAAGCCATGCCCCGCGACAAGTCCACCCAAGGTAAAGCACTCAACTGCGCGCGCAGCGCTACCGGGATCAACGCTGCAATAGGCGCGAGAAGGAAACAACAACAAAGCATATAGGCGACACGACCTAGCCACCTTTGTACTCCGCGGTAAGCCGGTAGCCAACCGGCAGTATTTGATGCTGGTGCCAACCATGTTAAACGCCCTAGTCGACTGAACACTGCGAACAGGCCGCCTGCCACTATCAATTGAGTCGCCGCCAACATCAGGGCTTCGGAAGGATTGAAGTTGTATTTCAAGGCTTGATAGATAGCAACCTCGATGGTTGTTCCGCGAGGGCCACCACCTAGCGCCAAGACCACGGCGAAGCTGTTAAAACAGAGCAGGAAGATAAAACCAAACGTAGCAGGCAACACGCCGCGCAGAGCTGGCCACTCTACTAGCTTAAATCGCTGCCAAGCCGTTAAATTGAACTGCACCGCCACCTTCCACGCTGTGTCCGGTATTGCTTGCCATTGGAAGCTGAACACCCGCACAGCAAAGGGGAGGTTTAAGAACACATGGGCCAACAAAATACCGGACAATCCATACAGGTTCCAAGCACTACCCAACCAAGGCGTCAGCAGCCCAGAGCGCCCAAACAGCACAACCATGCCGGTGATCAGCACCAAGCTGGGCATCACAAAGCATAGCAGGCACCAGCGCAAAAACCACTGGCGCCCAGGAAGGCTTGAATCCAATGCGAATGCTCGCGCTACCGGTATCGCGAAGGCTACAGACAACCCGGCACTCAGTAATGCTTGCCACAACGAAAAGCGTACAACACGCCAAAACCATTGATCATTCAATACCGACCAATCGGCACCCGTATCGCGCCAGCCAAACAGTGCGAGCAACGCCAGTACACTCACACCCAAAGTCAACCCAAGTGCTAAGGCACCAGGCACACAGAGCATCCAGTTGCGCGGCCGAAACCGCTCGACCGAGTTAGACTTTGCTATGGTAGTGTAGGCTGGCGCAATATGGGTCACTGACTAACGGCGTTGCGCCACTCCCGAATCCACTTTTGTCGATTGCTATAGACTTCTTCGGCGGTAAACCCAATCCGCTCTGGCTGGGCCAACTCAGAGAAAACCTCAGGCAAATCTACATCAGTACGCACCGGCAACATCCAGTTGGTCACCGGAATGATCTCCTGCGCTTCTTTGCTCAGCAAAAAGGTCAGAAACTGTTCAGCCAGTTCCGGTTGTTGAGTGTGTGCAGAAATGGCACCTACTTCAATCTGCGCAACATGCCCTTCACTAAAGGCCAGCGCCTTATAGCGATCTGTAGATTCCGCGACCACATGGTAGGCGGGAGACGTGGTGTAACTCAACACGTAATCCGCCTCTCCCTCTAGGAACATACCGTAGGCCGCCGACCATCCGGAAGTCACGGTCACTGTTCGCTCAGCCAAAGCACCCCAGGCGTCACCGACGTCATCGCCATAAACGGCATTCATCCAAAGCATCAGGCCCTGACCAACGGTACTGGTGCGCGGATCCTGATAAACGATTGTCACGTTGCTGCGCAACAAGTCGTCTAAGGAGGTCACCGGCTTAGAGTTGGTTTCCGAGTCATAAACAAAGGCAAAATAACCGTAGTCGAAGGGTACAAAGGTATCATCAGACCAAGCCAGATCGGCGGCCATAGGATAATCCCCCCAATTAATGCTGTGTGGCTGAACGACGCCCAGCGCGCGCGCTTCAGCTATTAAGGCGTCATCAATACCCAAGATGACATCGGCTTGGGTATTAGCCCCCTCTAGGCGGACTCGATTCAACAAGCTGACACCGTCATCACTGCTGACAAAAGTCAGAGTGCAATCACATTGCGCTTCAAATGCAGCCTTGATTTGTGGGCCTGGACCCCAGCTGCTGGTGAATGAGCTGTAGGTATAGACGGTCAGTTCTGACGCTACCGATGGCAGAGCGAAGGCCGCGGACGCTAGCAGCATGGACAGAGGTTTTGCGTGGAATTTCATGTAGACTCCCGGTTCGAATAAAACAGCGACCGGCGAGGAAGGCATTAGCCAGCAAAGAGTGCAGACCAAAATCCCATTCCCTACGCCAGAGTTAACTGGATCAGGTTCAGCGGGTAAACTCTCAGCCTATGTCAGTAACGACGAAGCACCCCGATGAGACGAGCGGAAGTATAACAATGACACCGGTAATGCACCATGACGATGTAGCCTTGAATGAAGCAGTTTTCGAGCTTGTCAGCGACATTCAAGCGGTCTCCTTTCTGGACAAAGGTACCGGACACGCTCATTGGCGTATTCAAACCCCAACTCAAACTCTGCTCTGGCGTCAAAGCCTAACGACTTTGGGCGCTCCGGGTTCTCGCCCTGACCGGGAATTGCAAGTATTAGAAGCCATTGCGGGCCAACCTTGGGCGCCTCGGCTGATTGCCAATGTGCCGAACGCAGGTATGCTTCTGCCCTTCTATGACGGTGTTCACCCGACGCCTAAAACGTTAATTTCTGCGCCGACCCGTAGCGCACTGCTTGGCCATGTATCGTCGCTATGGGAGATGCCGTGCCACATCGAGCCTTACGACTACGAGGCGCTCGTCCATAGCTACCTTACTCGTACGCCGGAACCGGCGCGCTGGCAACCGTTGGCAGATCGCTTGATAGAACAAGCGCAATGGCCAACAGATACCTTTCGCCTTACGCACCATGACCTGCATGCGGACAATCTGCTTTTATATAAAGATCGCTGGATGATTCTCGACTGGGAATACGCTGGGCTGGCTAACCCGTGGGTAGACGCGGTGATGTTAGACAGGATGATGACGTTGTCAGCGGTAGAGAAGGATCAGTTAGAAGCCGTATTGCCAGATATCGGCATGGAACATCCGTGGCAAGGGATGCATGAGTGGTTGGATGGTTTAGATGAGCTTTGGCATGCTGCCTGGATGAACAAAGAATAAGAGGTTTGCAGTGGTATTAATGGCGGGTGTAAACACACCGCCCTACGGGTGGAACCCCAAAACCAAAAAACCCGGCACTAGGCCGGGTTTTTTGGTTCTATTTAAGAGCTTGACGATGACCTACTCTCACATGGGGAGACCCCACACTACCATCGGCGATACCTCGTTTCACTGCTGAGTTCGGGATGGGATCAGGTGGTTCCAAGGCTCTATGATCGTCAAGCAAACTGGTCGAGTGGTGCCGGTGCGTCGTTACGCTACCCACACGCTCTCTGTTCGTTTGCCGTCACCGATAAGGTTTTAATTAATTTAATTAATTTAATTAATCCTTATCCGCAATCATGCGTTCTGAATATGCGATTAACACGTTTTTGATCACTCGATCTTTCAATCGCTCGATCTTTGCATGAATTCAATCATTCAAGCACCGGTCTTCGGTACTGCCTCGTACCGACCTTCTTGTATCTGTTTCTCAACACTGTGTAGGCCCAAACGCCTTAGGCGTTATATGGTCAAGCCTCACGGGCAATTAGTATTGGTTAGCTCAACGCCTTACAACGCTTACACACCCAACCTATCAACCTGGTAGTCTTCCAGGGCCCTTTAGGGACTTGCGTCCAGTGAGACCTCATCTTGAAGGGGGCTTCCCGCTTAGATGCTTTCAGCGGTTATCCTGTCCGAACTTAGCTACCCGGCAATGCCACTGGCGTGACAACCGGAACACCAGAGGTTCGTCCACTCCGGTCCTCTCGTACTAGGAGCAGCTCTTCTCAAGTCTCATACGTCCACGGCAGATAGGGACCGAACTGTCTCACGACGTTCTAAACCCAGCTCGCGTACCACTTTAAATGGCGAACAGCCATACCCTTGGGACCGGCTTCAGCCCCAGGATGTGATGAGCCGACATCGAGGTGCCAAACACCGCCGTCGATGTGAACTCTTGGGCGGTATCAGCCTGTTATCCCCGGAGTACCTTTTATCCGTTGAGCGATGGCCCTTCCATACAGAACCACCGGATCACTATGACCTACTTTCGTACCTGCTCGACTTGTCTGTCTCGCAGTCAAGCTGGCTTGTGCCATTACACTAACCGCATGATTTCCGACCATGCTTAGCCAACCTTCGTGCTCCTCCGTTACTCTTTGGGAGGAGACCGCCCCAGTCAAACTACCCACCACACACTGTCCTCGACGCTGTTACGCCTGAGTTAGAACCTCAAGATGACCAGGCTGGTATTTCAAGGTCGACTCCACGCAAACTGGCGTTCACGCTTCAAAGTCTCCCAGCTATCCTACACAAGTCATATCAAAGTCCAGTGTGAAGCTATAGTAAAGGTTCACGGGGTCTTTCCGTCTAGCCGCGGATACACTGCATCTTAACAGCGAGTTCAATTTCACTGAGTCTCGGGTGGAGACAGCGTGGCCATCGTTACGCCATTCGTGCAGGTCGGAACTTACCCGACAAGGAATTTCGCTACCTTAGGACCGTTATAGTTACGGCCGCCGTTTACCGGGGCTTCGATCAAGAGCTTCGCCGAAGCTAACCCCATCAATTAACCTTCCGGCACCGGGCAGGCGTCACACCCTATACGTCCTCTTTCGAGTTTGCAGAGTGCTGTGTTTTTAATAAACAGTCGCAGCCACCTGGTATCTTCGACCGCTTCAGGCTTAGGGAGCAAGTCCCATCACCCTAATGCGGCGTACCTTCTCCCGAAGTTACGGTACCATTTTGCCTAGTTCCTTCACCCGAGTTCTCTCAAGCGCCTTGGTATTCTCTACCTGACCACCTGTGTCGGTTTGGGGTACGGTCAATGTGTATCTGAAGCTTAGAGACTTTTCCTGGAAGCATGGCATCAACCACTTCGGACGCCGTAGCGTCACCGTCATCAGGTCTCAGCATTAAGATCCCGGATTTACCTAAGATCTCTGCCTACACCCTTAAACCTGGACAACCATCGCCAGGCTGGCCTAGCCTTCTCCGTCCTCCCATCGCAATACACATCGGTACAGGAATATTAACCTGTTTCCCATCGACTACGCTCTTCAGCCTCGCCTTAGGGACCGACTCACCCTGCTCCGATTAACGTTGAACAGGAACCCTTGGTCTTCCGGCGAACGGGTTTTTCACCCGTTTTGTCGTTACTCATGTCAGCATTCGCACTTCTGATACCTCCAGCATACCTCTCGATACACCTTCAACGGCTTACAGAACGCTCCCCTACCCAGCGTACAAAGTACGCTGCCGCAGCTTCGGTATCCAGTTTGAGCCCCGTTATATCTTCCGCGCAGGCCGACTCGACTAGTGAGCTATTACGCTTTCTTTAAAGGGTGGCTGCTTCTAAGCCAACCTCCTAGCTGTCTGAGCCTTCCCACATCGTTTCCCACTTAACTGGAATTTTGGGACCTTAGCTGGCGGTCTGGGTTGTTTCCCTTTCCACGACGGACGTTAGCACCCGCCGTGTGTCTCCCGGATAGTACTCACTGGTATTCGGAGTTTGCATCGGGTTGGTAAGTCGGGATGACCCCCTAGCCGAAACAGTGCTCTACCCCCAGTGGTATTCGTCCGAGGCGCTACCTAAATAGCTTTCGGGGAGAACCAGCTATCTCCGAGTTTGATTAGCCTTTCACTCCTATCCACAGGTCATCTCCTAACTTTTCAACGTGAGTGAGTTCGGTCCTCCAGTTGATGTTACTCAACCTTCAACCTGCCCATGGATAGATCACTCGGTTTCGGGTCTACACCCAGCAACTCATCGCCCTATTAAGACTCGATTTCTCTACGGCTCCCCTATTCGGTTAACCTCGCTACTGAATGTAAGTCGCTGACCCATTATACAAAAGGTACGCAGTCACCCTCCTAAGAAGGCTTCCACTGCTTGTACGTACAGGGTTTCAGGATCTATTTCACTCCCCTCACAGGGGTTCTTTTCGCCTTTCCCTCACGGTACTGGTTCACTATCGGTCAACTGGGAGTATTTAGCCTTGGAGGATGGTCCCCCCATGTTCAGTCAAGATATCACGTGTCCCGACCTACTCGTTTTCACTCAGTTTGGTTTTCGTGTACGGGGCTATCACCCACTATGGCGGTACTTTCCAGAACCTTCCACTAACGTCCACTGAGCTTAAGGGCTGTTCCCATTTCGCTCGCCGCTACTCTGGGAATCTCGTTTGATTTCTTTTCCTACGGGTACTTAGATGTTTCAGTTCCCCGCGTTCGCCTCTCCTAAGAGATACTGCACGAATGCAGTGGGTTTCCCCATTCAGACATACCGGGATCATAGGTCGTTTGCCACCTCCCCCAGTCTTTTCGCAGGCTACCACGTCTTTCATCGCCTCCAGTTGCCTAGGCATCCACCCTGTACGCTTAAATGCTTGACCATATAACCCTAAGGTTTCTAGTCTGTACACACCCTCCTCAGGGTATGCACGCACCTACACAATTGATCGCAATTGCTTGCAACAACATACAACAAGTGATGCTAGACGACGCTTACGCGTCTCTATCATCAACACACCGGCGCTTGAATCATTAAACTCATGCAATGTGTTATTCGCATATCCAAATTATTAAAGAACATCTGGCAATCAATTCAACCAGGCGCAAGGACTCTCTCATCTGCACTTGCCGACGAAAGCCTTTGGGTCTGATTCCTGAGTGAAGTTTTTGATCTGTGCGATAGGAAATGGTGGAGCTAACGGGTGGTCTGACACATCGGTCGAACCGCTGCTGCGCTACTACTTCGGTCGCACCGACAGAAAATGGTGGAGCTAAGCGGGATCGAACCGCTGACCTCCTGCGTGCAAGGCAGGCGCTCTCCCAGCTGAGCTATAGCCCCATTTCGTCTATTGCGTGGTTTTCTAACGAGGTATCGACTTTTTGTGCTAGCTAGACGAGGCGGGAGGCCGTGTACAAGCGTACACAACGAGCGCTTCAACAATGCTTTAACAACGTCGCGTCTTTTGATCAGCACAAGGCAAAACATAAGGAAGCCTATTAACAATAGGCGACGCATGTTTTAACGCAGTACTGGTCAAAAGTGGTAGGACTAAGTGGACTTGAACCACCGACCTCACCCTTATCAGGGGTGCGCTCTAACCAGCTGAGCTATAGTCCTATAAACTATTTAGACTACTGGTCATTATTGACCAACAACCAAAATCGCTTCTAAGCCAGTAACCAATTCGGCCAGAGGGCTGGCCTCCTACGGCTTCGCTACTTCACTCAATCAAGTAATTCGTGTGAGCACTCATCGATGCGAGCGCTTGTCTGTCGTTTAAGGAGGTGATCCAGCCGCAGGTTCCCCTACGGCTACCTTGTTACGACTTCACCCCAGTCATTAACCACACCGTGGTAAGCGCTCCCCCGAAGGTTAAGCTACCTACTTCTGGTGCAATCAACTCCCATGGTGTGACGGGCGGTGTGTACAAGGCCCGGGAACGTATTCACCGTGACATGCTGATTCACGATTACTAGCGATTCCGACTTCACGCAGTCGAGTTGCAGACTGCGATCCGGACTACGAGACGCTTTGTCGGGTTGGCTTCACATCGCTGCTTCGCAACCGTCTGTACGCCCCATTGTAGCACGTGTGTAGCCCTACTCGTAAGGGCCATGATGACTTGACGTCGTCCCCGCCTTCCTCCGGTTTGTCACCGGCAGTCTCCTTAGAGTTCCCGGCATGACCCGCTGGCAAATAAGGATAAGGGTTGCGCTCGTTACGGGACTTAACCCAACATTTCACAACACGAGCTGACGACAGCCATGCAGCACCTGTCTCAGAGTTCCCGAAGGCACTAAAGCATCTCTGCTAAATTCTCTGGATTTCAAGAGTAGGTAAGGTTCTTCGCGTTGCGTCGAATTAAACCACATGCTCCACCGCTTGTGCGGGCCCCCGTCAATTCATTTGAGTTTTAACCTTGCGGCCGTACTCCCCAGGCGGTCAACTTAGTGCGTTAGCTGCGCCACTAAAGAGATTAAACTCCCCAACGGCTAGTTGACATCGTTTACGGCGTGGACTACCAGGGTATCTAATCCTGTTTGCTCCCCACGCTTTCGCACCTCAGCGTCAGTATTGGTCCAGTGGGCCGCCTTCGCCACCGGTATTCCTCCTGATCTCTACGCATTTCACCGCTACACCAGGAATTCTACCCACCTCTACCATACTCTAGCCTGCCAGTATAAGATGCAATTCCCAGGTTGAGCCCGGGGCTTTCACATCTCACTTAACAAACCGCCTACGCGCGCTTTACGCCCAGTAATTCCGATTAACGCTTGCACCCTCCGTATTACCGCGGCTGCTGGCACGGAGTTAGCCGGTGCTTCTTCTGTGGCTAACGTCAATGTATTGCGCTATTAACACAACACCCTTCCTCACCACTGAAAGTGCTTTACAACCCGAAGGCCTTCTTCACACACGCGGCATGGCTGGATCAGGGTTGCCCCCATTGTCCAATATTCCCCACTGCTGCCTCCCGTAGGAGTCTGGGCCGTGTCTCAGTCCCAGTGTGGCTGATCATCCTCTCAGACCAGCTAAGGATCGTCGCCTTGGTGAGCCTTTACCCCACCAACTAGCTAATCCTACGCAGACTCATCTGGTAGCGCGAGGTCCGAAGATCCCCCGCTTTCCTCCTAAGAGCACATTCGGTATTAATCCGGATTTCTCCGGGCTATCCCCAACTACCAGGCAGATTTCTACGCGTTACTCACCCGTCCGCCGCTCGTCACCCAAGAGCAAGCTCTCTGTGCTACCGCTCGACTTGCATGTGTTAGGCCTGCCGCCAGCGTTCAATCTGAGCCATGATCAAACTCTTCAGTTTTAAATCAGTTGGTCGTCATAAATGACAACCCAAACTTAGCTCAGCAATTAATCGGAATCCACCGTGTATCCAGTAAACTGAACACATGTATGAATTCACAGTCACTTGCTGATATTTGTTAGACTCGCTAACTCACAACAACAAGTGCCCACACGAATTACTTGATTGATTACCTAAAATTTTAAAGAACATCTTGCCTTGGCAAGGAGCGCACATCTTAATGATCCTGCGCTCGGTGTCAACTCCTTTTTGACTTTTTTCTTCTTGTGAATCAGGCGCTTATCGCACCTCCTTCACTTTCCGATCCGCCATCTCCCTGACAGCGGAGGCGCATTATAGAGGCCTGAGATTGAGAGTCAACAGCCCCCGCTTAAAAGATTTCATTTTCTTGAAGCTTTTGTCGCAACTCACGATAACTAACCTAGGTGTGCGGCCGCCAAATAGTCATGCGACTGCATTTCCAGCAAACGACTTTCTGTACGCTCGAACTCGAAAGCACGCCGACCCTGCACGTAAAGCTCGGTAATGGGGGCCGCAGCAGAGACCAACAACTTGACGCGCCGATCATAGAATTCGTCAACCAGATTAATGAAGCGCTTAGCCTCATCATCATTGGTACCCACAAACTGCGGCACACCTGAGATGACGACAGCATGGTAGCACTTCGCAATCTCTATATAGTCGTTCTGACTGCGCGGACCACCACAGATACCTGCAAAGTCGAACCAGATAACATCCTCGCACTCTCGCTTGAAAGGTATTTTACGACCCAGCACCTCAAGATACCCATCCATCTCTAGCTCTTCTAGGTCTGGCGCCAGGCTTTCAAAACGCTCGGCAAGACGACCTTCAGAGTCTGCATCCGCTGGGTAATGATAAAGAGTAGCTTGCTCCAGTGTGCGCAGACGGTAATCAATGCCGTTGTCGACATTTACCACCTCAGTGTGCTGATTTAAAAGCCGAATCGCAGGCAAAAAGCGATCACGTTGCAAACCATTAGGATACAGCCCATCTGGAATGATATTGGAGGTGGTCACCAGGGTGACACCTTCGCGCATCAGGCCATCAAGGAGATTGCCGAGAATCATGGCATCGCCGATGTCACTGACGAAGAATTCATCCAAGCACAACACGCGGTACTTTTGCGCCATTTCCGTGGCAATAATGTCCAGCGGGTTCTTCTGCCCTTTCAACTCGGTCAACCGCTGATGCACCGACTGCATAAACCGATGAAAGTGCACGCGCAACTTTCCATCAATACTCAGCGCATCGTAGAAGGTGTCCATGATGAACGTCTTGCCACGCCCTACCCCACCCCAGAAATACAATCCACGCGGAGCTTTTGGACGACGCCCCAAAGCTTTCCGAAAGCGCCCACTGACCGATGTCAGAGCGCGGTCGTACGCCAATATCTGTATATAGAGTTCGTCAAGACGCTTGACTGCCAGCTCTTGGACCGGATCATGCTGAATAATGCCTTGTTGAATGTTTGCTTGATAGCGCGCTAGGGGTGTCATAGATATACACTGTGCCCTGAATGGAGAGCGCGATTTTAGCGATCACAGCAGATCTTTCAACTACTGGTTGATATATAATTGAGTGAACACACGGAGGTTCTTCTGATGTTTGACTGGAACACATTAATGATCGGCTTGGCCATGGGTGCAGCGCTCGGCATTGTGGTGACCTTATTACTGTCACGCAAACACAGCGGCAGCGCTGAAAATGTGCGTAAGCAATTAGATGCCTTGAAAACAGAGCATTCACGCTACCAAATGAGCGTAACAGAGCATTTTGCCCGCACCTCGGAACTGATTGAATCCTTGAACAACAACTACCAGAGTATCGAGCAACACCTGAAAGCGGGTGCCGACGCATTGGTATCGCACGACTACAAGCTGTCACAACTGCGCCAAGGCGGCGATGTTCTATCAGAGGAAGAACTTAATCATCTAGGTGCAAGCCGCGACTATGCTGCACAGTCAGACTTAGACGATCACAGTCGCGATACCTCACGAACAACGCCTAATGAAGTAGAAACAACCCGCTAAAGAACGAACACAGAGGCGCGGGCGCGCATGACGACCTGCGCCACCCCTCCCCTGCTCATATAAAGTCTTCCCGCCATATACATATATCCATTTGATCTAAACGTACTGGTTTTTATAAACATTGTTCTACTGATATACTCGCCCCGTATTTTATCTGGCTCTACAGGGTTATTATGTCGATGTCGCACTACAACCTGACGCACTTAAAGCAACTGGAAGCGGAAAGCATTCATATCATCCGCGAAGTGGCGGCGGAATTTGAAAATCCCGTCATGCTTTATTCCATCGGTAAAGACAGCTCTGTAATGCTGCATTTGGCAATGAAGGCTTTCTTTCCCGGCAAGCTACCATTTCCCCTGCTGCACGTTGATACGGGCTGGAAGTTTAAGGAGATGATCGAGTTCCGCGACCAAGAAACGAAGCGGCTCGGCCTTGATCTGCTGGTACATCAGAATCCAGAAGGCTTGGCGATGGGCGTTGGCCCGTTCACGCATGGTAGCGCCAAGCACACCGACATTATGAAGACACAGGCACTAAAGCAAGCCCTGAACCAATACGGTTTTGATGCTGCCTTTGGTGGGGCACGTCGCGACGAGGAGAAATCACGCGCGAAGGAGCGCGTCTATTCTTTCCGGGATGCACAGCATCGCTGGGACCCTAAGAATCAGCGCCCAGAGTTGTGGAACACCTACAACAGCCGCATCAACAAGGGTGAGAGCATTCGCGTTTTCCCGCTCTCCAACTGGACAGAGCTGGATATCTGGCAGTACATCTATCTAGAAAGCATTCCTATTGTACCTTTGTATTTTTCTGCCCCACGCCCCGTGGTGAACCGCGACGGCATGTTGATCAAAGTTGACGACGACCGCATGGAATTGAAGCCCGGAGAAACCATCGAAGAACGTTCCGTGCGCTTCCGTACGCTCGGCTGTTATCCGCTGACCGGAGCTGTAGAATCGGCAGCGAATACCCTGCCAGAAATTATTCAGGAAATGCTCCTGACGACCACGTCCGAACGCCAAGGCCGCCTGATCGATCATGACAGTTCGGGCTCTATGGAAAAGAAGAAGCAAGAAGGTTATTTCTAAGGGGTACAAGATGTCGCACCAATCCGAACTTATTGCTTCAGATATTCATTCGTACCTGAAGCAGCACGAAAACAAAGAACTCATGCGCTTTCTGACCTGCGGCAGCGTAGACGACGGCAAAAGCACGCTGATAGGTCGTCTTCTGCACGACTCCAAGATGATCTATGAAGATCAACTGGCAGCCATAGAAAACGACAGTAAGAAATCCGGCACAACGGGCGAAAAGATAGATTTGGCCTTGTTGGTTGATGGTTTGCAGGCCGAGCGCGAGCAGGGTATCACTATTGATGTCGCCTATCGGTATTTCTCGACGGCCAAGCGTAAGTTCATCATTGCCGACACACCCGGGCATGAGCAGTACACCCGCAACATGGCGACCGGAGCTTCAACCTGTGACCTCGCTATCATATTGATTGACGCGCGGCATGGCGTACAAACGCAAACACGACGCCACAGCTTCATCGCATCGTTGCTCGGCATACGCCACATCGTGGTCGCCATAAACAAGATGGACTTGGTCGAGTTCAGCGAAAATACCTTTAACGAGATCCGCAATGAGTACCTGACATTCAGCGAAAACCTTGGTTTTGGCGACATCAGCTTCGTACCCATGTCGGCGCTGGATGGCGACAACGTGGTAAATAGCAGCGAGCGTATGCGCTGGTACAGCGGCCCAACCTTGATGCATGTGCTGGAAAATGTGCCGATTGCCAAAGACCACGACTTGAAGCACTTCCGCTTTCCTGTGCAGTACGTAAATCGCCCAAACCTCAACTTCCGTGGTTTCTGCGGCACCATTGCTTCCGGAATTGTGCGCCCTGGCGATACCGTCATGGCGTTACCGTCTGGCAAGACATCCACCGTCAAGTCTATTGTGACTTATGATGGTGATCTGACTGAGGCCTTCGTCAACCAAGCGGTGACATTGACCTTGAACGATGAAATCGACGTTAGCCGTGGGGACATGCTGGTGCACCCAACGTCTTTACCGCAGCGCGGTCGGCGCTTTGTCGCCAAACTGGTTTGGATGACCGACGCTGTCATGGCACCCGGCAAGCAGTACGATTTTAAGGTCGGTACCAACACCAGCGCAGGCGTAGTGAGTCACTTGTTTAACAAGATCGATATCAACACCTTGGCGGATTTGCCTGCCGAGAAACTTGACCTTAATGAGATCGGCCACTGCGAAATCACCCTGAACAAAGAGGTCGTGTTTGATAGCTACAAGCAGAACCGCTGGACAGGCTCGTTCATCGTCATCGACCGTTTGACCAATGTCACCGTGGGTGCTGGCATGATCGAGCGGGTCGTCGACGGTAGCGACAAGCTGCGTCCGGTCAGCGATGAAGAGCGACAACGCCGGTATGGGCAGACGCCAATATCTGTTGTACTGACAGCGGATAAGAACGGTGACTTGGCAGCCGCCGTGGAACGCTTGCTCTTTGACGCCGGCCACCTCAGCATGACGGTCAGCGCTGACGACGCATTAACGGTAGCGCCTTACATCGAAGCAGGTGGCGCAATTGCGTTAATTTCCGGCACTCCGGCATCCCCCTTACCTTTCGGTTTGATCGTAGACAAAGAGACCCCAGCCGATATTGTTGAAGTGCTGCTTGATGAGGGTTATTTGCGCTAACAGAGTGCATATCCAAAAACCAGAATCAGCCAAGCCCCGCCTTAATCCCGCGGGGCTTTTTTGTGCTTATCGTGAGCCGCCGTAGGTCATAATTCAGTAAATAGCCTCCTTTGACCTGCCAGCAGACTCTAGACTGAGGGCACGCTTAAAAGACAACGAGGACGCTATGACACCCAATCCTATCGTACCTAACTCTATCAAAGCCTTGCTGGCTGGCGCGGTATTTGGTCTTTCCGCCAGCGCTATCGCACAAACCTACACCACTGAACATCATTCGTTCCAGCTGGAGACCGTTGTGTCGGGCCTGTCCAATCCGTGGAGCCTAGCCTTTCTGCCCAACGACGAGATCCTGATCACCGAAAGGCCTGGCCGCTTACGCCGCATGGTAGAGGGTAGCTTGATCGACGAACCTGTGTCCGGTCTACCGGAGATCACGGCATCAGGCCAGGGCGGACTATTGGACGTAGTTCCACACCCGGATTTTGCACAGAATCGCTGGGTCTACTTCAGCTACTCACACGGGAACAATCAGGGCTTAACCACTCGCTTAGCGCGCGGGCAATACCATGACGGGCACTTAAGCAACGTGGAAATTCTGTTCGACGCGGCGCCGAGAGTGTCTGGCGGGCGGCATTTTGGATCACGCATTGTCTTTGACGACGACGGCTATCTGTATCTGACCGTCGGCGATCGGGGCCAGCAGAATCGCGCACAAGAGCTGGACAACCACATTGGCACCACCATCCGCTTGCACGATGATGGCCAAGTGCCCAGCGACAATCCGTTTGTTGACCACGCCAACGCTTTGCCAGAAATATATACGTACGGGAACCGCAATGCCCAAGGCATGGCGTTGCATCCAAGCAGTCGCGCTGTCTGGCAACATGAACATGGCCCACGTGGTGGTGATGAAATTAATCTGATTCAGAGCGGGCTCAACTACGGCTGGCCGGAAGTGACGCATGGCATAAACTACAATGGCTCACCAATCACCGACCTAACTGAAAAAGCAGGCATGGAGTCACCGTTACTGCACTGGACACCGTCTATCGCCCCGTCCGGTATGGCGTTCTACACCGGGGACGTATTTCCACAATGGGAAGGTGATCTATTTGTGGGAGCTCTAGCGGGCCAGAAAATTCAACGGGTGCGTTTCAATGGCACCGACCTCATCAGCCAAGAAGACATGCTCACGGGGTTCAATACCCGCATTCGGGATATCCGCAACGGTCCCGATGGCACACTGTGGCTGCTGACAGACGAAGGCAACGGGCGTCTGTTGCGGATGGTGCCTGCGCCCTAAAGGTCGCGCATCAGCAAACCAAACTCGCCTGCTGATGCCGACAGAGACACAGGCAAGGCCACCGTAACCATGTAGTCTGAACCCGGTACTACGTCGAGGTCCTTGCCGTTTTTCTGTAGTCGCACATCCTCCAAGGCAAAACGCACGTTACCTTCCGGCGTCATAAGCTCAAGCACATCCCCACGACTGAATTTGTTTTTAGCCTTGATCACCAAGCGACCATTATCAATCCCTAAGGCCTCACCCACAAACTGCTGCTGCGTCGACATCGAGCGACCCTGATCGTAGTTCTGGTAACTGTCATGAGTATGCCGCCGATAGAAACCCTCGGTATAACCTCGGTTGGCCAGATTATCCAGATCATGCAGTAACGACGGGTTGAAATCACGCCCAGCCACGGCATCTTCTATCGCTTGACGGTAAGTTTGCGCGGTACGAGCAACGTAATAATGGGATTTAGTACGGCCTTCTATTTTCAGGGAATGCACGCCCATTTCTGTCAGGCGTTTTACATGCTGAATGGCGCGCAAATCACGCGAATTCATGATGTAAGTGCCGTGTTCATCTTCCCACGCAGGCATCAGCTCACCCGGCCGGTTGGGGTCTTCCAATAAATAGACGCCATCAACGGGCAGCCCTTCGCCCAGTACGGGGTTAATACCCGTGGAAGAATCGACAGAATCGCTCGCAATTTTATTCTGTGCCGGCGTCCATATACTGGCATCGCGCGGCACCACATCCCCGGTAATATCGGTTCTACCTTCATGCGTTTTGTATTCCCAACGACACGCATTGGTACAGGTACCTTGATTCGGGTCACGGCGATTCAAGTAGCCAGACAACAAACAACGACCGGAATAAGCAATACACAGCGCACCGTGGACAAACACCTCCAGCTCCATTTCGGGCACTTTTTGGCGAATTTCCTCAATCTCATCCAGCGACAACTCGCGCGACAGAATCACCCGTTCAATACCTTGACGATGCCAAAACTTAACCGCGGCATAGTTGACTGCATTCGCTTGCACCGACAAATGAATGGGCATATCAGGCCATTCTTCCCGCACCATCATGATCAAGCCAGGATCAGACATGATCAGCGCGTCAGGCCGCATTTCCATTACTGGCGCGATATCGCGAAAATAAGTGTTTACCTTGGCGTTGTGCGGCGCAATGTTACTGGCCACATAGAATTTTTTACCTTGGGCGTGTGCTTCTGCAATACCAAGACGCAGATTTTCGAGGTCGAAGTCATTTTCACGCACACGCAAGCTGTAGCGTGGCTGTCCGGCATAAACCGCATCTGCCCCATAGGCCAGCGCATAGCGCATGTTGCGCAAGGTACCGGCAGGTGAAAGCAATTCAGGACGGAACGACATAGCGACCTCTCGAGATCTGGAAATCAGGGGCGCGGATTATAGCAGACGCCATACAGAGAGAGTCAAAGCTGATCAAGAAATAATCGGAACTCATGAATCACTTCATCATTACGTTGCGGCCCCATGATGTCGCCGACAAAGACGTGCTGGGAATCGCCTGAGGGTACCGTCACCCAACGAAAGGCTTTTGGTACGCCACCCCATTGTTCGAATATCGCACGTGCGCGCATTGGGTTGATCACCGGGTCTTCCGGGCTCACCTGTATCATCAAGGGCGTTTTCATTTTTTGATAATCGATATGTGCAATCTGCTCCAATAATAGCTGCATCTCAATCCATGCCAGAGTGCTGTAAGTCGTAGACCAGTACTTGGCTTGCAACTTATTACGCGGTTCCCATGAATGAAACCTACCGGCGACCCAAGGTATCCAAGTGCGTGCTCCCGGCCACGTCAGTAAAAACGCTCGCTTATCGCTGACACCAAAGTTAGGGGCGATCAGTAATAAAGCCTGTAAATGCTGATCAACATCGCGCTGCTGGGTCAGCCAGACCGCTGAAGCCGCCCCCGTCGATGTCGCCACAATAACCACACGTTCGCCCAGCGCGCGCGCCATTAACCAATATTCCCACACCGACTCCAACCAATGCCCAGCGTGGTATTTCCCCATACCGGCAGTCCCCATACCATGACCTGAGATCCGCGCATACAACGCATTGGCTTGGTCAGCCGCCGCCAGCGTTTCTGTAACGGGCGATATTTCCTGACGCGACGCTGAGAGGCCATGCAAATACAGGTAGCAGATCTTTGTGCGCTCAGGTTTGGCTGGCTGGGCAAATACCACCAATGCCTCAGCGCCCGGCTTCAAGCCACGCTCATTAGCCTCTCGTGTATGCAGGCGCAACGCCAGTTGCTCAAGTGTTTGATACCTCGGCAGCTCGTCAGGCAACACCGGCGAGATCAATTTAGGCCGCTCTGCCAAACGCAGAACAATCACCAACACCACTACCACGCTAATTCCGATTAATGCGCCAACCATACGGCTTCCGTCTCTGTTTTAAGGGCACTCTGCAGGCGCTGCTCTAGAGCCTGCTCTATCCAAGAAGTTAATGCTTGCTGCTGCTTATCGTTCCACCGCTCGCTCTGTACCCGCTGTGCCCAGCGCAACAATTGCACCTGCTCGTTCTGTTGCCATTCATGCGCCCCAGTACGCAAGGCCAAGCGAGTACGCTCCGCATGAGGTCGTAACCACAGCTGCTGCACAAAGGTCATTGCACGCGCCATCACCACCAGCGGAAAGTTTGGGTGTTTCACCGGCCCCACAAAGTCTTTCTGTCTAACCAACGGCAGAAAACCCAATCGCTTGCCGGGTAACTGCTTACTGGCCCACCAGCCTCCTGCGGAACCGAGAATCCCGCCCGAGACTGCGCCCAACATCAAAGACGCCCCACCTAGGCCTGCATCCACGACCAATCCTGCTGCGGCGCCCGCAGCGCCGCTGACCGCCAACAACTGGCGTTGCTTTAAGCCCCAAAGATACCAAGTTTCGGTATTCATTAGATGATCTTGGTCAATATCCCACTGGGCGATGCTGTCCACGCTGGCATTGCTATGCCCCCAGTCACCCAGCAATTGCTTAAACCAGTCCTGTTCTGCTTGGTCCAAGCGCTGGCGTAACAAGGCATCCGGCGAGTTGTGTAACGCGCGCGACAATGCACTCACTGGCTCGCGACAGGCCATCTGCTCGCACCAATACTGTGCCAACATAAGACTGACATCGCGCAAGCGCTGCTGATCGCGCCGTTCGAGTCGCACACATAAGTCCTTGATCGGTGCAGACCAGCCTTGCGACAACTCACCCATCGCCCGCAACAGTGATTGACGTGCCGGCATGGTGGCCGTTAACGGATTGAAGACACGAACCCATTGAAAAAACTGGCTCAAGGTAGTTAACCACTCGGTACGCTCCTCAGCGGGCGTCATCGGATTCACCACCGCCATTCGCGGCTGCCCGGTCCAACGCAAAATCTCCATCTCGGCTTCATCTGCCGCCGTCACTGGCTGGCCAGCATCCACTACATATAAGATCCCTGCTCCGGCCATAATGGGCGTCAGCAGTTGCACTTCATCGGGAAATTGCGTGGCGTGCTCGGGATGCGCCAGAAACGCCTTAACCCGCTCAGGGCGTTGCGCCGGGGAAACTGTTGCAGCTTCCAACCACGCCAGCACTTGGCGCGCACGCTGAAATCCGGGCGTGTCGGTCAGCGCAAGCAACACTTGGCCTTGCATGCGAAATTCAAAGGTATTAGCCGAGCGAGTCGTGCCAGACTCAACGCCCACCTGCACGCTGTCGTTCTCAACCAGCGTCGAGACGATAGAGGACTTGCCCTTGTTGGGATGCCCTACTACACACAAATGAGGTATTTTCACAGTCACAATGGTTGGCTCACAATGAAATCCATACAAGGCGATGCTGCCGTGCGAACGCCCGCCAACTGGCGATATGCCTATCCGGCACAGTGTTACTGTCTTGATGCGCTAGCAAAGCCTGCGCGGGCTGCCATTCGCGCCCCGCTTCCACGATCAAGTCCCCCAGCTCAGCAACCGGAGAGCGCCCAGCAGAAACATGCCACAGGATAGCGGCCGGACGAGACGCTTTTAACGCGTCCCACACTTGCTGATCGTGCTGCCACGACGCCAAGCCCATTTGGTGACTCGACGGAAAAGATACGGGCACCGGATGCTCCCAATAAATAGCTTCTGCTGCACTCCAGTCGGCCAGAGTCCCTTCGGTGATCGCTGCATTAGCGGAGGCATCAGTACCCAAAGAGCCCCCCATAGAAGACACCTTTACCGCTTGGCGGCTGTACCACCGCCAGCGCACCCAACAACAGGCCGACAGAGCCACTCGCGGCAATAAATTATAGAACACGACGTTCGCCAACAAAAAAGGCCACCAGGCTGCGGCTTCGGAAATGCCACTTGCCGCTTGATCGATGCGGACGAAGCGCGTCGCTGACAACACCTCTGCCGTCGGCACTGCAGACTCCCAAAAACCTCGCCATGGCCAGCTAACCACGGCAACCCACTGCACAACACCATCCGCACTATTGATTACCGTAGAACTCCACCCGAAGGCCAAATCCGTAAAAACCAATAAGAGCAAAAAAGTCGCGACAAGGCCAAGCGCCGCAAGCGCCCACAAGGCATGTAGCACCCACAGCAGATACCAACGCTGTTCATCAGTCGGTCGCCAATACGTCGACACCGGTAACAATCGCACAATCCACGGAACGGAACCTGAGCGCGCCATCAGCAACACCGACAACACCACGCCCAATAAAGGCAGCGCCGCCCACAACAACCAGACCAGCATGATGTTGATGCGACCATCGGGCGAATAACTCAAACCCGCAATAGCCAGCAATACACCGAATACCATCGCAACTGGCCAAATCCAAAAAGGCAACCGGATAAGTTTACCTGCGACCTGCGCCAACGCAGTGTGTGACGGTTCAAAGGAAGGACTCAAGCTGTTTGCTACTCAATGCTTTATGGTGGACAGCAGTGTGCCAGATGTCGTCACATTCTTCACGCCCATAGTGCAATGTGTAATAAGTCTGTTACATGATTGACAAGCCTGAAGCCGGTGGTTACAACAGCGTTTGGATGATCGAACAAAAAGGTAAGCATGATGAAATGGTTGATAATGACCGCGTTGGTCATAACTCTAGCAGGTTGCGGCGGCAAGTCGGTCGACAACAGTGCCCGAGAGGAACTATTGGACCGGCATGAGAAGGCATCAGAACGCCTGGATAAACATACCGGCCAATGAGCCAATAGGCTCAGCTTTGCAATCGCTGAGCTAAGACCCGCTCTACCGTGTCTACCACGGCACGGGTCTGGCTATCAATTTCAATATTGACTGGCGTTCCTTCAGCAGCGCCACCCAACACCGTCACGTCAAGCGTTTCTGGTATCAAGCTGATGGTAAATCCATTGGCGGTAACATCGACGATCGTCAGAGATGCGCCGTCGACCCCAATATAACCTTTGCTGAACAGGTACGGCCGAAGTGGCTCAGGCACCTCTACGTGCAGCATCTTGCCATGGCCCAAGGTTTCGATCTTGGTGATACGCCCCATCGCTGCGACATGGCCCGACAATAGATGCCCACCCACCTCGTCAGCCGCCCGCATGGCACGCTCAAAGTTCACCTGATCACCTTCTTGGCACACGCCTAAAGACGTGAGTTGCAAAGACGTTTGCATGACATCAAAATCAATCTGGTTACCTTGCTGTGTCACAACAGTCAGGCACACGCCATTTAACGCAATTGACGCACCCCGTTTGACATCGTCCACACTGCCGGACGGAAATTCCACCGCCAGCCGCACGAGGTCCTGATCCGGAACCCGCTTGACGATCGTTGCCTTCCCCTGAACTATACCTGTAAACATTTGTAACTCCGCTAGTCGGGAATACTGTAGTCAGTGACGGGAACCCAGTCATTACGGCCTGGCAAACGCTCCCACACACTACCGATATCAGAACGCTCAATCAGCGCTGAAATACTTGGGTCCAGACGCTCAAGACAATCCAACGGCGCAACCAAGGCGCTGCCTTCCTGCAAGAGGAACTCATCTGACTCTAGCCCTGAGTAAAACCTGAACCCCGTATCGTTCGCGTGATTAGGGTTTTCCTTGTAAAAAAATCGGATCGGTAGCGGCTGCTCGTTAAGTATCATGCTGGAGGCTAGGCATAGGTGTCCTTGGGACATCGCTGTAGCTGACCGAACATACTCACTCATCGCTGCTTCTACCTGTTTCGAAAAGGGCGCGCATTATATAGATGCCACTCACCCTTTGAGAAGACCCAGCTTCTGGTTTTTCCAATACAATTAAAAACCTGTCGGCAGATCAATCGGTTAGCACTGTTACAATTTGTAAACAAAACCCTCGCCCTACCCAAAGGCTGTCATCAGAAAGAAAAGACCGCTAAAAACGCGAAAAAACGAGGTAGAATTCACATAATACGCTAATATATAGAGCAGTGTTCATACTCACACAGGCAGACGCCATTTGCGTGGAGGCGTCAAAAAATTAACACTGCAGGTTGATCCGATCTATAAGAAGCACCATATACTATAACGTGTGATCGGACGCAGAATTGAAAACAGAGGACTCAGAGGTAATAAGGATGGATGTGCAGACACAGCTAGAAGCACTGGAACAGGCGATCACCGATGCCGAAGAACGCAAGCGGCAATTCGTACGTGATCATCCCAATGGTACGGGTGACAAACAGGAACGCACAAAACTGTATACTGATGTAGAACGCGCAAGACGCGCACTGCGAGAGTTTAAAGTGAAGAATCAGCTGGTCTAACCGACCAGCTTTTCCCGCCCATAAAAACATCGACGGTAGCTAAGCCATGCCCTCCTATACTATTACACCGGCAGACCCTGCAGGGCATCTGTTTGCGGTGGAATTGCATCTTGAAAACCCTTCACCCAAGCAACACTTTTGGCTACCAGCGTGGATCCCCGGATCCTACATGATTCGGGATTTCGCCCGGCACGTACTGAATATGCGCGCCACCCTGCAGGATGGTACCCCGGTTGGACTGCAACAGCTCGACAAACAGACTTGGGTAGCCGAGCAACCCGGTAAGCAGGCACTTACATTACGCTATCAGGTGTACGCTTGGGACCTGTCCGTGCGCTCTGCTTATCTCGACCAGAGTCGTGCGTTCTTCAATGGCAGCAGTGTGTTTCTTGCCCCGCGCGATCATGAATCCAGCCCATGCCAGATGACCATCAACCCGCCCAGCGCAACGGTCGATGGTCAGTGGCGCGTCGCCACCAGCATGACCAAGCATTCCGTAAACACAGAAGGGTTCGGCAGCTACCATTGCGTAAATTATGATGAGCTGATTGACCACCCCGTGGAAATCAGCGACTTTGCGTATGGCCAATTTGAGGTGGAAGGCGTACGGCATGATATCGTTTTGTCAGGCCGCCATAACGCCGACATGACGCGTCTGGAACAGGATCTTGCCAAAATCTGCCAACACCACATTAGATTCTGGCGGATCCCCGCACCGGTTTCGCACTACGTGTTTATGACAGCTGTCCTTGGTAACGGCGGTGGTGGGCTCGAACATCGTGCCAGCACGGCACTGATGACCAGTCGCAGCAGCCTGCCAAGCAAAGGCATGACGGACACCACTCCAGGCTATCGCGACTATTTAGGTCTGTGCTCCCACGAGTATTTTCATACTTGGAACGTCAAGCGACTCAAGCCACGCGTTTTCCTGCCTTATCAACTGGAACAAGAGAGCTACACCGAGCTTCTGTGGTGGTTCGAGGGCATTACCTCTTACTACGATGACCTTGGCGTACTGCGCGCCGGTTGCATCAGTGTGGAGCACTATTTGGAACGCCTCAGTCAATTGCTGACGCGCGTTGTGCGAGGACCCGGTCGCCTGCAACAAAGTATGGCCGAAAGCAGTTTCAACGCTTGGACGAAGTTTTATAAGCAAGACGAAAACGCCAGCAATGCCATTGTCAGCTATTACACCAAAGGCGCCTTGTTTGCCCTCTATCTGGACCTGACCATTCGACTGGGCACCGATGGCAAGCAATCGCTGGATGATTTAGTGCGCGCGTTATGGCAACGTCATTCACAAGACGGCGTTCCAGAGCATGGCATACCAGAGGTTGCCCGCGATGTGATCGACTGCGATCTCTCAGCGGCCTTCCAGCTCGGACTCTATGGCACTGAAGACCTCCCGCTTGAGCCCTTGCTAGAACAATTTGGCGTACAGACCACGTGGGGCACCGCGGAGTCGCTAAAGCGCGCAGGGGGGCAAAAGAGCCATATCAAAGAGGGGCAATGCAGCCTTGGCGCATACTTTGATAACCACCCCATGGGTGCCAAAGCCCGTGTAGTGCTCAGTGGCAGCGCCGCCCACAAAGCGGGTATTTCAACCGGCGACGTTATCATTGCGCTCGACCACGTACAAACTGACGCGGCCCAGATTGACGAACAGATTGCTCTGCGGCAGCCGGGTGAGCGCATAGATGTGCACTTGTTTCGCCGCGACGAACTACGCCATCATGTTGTGATCGCCGAAGTAGGCGCCGCAACGACTTGCGTGTTGACCATTTCAGATAAGGCAGCGACAAGCCGCTGGTTAGGCGTCTGATGTCGCCTTGCAGGGCAGTCGAGAACTAATTATGACAAAACGGGAGCGCCAAATGAGCACAATTGCAATCGTGTTACTCATCATCGCAACACTGTTTCTTATTTTGCGCGTCGTCATCATTCCCAATGCTCCGGCCAAGGCTCTCGGCCTAACCGCCGAAGGCACTCTACAGCCCTGCCCAACCACACCCAATTGCGTGTCCAGCCAAACCGACAAGGTGTCGGCCTACGTGGCACCATTGACATTAGAGGGCTCAATGGATGAAGCAATGCCCCGACTGCGCAGAGTTTTGGCTCAAGTCGGACCACATGAGATCAAGACTGAATCAGCCGACTACCTACACGCCGTCTTTATCACACCACTAATGGGGTATCGTGATGACGTGGAGTTTCTATTGGATCGAAGCGCGGGTGTTATGCACGTACGCAGTGCCTCTCGACTCGGCCGGAAAGACTTCAATGTCAACCGAACTCGAGTCGAGGCCATCCGCAGTGCCCTTTAAGCGACGGCAAACGGGTCTTCTTCGGGTTCGCGATACCAGATTAACGCATGTGCCAGGCAGAACTGCGCTAAATAATAACTGACCATAACCACCACATCGGAGTTGTCGATCGCCGACACCAACGTGCTGTAGCCCAATACCGTGTCGGAAAACATAAACAGCAAAACACCGGGTATAGCGATCCAGTGCACACGCTTACACAGCGTGGCTGCAATCGCCATGGCACCTAAGGTGACCATGTACGCCAACACAGCGAAGTACATTTGCCCGTTCAGATCAGGCAAAATGAGGTACCCACCCAGCAAGCCCGCGCAAATGATCACAATGATCACCAGCCACCGAATGTGTGCCATAGAAGCCGAGTGAGCAAAGACCTTCAGGTAGACCAAGTGAGCCAATAAAAAGGCTGCCAAGCCGACAATAAACTGCCCCGGTATCAGCAATACAATATCGCCGATCGACGACAGCCCTAACGCGACCATCAGCCAGAGTTTCAGTGGCTCTTCCGCTGGCACGCTGCGCCACACCCAAAACAGTAACAGCAACACCGGCAAGGGTTTAAGCACCCAATTCACTTCGGGGATAAACCATGTGAAGTACACATTCAGCACATAGCCCAGTGCAGCCATACACCAGATAACGTAAAACCACAAAATAGAACGAGACTGCTCCACAACACTGCCCTTATTATCTTTATCGCTGGATACTCTAACGTAGCGGCGATTATCTTAGCAATCACAAGTGATTTTGGTAGGCGATTGCCGAGCAAGTTTGTAAGCTTTTTGCTTCCTCCCCAACAACTACAAATCGTAACAAGCCGACGAAGCCACACACCGTCTGGCCTTCCGCGATGTCAACGTTACCGGGCTAAATTTTTGTCACAAATTCATCTTGCCAGACACAAGGGGTAGTGGTTTAGAATACAGCCAACCACAACAATTAGTGTTTATGAGCCAGAGCGTCCTGAGCGCAGTATCACGCTCTCCAGCAGCATGAGTGGACACAAATAACGCATTCCTTTCGTCAATCAGGTAGCAGGACAATTACCATGACAGAAACCATTCGGGCAGATCACTCCGTGCAAATCGCTTATCAAGACGCTTCCCTCGACATTTGGGACAAGAAATACCGCCTAAAAGACGGCCGGGGCAACAACGTTGACGCCGACATGCACGGTTCTTTCGCGCGCGTCGCCGAAGCCATCGCCGCGGTCGAAACAACCAAAGCAAAGCAGAAACAGTGGGAAACGAAATTCCTCTGGGCGCTAGAAAATGGCGCTATTCCAGCGGGTCGCATCCTGTCAAATGCTGGCGCACTGGAACACAAGCCCGCCACGTCCACCATTAACTGCACCGTCTCTGGTACAGTGGAAGACTCCATGGACGGCATTCTGCAGAAAGTGCACGAAGCAGGCCTAACGCTGAAAGCGGGTTGCGGTATCGGCTATGAGTTCTCTACTTTGCGCCCACGCAACGCCTTTGTCAGTGGCGCAGGAGCCTACACCTCTGGCCCACTGTCGTTTATGGATATCTATGACCGTATGTGCTTCACCGTGTCTTCGGCCGGTGGCCGTCGCGGCGCGCAAATGGCAACGTTCGACGTTGGCCACCCGGACGTACAAGAATTCGTTAAAGCCAAGCGTGAAGACGGTCGCTTGCGCCAGTTCAACCTCTCGTTACTGATCACCGACGAATTCATGAAGTCGGTCATTGACGACAGCGACTGGCCCCTAGCCTTCCCGGTTTCGGCAAAAGAAGCACAACGCGATCAACTCGATCTGAATGACACCAACCAAGTAGTGTGGCGCGATTGGCACGTCAAGGAACCCTACTTGCAAAACGACAGCGAGCAGGTAGCGTTCCGCGTCTACAAGACCATCAAGGCGCGCCATCTGTGGAACGCCATCATGTCGTCCACTTACGACTATGCAGAGCCTGGCTTCATCTTGATCGATAAGGTCAACGAGATGAACAACAACTGGTTCTGTGAAACCATTCGCGCCACCAACCCCTGTGGTGAGCAACCGCTGCCTCCTTATGGCAGCTGCCTGCTTGGCTCCGTCAATCTGACCAAGTTCATCGAAAACCCCTTTACCGCCGAAGCACGCTTCAACTGGGACAAATTCGATGAAGTCGTGAGCATTTTCACGCGGATGCTCGACAACGTGGTTGAAATCAACGGTTTGCCGCTGGAACAGCAGCGCATTGAAATCACTACTAAGCGCCGTCACGGCATGGGTTATTTGGGCTTGGGCTCGACCATCACCATGTTGGGTATGAAGTACGGTGATGAGGCTTCCGTAGAATTCACCGAACGAGTGACCAAAGCCATGGCCTTAACTGGATGGCGTGCCGCTTTGGACTTGGCCAAAGAAAAAGGTCCGGCTCCTATTATGGAGCAGGAATTCGAGCTGACGCCGGAAATGCTGCGCAAGCGTCCTGAACTGAAGGCCGATGGCTATCAGGTTGGGGACAAACTCCCTGGCCGCATTCTGCATGCCAAGTACAGCCGTTATATGCAGCAGCTGGGTAAAGAAGACCCCGAGCTGATCAGCGAACTGGCTAAGATCGGCGCGCGCTTCACACACCACAGTTCCATTGCGCCTACCGGCACCATTTCGTTGTCCATCGCCAACAATGCCAGCAATGGTATTGAGCCTAGCTTTGCCCACCATTACTCACGTAATGTGATTCGCGAAGGCCGGAAAACCAAAGAGAAAGTCGACGTCTTCTCGTTCGAATTGCTCGCTTATCGTGAACTGGTGAACCCGGCGGCCATGCCATACACCGAGGAAGAAGCGAATAAGTTGCCGGATTACTTCATTACTTCGGACGACATCAAGCCAAAGCAGCACGTCGACATTCAAGCCGCCGCGCAAAAGTGGATTGACTCTTCTATCTCTAAGACCGCTAACGTACCGACGGATTATCCTTATGAAGACTTTAAAGACATCTACCTCTATGCGTATGAGAAAGGTCTCAAAGGCTGCACCACCTTCCGTTTTAACCCTGAAGCATTCCAGGGTGTTCTGGTCAAAGAGAAAGACCTCGAAAACACCACCTACCGATTCCAGCTGGAAGACGGCAGCACCATCGAACTGAAGGGTAACGACAAGGTAGAGTACGACGGCGAACAACACACCGCCGCCAACCTATTCGACGCCCTCAAAGAAGGCTACTACGGTAAGTTCTAATCAGGATTCATCATGACAGTACATAAGATTGGCAAAAAGATAACCGGTTACGAGGTGGTTTCCGCTGAAAAGGCCGCCGCTGAGGCCAAAGCCTCTGCACCGCAACTGCAGCAGATCCATGAATCACTGGATCGGCCAGAAGTGCTTTTGGGTTCAACCTACAAGATCAAGACACCGATGTCGGAACACGCCCTGTACGTGACCATTAATGACATCGTGTTGAATCAAGGAACGGAGCACGAAGAGCGCTGGCCATTTGAGGTGTTCATCAACTCGAAGAACATGGACCACTTTCAATGGGTAGTTGCCCTGACTCGGGTCATCTCGGCGGTGTTCCGCAAAGGTGGTGACGTAACCTTCTTAGTGGACGAAATGAAAGCCGTGTTCGATCCACAAGGCGGTTACTTCAAGCCAGGCGGTAAGTTCATGCCATCCTTGGTGGCGGAGATTGGTGACGCCATCGAAAGCCACATGAAAATGATCGGCTTGATCAAAGACGAAGGTCTGAGCGAACATCAGATGAAGTTGATCAATGAAAAACGCGCCGAGTATGAAAAGCTGAACGGCGGCTCGGCGGCTAAGGCTGCAGCGGCCGACTCGGGCTTCCCACCGGATGCTCACCTGTGCAACAAGTGCAACACGAAAGCCGTAGTCATTCTGGACGGCTGCCAGACGTGTTTGAATTGTGGCGACTCTAAATGCGGCTGATAAGGCGCCGTAGTATGTCAGCTCCTGAGCGAACTTTGAGACGCACCGTAGGAGGCCAGCCCTCTGGCCGAATGGTTCGCGCGGAGGGCAGCGTTCCTACGGATTGAATTCGCGCAGGCCTGTATAAGAGTGTGCGGCGCTCCTACGGTAAGCAATTTATCTAGGAGCGCAGCGTCATCGTTTCGTCACCTGTACAAAATTCCACCCCCCTCTTATTAAAAAAAACCTAAAAAGACTGTTAATGCCCGGCAATAGGAGTATGCTTGATCTCAGTTACACAAGTAGCAGGCTTCTTAGCCGCTCGAATGCTTATGCCTTTGGTTACAGTGGTTTTACCACCTCACGAAAGAACATTGCTCCAAGCGTCTATCTATCCCCTTCTATTTGATGTGATACAGAGCATGTGCTCTGGCAGGTGTTGACCTCGGGTCACGCTTGATGCGCGAAGCTGTTGTTTTCGAAGAAACCTTTGGGTACTCCGTTGAATTGCTCCGCCTAATGAAATCGGTCAGGTGTTAAAACCGGCCACGAAAGTACCTTCCCCTTGGGGTGGGTGTGAAAAGTAAAAGAGGAATACAGAAAAAATGTCAGGTCAAACTATTACCGGCACAGTAAAATGGTTCAACGATGAGAAAGGTTTCGGCTTCATCGAGCGTGAAGGCGGTACAGACGTATTCGTTCATTTCCGTGCAATCAACGGTACTGGTCGTCGCTCTCTGTCAGAAGGCCAGCAAGTTACTTTCGAAGTAACCCAAGGTCAGAAAGGCCCACAGGCTGAGAACGTAACTCCTCTGTAAGGCATTGCCTAACATTGCAGTTAGCGTGAGCTTCTGAACTTAAAAAGGCGGTATCTACCGCCTTTTTTGTGCCTGTTGTTTAGGCATTTTTCTGGGATAGCACAACAATGGCGGATGACGCTGCGCTCTATTCCGCTTCGATCTCTGCGACGTCCGCCACAGTGGCTGACAACTCCTGCACCAACAGCAAGGGTGCAATCTCTATCTCAAGGCCGCGACGCCCGGCACTGATATAAATCGTTGCCTGTGCTTTAGCACGATGGTCGAGAACCGTTGGTAATCGCTTTTTCTGGCCCAGCGGACTGATTCCTCCCAGTACGAACCCGGTAATGCGCTGCGCATCATCACCATTAGCCATGGTCGCTTTCTTCCAACCCAATGCCTTGGCTGCGCGTTTCAGGTTAAGCATCCCAGCCACCGGCACAATAGCGGTGGCAAACTTTCCAGCACCATCACTCACCAGCAGCGTCTTAAACACCTTGTCCGGTGATAGACCTAACTTCTCCGACGCCTCGAGACCATAACCCTGACTTCCAACTACGTGTTCGTAACTGTGTAACTCAAAGGCTACGCCCTTTTTCTTTAGAGCCTCAACAGCTGGCGTCATAGGAGATACTCATCCATTCACTGTTGCGCCATCAACCTCAATGGCGCGGCGCCTGATCATCACGTTCACTTTGAGCCTGATCATGCTCGAGCACTGAACGGTCTTTTTGCGCTCGCCACTCGCCGTGATCGTCATCATCATCGTCGTCCGGATCGTCCACACTGGTCGGTGCGTATTCACGCAACCAACGGAAGATCAATGAGAGGATGGCAACCTGAACCAAATTGAAATAAACACTGACGGCTATCGACAGAATGCTACCGATCGGGCCACCTAGCCCATTCTGCAACATCATCGGCACAACGCTGATCAATAAGGGAAACACAATGCCCAGGACGCCAACCCGCCAATAATGACCCGCCGCCATCTGGCCTGCAGCCCGCAAGCCACCACCTAAACCCAACGCAATACGCGGAAAGATCATGGAAAAGCGGCCGTATACCAGAATGGCCACCACCAGTGCGATAAACAACGCGATAGAACCAAAGATTCCGGCCCCGGTCATGGTTGACACCATCACCAAGGGCGCGGCAACCAAACTGGCAATTAAAATAATGACAATCGGCAGGCCTACGGACCAGCCAAAATAGGAAATTTCTGGACCACCAAAACGCAAGAAACCCGGCGGCTGTTGCGTCTTACCCTGAATGAATATCTGGTGTGCGGGCACGGCAATCATGGCCCCAATAGCTAGGGCAACCAAGGCCAAGCTGATCAACATGCCGTAATTCGGCTCGTCACCACTGAGTTGAGTGCTGGCCAGCTGGACGGCCACCAGCAGCAATATAGGCCAGCGCAAGGACACCCAAAGGGTGCTCGCCATTTGCACCGGCAAACGAAAGGCCGCCGACACCACGTCGCCAATGGGTAATTTAAGATCAACAGGTAACTGCAAAATGGACTCCCGTCGCTATTTATTAGAATATGCCTGTATTGTGCCTTGAGTAGCGGGAAAGTCCAGCAAGCGACAACTTTCGTATGCACCCTCTTACTACAAGCGCCTGAATACTCGAAACACGGCAAAGCAACCAGTAGCAAACTAGGAGATAGTCATGCCTATGGATTCGCAAGAAATTTGGAGCACCTATATTGTCCCGTGGACCACCAACGTCGGGCTCGCCATCATCGTCTTCTTGGTCGGTAAGTGGATCGTCAAACTGGTCAGCAGAGCGCTCTCAGCAGCCATGACCAAAGCACGCCTAGACCCCATGCTTGTCGCCTTCTTAGGTAACATCATCAATGCCATCCTCATGCTTGTTGTCGTGGTAGCAGCTTTGTCGCAGCTCGGCATAGAAACCACATCGTTGGTGGCCTTGCTCGGTGCCGCCGGTATCGCAGTGGGCTTGGCATTGAAAGATTCGTTGGCGCATTTCGCCGCAGGCGTAATGATCATTCTCTTTCGTCCATTCAAAACGGGCGACTACGTAGAGGTCGCGGGAACCGGCGGCACCGTCATGAAGATTACGGTGTTCAGTACCGAACTCAAGACACCGGATGCGCGCCAAGTCATTGTTCCCAACGGCTCGATTTTCGGCTCTAACGTGGTCAACTATTCCGCGATGGACACCCGTCGCATCGACCTGGTCGTGGGCATTGCCTACGACGCCGACATGAAGAAAGCAAAAGACGTCATCATGAATGTGGTGAAATCTCATCCCAATGTGTTACCAGAGCCAGAGCCACTGGTGGCGGTGTCGGAACTCGCTGATTCGTCGGTTAACCTGGTCGTCCGCCCTTGGGTCAAAACACCCGATCTATGGCCCACTCGGTTCGCGCTGATCGAGCAAATTAAAGAGGCGTTGGATGCCAACGACATCACCATTCCTTTCCCACAAATGGATGTGCATTTTGACCGCCCAGCCGCATAGACGCCCAGCCTGCCGTTTGCGTCCGGCAACTCGCGATGACCTACCGGGCATTGTAGATATCTACAATGCCTCTGTTCCAGGCCGCCTAGCGACCGCCGATACACAGCCGATCACCGTAGCTGATCGCGAAGACTGGTTCGTTGCCCACCAAAAGCCGGAACGCCCGCTGGTTGTCGCCGTCGATGAACACGCGAATACCGCATTGCTGGGCTGGGCCAGCTTCAGTAATTTTTACGGCCGCCCGGCGTACAATGGCACCGTTGAATTGGCGGTGTACGTTGCTCCTAACGCACAAGGGCGTGGCATAGCGCGCACGCTGGTGCAGCATTTACTGGACCGCGCACCCGACCTTGGCGTGCACACGGTGTTAGGCTTTGTGTTCTCGCACAACCAGCCTAGCCTGAACTTGTTAGGTGGCCTGGGCTTTACACCTTGGGGAGAACTGCCGGAAGTAGCCATTCTCGACGGCACCAGCCGCGGACTGACCATTGTCGGCCGCAAGGTTTAGCGGGAATTTAGACGGGTATGGGGCAATCGATGAATTCGACATCGATGCCCCAGGTTTTCGCTGCCTCGGCGCCCACCGCCTGCACCCCATAACGCTCTGTCGCATGGTGACCTGCGGCAAAATAGTGGATACCCAGTTCTCGAGCGGCGTGTACCGTTGGTTCTGAGATTTCACCACTGATGTAGGCGTCTGCACCGGCTTCCCACGCCGCCTGAATCATGCCCTGCGCACCCCCAGTACACCACGCAACACGCGTTATCTGTTCCGGCCCACCGGCAATATGCAAAGGCTCGTAATCCAGTTCTGTGGCCAGTTGCTGCTTCAGCTGCTGTGCTGACAATGGCTCACGGGGAGAACCGATATTGCCAATGGGACGCGGTCCGGGCTTTATGCCGGCTTCCGCCTGCCAACCCATACGAGCCGCAAGTTGCGCGTTATTACCCAGTGTCGGGTGCGCGTCCAGCGGTAAGTGATAGGCCCACAGCGACACACCAGCCTCCAGCAGTGCCTGAATACGGCGCCGTTTCATACCGGTTATACAGGCATCTTCGCCCTTCCAGAAATAACCATGGTGCACGAGTACGGCGTCGGCACCGGCGGCAATGGCCTGATCGAGCAACAATTGGCTGGCGGTGACGCCCAGTACCAATTTTTGCACGGGACGAGCCCCCTCAACCTGCAAGCCGTTTGGACAATAGTCTTGAAACGCCTGCGGCTCGAGTAATTCGTTAAACCATTGGTTGAGCTGCCCGATCGCTACCGCCATAACCTTACCTCCTATCCTCTATATTCTGAATGTTAACGCACTCGGCACAGGTTTGCTCCCTCTCCCACCGCAAGCCTGTGGTTAACTGCACTGCACTTCCTGACTGGCGGCGCGATAGTCACTGGGCGACAACCCGGTGTGACGGCGAAACCAGTGGGTGAAATTAAAGGCATCCTGGTAACCTACCCGTTGTGCAATCTGCCTTACCTGCCATTGGGAGAACTGCAACAACTCGCGCGCTCGTGCCAAGCGCATAGCCGCCACCTTCTGCATCGGCCCTTGCTGAAAGTACTGCCGACACAGCCGATGAAAATGCGATGGTGAGTAATGCAGCTCAGCGGCTAATGTTTCCAGCGTCCAGTGCACATGCAACCGGTCTTCCAGTTGCTGAAAGAGTCGAACCAGGCGCTCATGCGTCAAATCTCGCTGCGCATCCTGCATAACTTCTTCGCCCAACAACTCCGCAACCATCTGCGTGAGACGCCGCCGCCGTGGCGACTGCATCTGGTGATACAGACCATGCAACAGGTGGTACAGACTCCAACAGGCATCAGACGGCTGTACACCCGCCTGTCGAGTATGCAAAAAACGCCAGCGCTCGACATCGGGCAACAGAATCCAGCAGGTTTTCCACTCGGCACCGTCGATCTCAAAACGGAACGGCTGACCGGCAGGCATAAACATCCACTCCCCCGCCTGCACGCCGTGCTGGCGGCCGGGAAGGTACAACTTGCCCTGCCCGTCTACGGTAAACACCAAAGTATGAACATCGGGCAGCTTGCGCCCGACCACATAGGTGCCACGCAACCAACTGACACCTGCCATGCGCCAGTCATGCACACTGAACTCGGGAAACTCCTGTTCGGTCAGGAATTTTTCACGGCAGCGCTCATCAATATTGAAGATATCTTCCCACATGATCATTTTTCACAGGTATGTCGATGAGTTTGAACATACCACCGAGGCGTCCGGAAGTCTAAAATCTCCCGCTTCGATCCACACGTTAGGACAGTGCAATGTCACCTGTAAAAGCCCTACACCGCCGCCCTGTTCTCCGTGAGGTTTGGAGCCTGGCTATTCCTGTCGCCGTACAGTCTGCCTTGGTATCGGCACTGGGTATGGCCGATGTCTTGATGGTCAGTGGTCTGGGCGCAGAAGCCATCGCAGCGGTCGGTTTAGGCAGTAAGATTAACTTCGTATTTATCCTCCTGATGGCGGCTTTAGGCACCGGTTGCAGTATTCTGGTGGCGCAGTATTTTGGTGCTGGACGACATGATCGCGTGCGTCATACACTGGCCTTGAGTCTGCTGGCTGGCACCCTCTTTATGCTACCCATCACCTTGCTGATCTGGTTTAACACCACCAACCTAATGATGCTGGGTACAGATAATTCACAGGTTATTACGCAAGGCGCCAGCTACCTGGCCATTACTGCGCTGTCCTTATGGCTCACGCAGTTGGTCATCGTCTATGAAGCGGCACTGCGGGCTACAGGCGACAGTAAAACGCCGCTGTATTTCGCCACCATCACCATCGTATTGAACATTGCGTTGAACTTTTGGCTGATCAACGGTGGCTTGGGCGTCCCCGCCATGGGTGTGGCCGGTGCCGCCTTGGCGACATTGTTGGCGCGCATCTTTCAGGTGATGTGGATGCTGTATAGCATGCAACGCCCGGGCAAGCTGTTGCGCCTCGAGCGCCTGCATTTCGTCGAGGCCGTGGCCCGCAACCTGATCCGCCGCTATTGGACACTGAGCTGGCCATTGCTGGTCAACTTTACGCTGTGGTCCATGGGCTCTCTAACCTATCATTTGATCGCTGGGCGCCTGGGAACAACCCCGCTTGCCGTGATGAGTTTGCTCAGTCCAATAGAAAGCATGTATCACAGCTTTTTCTTCGGAATCACCAATGCCTGCTCCATCATGATCGGCCAACGCTTGGGGCGCGGCCAGTTCGACGACGCCCGCGCCTTGGCGAAAGGCTTCATGCTTTACGCGCCCTTGGGCTCATTCGGGTTCGGGTTGGTGTTGCTGGCGGCTTCGCCGTTCGTGCTGCCCTTGATCGGTAGTCTGGACGCCGAAACCTTGCATCAAACTCAACTGGCGTTTGCCATCATGTGCTTGGGTTTCTGGTTGAAGGTGTTCAACATGGTGTCCATACAGGGCATTCTGCGCTCCGGTGGTGACGCCAAATTCTGCTTGTACTTAGATATGTCAGCCCTGTGGTTTGTAGGCTTACCGCTGACTTTGGCAGCCGCCTTCTGGTGGCAGCTGCCCTTTACGTGGGTATACGCCATGATCCTGGCCGAAGAAGCCGCTAAGGCGGTTGGCAACATCTGGCGCGTGGGGCAACGCAAATGGGTGCGCAACCTGACAGAGGGTGATACCGAACAGTCCACAGCGTTAGCGGCCTAACACCTCGGTCTCTGCGTCAACCGCAGGATGGTCGTCATGAGCAGGAATCTCCAATGTCACGGTATGGCTCGCCGAGCGTTGCGCCAGATACGCGCCGAATACGACGATGACGGCACCTAGAATTTGAACGCTGTTGAGCGCCTGCCCTAACATAATCCACGCCAGCAAAATGGCTGTCACTACTTCAAGGTAGGCTACGCCTCCCGCTACGGGTGGCGACAGCCGACGAATCGCCGCAACCCCGGTTACATAGGCCAGCGCCGTTGAAATCACTCCTAACCACACCACAGAAACCAATGCCGACGTTGATACACCAGCAATCACAATCTGACCGCCCAGCAAATGCCAAGGTAGGTTCCAAGGCTGGGCGATAACGGTCATAACCGCGAAAGCGATAAGACCACCCAACGCAATCAGGGCCAACGGTGGAGTATCCTCCTTGGCCGCATCCGACAGTAAGAAAAAGCCTGCTTGACAGGCTGCAGCACCCGCGGCCAACAGCAGGCCAATGGGATCAAGCGACAGACCGTTCCAGACCTCCAGCAAAGCGCCCAATCCCACAACGGCTAGGATCACACCCAGGGCTGCCGAGCGCGCTACGGGCTGTTTCCGCACCAGCAATATCCACAGCAAGACCAGTATCGGCCCAAGAAACTCGATTAATAACGCGATGCCTACCGGAATACGCGCCACGGCAGCGAAGTAAAACGCCTGCACACCTGCGATAGGAAACACACCATAGGCCAACAGCAATCGCCACTGGCGCTGAAACAGAGAGCGGTAATGCCACGCCACGGGGGACAACACCAACACCATGCCCAACAAGCGTAGCCAAGTCACATGCAGTGGATCGACACCAATGTCCATTAATGGCCGCGCGAATGGCCCGGAGCCACCAAAAGACAAGGCCGACAACAAAGCCAATAAAAGCCCAGCGGTTTTCGGGCTGACGTTCAAACGCATATCGGATTCTTTCCTAACCAGTCGTGAAGCGGGCACATTTACAGAATCTGCTCATTAAGTAAAGCAAGCCTATTTCATAGAGCGGAAAAACAATGTGCGTGAAGCCATGACACTTGACCTTACCCCAACAGTAAGGTGCACACTGTCTCATAGCCAATTCTTACAGGAATCCTATCCATGACTTCATCGACGAAACATTCTTTAGTCATCGATGGCATGAGCTGTGCGTCTTGCGTTGGACGCGTGGAAAAAGCCATCAAGCTGGTCCCCGGCGTTGTGGATGTGTCCGTGAACTTAGCCACAGAAAAGGCCCAGTTCAGGCTCACCGATGACGCAGAGGTAAGCGCGGTCATCGACGCCATAAAGACAACCGGCTACAACATTCGTACACAAACCCTAGTAATTAATGTTCAGCAGATGAGCTGTGCGTCCTGCGTTGGTCGGGTAGAAAAAGCACTGGCAGCCATACCGGGAGTGCTGTCGGCGCAGGTTAATCTAGCCACCGAACGCGCTACGCTGTCCGTCGTTGAAGGCGAAGTCACGATAGACACCTTGATTGCCGCCGTGCAAAAAGCAGGGTATCAGGCCAGCACTGTGCCTGAGTCCACTGACAGCAGTGATCCTGCCACCGATGCGCGCACGCTGGAACAGGTCTCTTTAAAAAGGGCGCTGTGGCTGTCAGCTGCCTTGACCTTGCCGATTTTCCTTCTGGACATGGGCGGACATTTTATTTCGGCCTTTCATCATTGGCAGGTTAATGCCATTGGTCAGCAAAACCTTTTCTATCTGTTTTTCGCCCTGGCCACTGTTGTGCAGTTCGGCCCGGGCTGGCGGTTCTATGTCAAAGGGGTACCGGCGCTACTGCGCGCTGCGCCGGACATGAACTCCTTGGTGGTCCTCGGTACCTCGGCGGCCTGGGGTTATTCCGTGGTAGCGACCTTTATACCCGGCATACTGCCGGAGGGCACCGTGCATGTGTACTTTGAGGCATCTGCCGTCATTATCACGCTGATTTTGTTAGGCCGTTATTTGGAAGCAAATGCCAAAGGACGCACCAATCAAGCCATTAAGCGTCTGCTCGGCCTACAGGCGAAGACCGCGCGTGTGCTGCGTAACGGTGAGCCCATAGAAGTACCGGTCAGCGACGTCGTCAGTGGCGATCTGCTGCAAGTTCGACCGGGCGAAAAGATTCCCGTTGATGGTGAAGTGACTGAGGGCGAGTCCTATGTGGATGAAGCCATGATTACCGGTGAAGCCATACCTGTGGCGAAGCACCAAGGTGATACCTTGGTCGGCGCAACCATCAATAAGGCGGGCAGCCTAACTTTTAAAGCGACTACCGTCGGCGCGGACAGTGTGCTGGCGCAAATTGTCCGCATGGTAGAAGAAGCGCAGGGCTCTAAGCTGCCCATTCAAGCCTTGGTCGACCGCGTGACCGGCGTGTTTGTACCCATCGTTATGGCACTGGCCCTGCTGACTTTGGGTGTCTGGCTATTGTTTGGACCGGAACCCGCGATGACCTTAGCGTTGGTGAATGCTGTGGCGGTGTTGATCATCGCCTGCCCCTGCGCCATGGGCTTGGCAACACCGACGTCTATCATGGTGGGAACAGGTAAGGCTGCTGAAATGGGCATTCTGTTTCGTCGTGGCGAAGCCTTGCAAACGCTGCGTGATGCAACCTGGATTGCCTTGGACAAGACCGGTACGCTAACCAAAGGTCAGCCTGAACTGACCGACATAGCGTTGAGCGATGGCGTCGATGAGGCAGCAACTCTGTCATGCATCGCGGCTGTCGAGCGTCTGTCCGAACACCCTATCGCTGACGCCATTGTGGCGGCGGCACAGGAACGCGGCTTGGACATACCCTCGGCCAGCGGATTCCAATCCCACTCAGGCTATGGCGTTTCAGCCGAAGTACAAGGGCAGCAAGTGCACATCGGCGCTGATCGCTACATGGCACAACTGGGCCTAACGGTCAGTGTGTTCTCAGCCACCGCCGAGCGTTTGGCCGATGAGGGCAAAACACCCTTGTACGCCGCCATCGATGGCCGTTTGGCCGCCATCATTGCCGTTGCGGATCAGCTAAAAGACAGCACCGCGGAAGCCATTCGTACCCTGCACAACGCAGGTCTGCGCGTGACCATGATTACCGGCGACAACCAGAGAACAGCTCAGGCCATCGCCCGCCAGCTCGGTATTGATGAAGTTATCGCGGAGGTCTTGCCCGATGGCAAGGTGGCTGCTTTGAAAAAACTGCAAGCGGAAGGTCATACCGTGGCCTTTGTTGGCGACGGTATTAACGATGCACCCGCACTGGCACAAGCCGATGTCGGTATTGCTATCGGCACAGGTACAGATATTGCGATTGAGGCCGCCGATGTGGTCTTGATGTCCGGCGATCTACGTAATGCCGCCAATGCCATAGCGCTGTCGCAAGCGACCATCAGAAATATCAAGCAAAACCTGTTCTGGGCGTTTGCCTACAACAGCATCTTGATTCCGGTAGCGGCAGGAGTGCTCTACCCTGCCACCGGCATTCTGTTATCACCCGTCTTTGCCGCTGCCGCCATGGCCGCCTCCAGCGTTTGCGTAATCACCAACGCCCTGCGTTTGCGCGGCTGGAAAGCGCCTTTGGCCAGCACGAGCGGTTAGTGAGCAGACACCCAGAGCTCCGTGGCGGTCGCGCCCAACGGCAAAGACAATGCGCCCTGAGCATCGGCCTGCACCACCTGCCCTGTCTCGATGTTGCACCACGTCGAGCCGGGCAAGCCCTTGAGAATGCTACAGTTTACCGCCTGGCGAACCGGCGTATTGGCGCGATTGACCGATACCAGCACCGAACTATCGGCGAGCAGGCGGGCAAACACCCACTGATCACCAGCAGCATGCAAGTCCACCACCGCACCGCCGCGTAAAGCCGGTAATTCTTTGCGCCAACGAATAGCCTGTTGAAAACGCTGCAAAAGGTCGTCATTCCACTGTTGGCTATCCCATGGAAAGGGTGCCCGGCAATGCGGGTCTTCACCGCCCTGCAAGCCCACCTCGTCACCGTAGTAGATACAAGGCACACCCAAATAAGCCATTTGCAATCGCACCGCCATCACCAGGCGTGCGTGGTCGTTACCCAGCAAGGTCAGCATACGCGGGGTATCATGGCTGTCGAGTTGATTGAACTGTGCCTTGGCGATAGCGAAAGGGATTTTCGCACGCGCTTCGCTCATCCATGAAGCCATTTCCTCGGCATCAATACTGGCCTTATGTCGGGCGATATCGTACCCAGCTAAGAACATCCAAACAGGCTGCAGAAAGCCATAGTAATTCATCGCGCCATCTTCTTGGTCTCCTTGCAGCCACTGGGTCGCTTCAAAGAAGTGCTCTCCGAGCAGATAGGCGTCGGTATTCTCCTGTTTAATAACACGGCGCATGGCGCGCACATGCTTGTCATTATTAACCGCCCCCTTGCCCTCACCGAGCATATGGATCACGTCCAATCGCCAACCATCGATGTTGTAAGGGGGGCGCAACCAGTGTCGCAGCACCGAGTTGTCGGCCTGATAGAATACGTCAACCACGTCAGGGTTAGCGTAGTCCACCACCGGCAGGCTCTTGTGGCCTTTCCAGCTGACGTAATCGCCTTCAGCGTCCAAAAAATAATTCACGTACGGTTTTTCACCGGCCTGCGCTCGTACGAACCAGTCGTGCCGAATAGAGGTATGGTTCAATACGCCGTCCAGCATCAGCTTCATATCACGTTCTGCGGTCGCTTGCCGCAGGGTTACCAGCGCCTCATTCCCACCCAAATGTGGGTCGACTTGGTAATAGTCGATGGTGTCGTATTTGTGATTGGAGTCTGAACGAAATACCGGATTGAGATAAATCGCGGTGACGCCCAGTGTGTGCTGCAAATACTCGAGCGATTGCACTACGCCGGGCAGGTCACCGTTGAAAAACTCGCTGGGACCATAGTCCCCGCTCGGCAACTCATGCCATTCGCGCGCTTTCACCGGGCGGCCGCACAGGTATTCGTATTCACCATCTTTGACATTCAGTGACGCATCGCCGTTGCGGAAACGATCCGGAAATACTTGATAAAAAATCTGCTCACTGACCCAAGCGGGCGGTGCATCATGGGCGTGTTTAAAGTGTACTTCACGGGCAGGCATACGCGTATGTTGACCGTCGGCCGCTAGCCAAAGCATGCGCTCAGCCAGCTGAACTTTAAAGACATACGCCGTGTGTGGCCGTACTTCATCCAACGGGATGGTTGCAGAGCAATAACGCCAACCATCGACAACCTCACCAAAGACCATCGCAGTGAGATGCTCTTCGTTGTCCGGGTCAGTGCGCACCCAGACTTGTTGGAGTGTTTCTTCTGCGAAAACGCGCAGCGTTAGGGTAATGCCTTGCGCCGAGATATCGAGGTAGCCGGGAATTGCAGCATGAAATACGGTATGAGGATGAATTGTCGCCACGGTACTGACCTTATCTTTATTGAGCAGACAGGTTACCCAAGTGGTCAGGCGACGTTCAGATTGAATTTGTGGCAGCACGGTTGATATCAACCGCTGGAGTTAAAACTACACCCCTAGGTAGAGGGGCCAGCCCCTAGGGACTAGCCCCACGAACGGACTAGGGTTTAACTCGCATTTCTGCACTGCGCGCATGCGCCGTCAGTAGCTCACCGCGCGCCAAAGGCCCGGCTGACTCACCCAACTCGGAGGCGCTGTCTGGCGTGCAATAGATGATCGACGATTTTTTCTGGAAATCGTACACTCCCAGCGGAGAACTGAAGCGCGCGGTGCCGGAGGTGGGCAATACGTGATTCGGCCCAGCCACATAGTCACCCAGCGCTTCTGACGTATGCCGCCCCATAAAAATAGCTCCGGCATGCCGAATGCTATCCAGATACTGCTCCGGCTTTTCCACACTCAACTCCAAGTGTTCCGGGGCAATACGATTCACCAGCTCGATGGCTTCTTGCAGATCACGCACCTTGATCAATGCACCACGATCAGCCAACGACTGCCGCGCAATGGCCTCACGCTCCAGAGTCGGCAACAAGCGGGCAATAGCCGCTTCTACCTTATCGAGGTACTCGGCGTCTGGGCACAGCAATATGGCCTGCGCATCGGCATCATGCTCGGCTTGTGAGAACAGGTCCATGGCGATCCAGTCCGGATCGGTCTGTCCATCGCACACCACCAAAATTTCTGACGGCCCTGCCACCATATCAATACCGACTTGGCCGTACACATGCCGCTTCGCCGTAGCAACGTAGATATTACCGGGTCCCACCACCTTATCGACCGCTGGTACAGACTCCGTACCGTAAGCCAAGGCCGCGATGGCCTGTGCACCACCCATGGTAAATACTTGATCGACACCAGACAGCCACGCAGCAGCTAACACGAAATCCGACACTTCGCCGTCCGGTGTTGGGTGCGCCATAATGACTTCTGGCACACCGGCTACCTTAGCGGTCACTGCCGTCATCACGACCGAACTTGCCAAGGGTGCCAAGCCGCCTGGCACATAAACGCCCACCCGGTCGAGCGGCGTGATACGCTGACCCAGCACCGTGCCACTGGCATCCGTGTACTGCCACGATTCTTGCTTTTGATGCTGGTGATAAGCCCGCACGCGTTCCACGGAGATCTCCAGTGCATGCTGCAACTTAGGCGCTAAACGCTTGTACGCGGCTTCGAGCTCGGGACGCGCAATGCGCAGTTCGCTCATGTGCTCGAAGTGGGTGCGATCAAAGCGGTTGGTGTATTCAATCACCGCCGCATCTCCGCGCTGACGCACGTCATCGATGACCTTCAGTACCGTTTCATTGACCTTGGCATCGGACACGCCTTCCCACGCCAGTAAGCCATCCAGCGCCGAGCTAAAACCATCGTCAACTGTACTCAGTCGACGAATAAGAGAAGTTTTATCATTTGTCACGCTTCTGTACCGCCTGTTCTAACTGTTCAACGATGGGCATGATCTGATCCGCCTTGGTCTTATAAGCCGCACGCGACACGACCAAACGCGTCGAAATATCCGCCATGTGTTCTCGTGGCTCCAGACCATTGGCCAGCAAGGTGTTGCCAGTGTCCACAATGTCTACGATGCAGTCAGCCAAATTCATGATCGGCGCCAATTCCATACCGCCATACAGCTTAATGATATCAACCTGACGACCTTGTTCAGCAAAATATCGCTTAGCCACCTGCACAAACTTGGTGGCGACACGCAGTCGGCCCTCTGGCATCACGGCGCCCTTGATCGCCGCCGTCATTAAACGACAGCGCGCGATGTTCAGATCGACCAGTTCATACATTTCTTGTCCGCCGTGCTCCATCAGTACGTCCTTACCGGACACACCCAAGTCGGCCACGCCGTACTCGACATAGGTAGGTACGTCAGAAGCACGAATTACGATCAATCGCACATTCGGTTGAGTGGTTTCAAAGATCAGTTTACGACTGGTATGGATGTCTTCCAGTGGCGCGATGCCTGCAGCGGCAAACAACGGAAGGGTCTCGTCGAGAATGCGGCCCTTAGATAATGCTATGGTAATCGGTGACATTGTTTTGATGACTCTTGCATGCTGATCGTCAGGCCAATAGCGCAACGATCAGTCGTTCCTAAACAGCAGGATGATCAGCCTTTGCCAGCCACCCTTTTGATGGTTGCGCCGAGCAACTGAAGCTTCTCTTCAATACACTCATAACCGCGATCGATATGATAGATGCGGTCTACCAAGGTATCACCTTCCGCCACCAATGCCGCCAACACCAAACTGGCGGAAGCGCGCAAATCGGTCGCCATCACTGGCGCAGCATGCAATTTAGGCACGCCTTTAATCACGACGGTATTGCCTTTTATGGTGCAGTCAGCGCCCATGCGGTGGAGTTCTTGAATGTGCATAAAACGGTTTTCGAAGATGGTTTCTTCGACCGTACCCGTTCCCTCCGCTACGGCATTCAGCACGGTAAACTGTGCTTGCATATCGGTTGGGAACGCAGGGTAAGGCGCGGTAGTGATATTGACAGCCTTAGGTCGCTTGCCATGCATATCAAGCACGATGCTGTTATCGGTCGTGATGATTTCCGCACCACACTCACGCAACTTCACCAATACGGAATCCATGGTTTTAGGGTCTACGTCTTTCAGGTGAACTCGACCACCGGAAATTGCCCCCGCCACCAAGTAGGTACCGGCCTCTATTCGATCCGGCAGCACCTTGTGGTCACAACCGTGTAGCTTTTCGACGCCGGTGACCCGCATGGTGTCGGTACCAATGCCTTCGATTTGCGCCCCCATGGCCACCAAGCAATGTGCCAGGTCGACCACCTCTGGTTCACGCGCCGAATTTTCGATCACGCTGACGCCATCCGCCAAAACCGCCGCCATCAACACGTTCTCAGTACCGGTGACCGACACCATATCGAAGAAGTAATCGGCGGCTTTCAAACGACCGTTGCTGCGCGCCTTGATGTACCCGTCTTCCATGGTGATCTGGCCACCTAAGGCCTCCATACCACGGATGTGCAGGTCAACCGGACGGCTACCAATGGCACACCCACCGGGCAGCGACACATTGGCTTCCCCAAAGTGTGCCAACAGCGGCCCTAAAACCAGAATAGACGCCCGCATGGTCTTCACCAATGAATACGGCGCCGTACAGTCTTTCAGCGTACCGGCGTTGATCTGCACGCTCATGTCTTCGTTGATCAACACTTCAACACCCATACACACCAACAGCTCAATCATGGTGGTGATGTCGTTCAGGTGCGGCAGATTACGTAAAGTGACCGGTTCATCCGTCAGCAGAGTGGCAGCCAAGATTGGCAACGCGGCATTCTTGGCACCGGAGATGCGAATAGTGCCATCGATGGGATTACCACCTGAAATCAATAATTTATCCATAGAGCGCTCTATTCGTTCTCCGTTCCCAGGTCCATGGTCACCGCGTGAATAGCGCCACTCTGGATATGTTCGTTTAAAAAGCCGTAAATCAACTGTTGCTGCTTTACTGGCATAAGACCTTTGAAAGCTATACCACGTGCCTTCACATGAAATTTGGCACCGTTACCCGTGACCTCGACGGTACAATCGGGCAAGGCTGCGGTGAGGATATCTTTAATCTGTTCTGCGTGCATTGAACACCTCACAAATAAAAAGGTTCGGCATTATATGAAATACCGGCCAATGAAACCACCTCAACACCTAATTCGTTCGCCGTTCGAAACAATATTAGGGTGCAATTACACAGTCCATACGTCTCTGCCATCCTGTGCAATGTCGGTGTGGCTTGCATTTCAGCCGTCGGTTGATTTTTAATGTGCCCCCATTCAGGAGTACTACCTATGTTGCTCATCGTTGGCGCCATCGTTCTGGGCCTCGTTTTGCTGGTTTGGAGCTCTGACCGCTTCGTCGGTGGCGCTGCTGCCATGGCCCGGACTGCTGGCATCTCACCCTTAGTGATTGGCCTGACCATAGTAGCGTTAGGCACCAGCGCGCCGGAGATTATCGTCTCGGCCAGCGCCGCCTTATCCGGCAGCCCGGCACTCGCAATCGGCAATGCCCAAGGGTCCAATATCGCCAACATAGGCTTGGTGCTGGGCGTGTGTGCGTTACTGATTGCCCTGCCAGTGAACCGCTCAGTATGGCGCCGTGAATCCCATATATTGCTGGCCGTCACCCTGTTGCTGGGGGTGGTGCTGGCCAATCTGTACCTGAGCCGCTGGGAAGGCCTTGTGATGATTGGCCTGCTTGTGGTGTTTATTGTGGGTACCGTATGGCATGCCATGCACATCAAAAATACCGCGGAGCTGCCCGATTTTTCGGACGACATTCCAGACGACATGCCGCTGCGCACCTCGCTATTTTGGCTCACAATGGGCTTGGTACTGCTGGTCGTCGGGGCTCAACTTTTAGTCTGGGGCGCGACCCAATTGGCTTTTCGCTTTGGCATCAGTGAATTGGTTGTGGGGGCGACCATTGTTGCCATCGGCACCAGCCTACCGGAGCTGGCCACCGCCATTGCCAGTACCCGAAAGGGTCACCATGAAATGACCATCGGTAACGTGGTCGGCTCCAATATCTTTAACATTTTGGCAGTGGTTGGTGTTGCCGCGGCGATAGCCCCCACTGCGCTTGAGCCTGCTGTGCTGTGGCGCGACTATCTGTTTGTTCTGCTGACCACTGTCATGTTATTGGTGGTTGCATGGTGGTTTGGTCGCCAACAAAAACCAACACCTCGCCTATTTGGTGTGGTGCTGCTCGTGTCTTATATCTATTATCTGTATCTGAACTATCAGGCCCTGACCTTATGAAAGCACAGCCTTATAACTTCCTAAACAGTGCTCGTCGCACCTTGCAGATGGAAGCCGATGCCATCACCGCGATGCTGGATCGTCTTGACGACCACTTTAACCGCGCCTGTGAAATCATTATGCGCAACAACAAGGGGCGAGTCGTTGTCACTGGTATGGGCAAGTCGGGCCACATCGGCAATAAGATCGCCGCAACCTTGGCAAGCACAGGCACACCGGCGTTCTTTATGCACCCGGGGGAAGCCAGTCATGGCGATCTCGGCATGATCACACGTGACGATGTGATCGTGGCGCTGTCCAACAGCGGCGAGACTAATGAGATCATTTCCCTACTTCCCGCCATCAAGCGCTTGGGCATTCCGGTTATTGCCATCACGGGGCAGGCTGAATCTACCCTGGGCTCGGAAGCCGACGCCATGCTCGACAGTGGCGTCGATATTGAAGCCTGCCCACTGAACCTGGCCCCCACGTCCAGCACAACCACCGCCTTGGTACTGGGTGACGCACTCGCCATCGCCTTATTGGAAGCGCGTGGTTTTTCTGCGGAGGACTTCGCCTTTTCACACCCCGGCGGCAGCCTAGGCAAGCGCCTCTTGCTGAAGGTAGAAAACATTATGCAAACGGGCGAGCGAGTGCCCAGAGTATTACCCACCGCCACGGTCAGCGCGGCACTGTTGGAAATGACTCGGAAAGGCCTCGGCATGACCACCATTGTGGATGCAGACAATGTATTGCTCGGTGTATATACCGATGGTGACTTGCGTCGTACGTTCGAGCGCAACGTGGAAATTCACAGCACCCTTGTAACCGAAGTCATGCACCCGGGCGGAAAGACCATCGCACCCGCAGCCTTGGCAGCCGAAGCACTGTACATTATGGAGCAGGCTCAAATCACTGCGTTAGTGGTCGTCGACGCCAACCGGGAGCCTATGGGTATCGTCCACATGCATGATTTATTGCGCGCAGGCGTTGCATGAACGTTAAGCGCATCGGTTTAACCCTAATCGTGGTTTTGGCGACCGTCGCCGGGCTGTGGCTCTCTACGCGCCAGGGCGTGACCGTCGCGGACGAACCAACGACCTCTGATGCACGAACATTGCCGCAACTGCGTATGGCCAACATAGAACGCATCACCACCGATACTGAAGGTGTCTGGGTGTCTACATTGCTCGCCACACACGCCGAATTTTATGATAAAGCGGACCGGCTGGTATTGGAAAATCCAGATCTGCAGGCCGCCGGTAATCCGCCGTCAGCGATGACAGCTAACCGCGCCGAAGTGAACAACGGCCGTTACTGGACCATGACGGGTAATGTCGTAGTGATCAGCGACCCTGAAGCCGAATTGCCACTCGTGATACGTACCTCAGTGCTGCACTATGATAACCTCACGGAACTGGCGACCACCGACGCACCGGTGACCATAACCCAGGGGTCTCGCATGAACACTGAGGCCATTGGCATGACCATCAACCTGAACACACTGGAGTTCGATCTGCATGAGCAAGTTCGTTCGATATACCGCCCTGATTAGCGCACTCGCGATCACCACCTTGGCCTACGCCTTGCCCGGTGACCGCGACCTTCCGATCGACGTTACTGCGGATCGCAACCAAGGGAATTTGCGTACCAACGTCATGACCTATACGGGCGATGTCGTCATCACCCAGGGAACGCTCACCATTCAGGCCGAGCAAGTTGTGGTGTATCGCAATGACCAAAACGAAATTTCACGCATGGAAGCCTCCGGTGTTACCCCGGCATGGGTTTCTGATCAATTCGCCGACGGCGAGCCCTTCACGCGACTTGAGGGCGAGCTGGTTATTTACGACACCGAAACCAGTATCTTAACTGCACAAGGGCGTGCACGCTTGCAGCAGGGTCGCAATGTTGCTTCAGCCCACTACATCCGCTACAACCAAGAAACGGACGATTTTGAATCCAGTTTCCGCGCCCCGGATGGGACGGAAGGTGAACGTGTATCCATGTGTCTTACCAACGAGAATGAAGATGGCCAAACAGCTGATCGCCCGGCACCTTGCCAAAACGTACGGTAAACGCCCTGTTGTCACCGATGTGTCCTTGACGGTTCGTACCGGCGAAGTGGTCGGCTTACTGGGACCTAACGGTGCAGGTAAAACCACCTGCTTCTACATGATCGTCGGGCTGGTAGCTAATGACGCGGGCGAAATCTTGCTGGATGACCAGCCGTTGACTGGCCTGCCCATGCACAAGCGGGCTCAGATGGGCGTTGGCTATCTTCCGCAGGAAGCGTCGGTATTTCGCAAGCTGACAGTGGCCGACAACATCATGGCCGTATTGGAACTGCGTAAAACGCTGAGCAAAGCGGAACGCCATCAAAAGATGGAAGCCTTACTAGAAGAGTTTAACATCACCCACATTCGTGACAGCCAAGGCATTGCCCTGTCAGGCGGCGAGCGGCGGCGCGTAGAGATCGCCCGCGCACTGGCTTCCGAACCAGACTTCATCCTGCTTGATGAGCCCTTCGCCGGGGTAGACCCCATTTCCGTCTCCGATATTAAGAGCATTGTGTACCAGTTGCGCGATAAAGGCATCGGCGTATTGATCACCGACCACAACGTACGCGAAACTTTAGACATTTGTGAGCGTGCTTATATCGTAGGAGGTGGTACTATTATTGCAGAGGGCGGCGCAGACGATATACTGGCTAACCAGAAAGTGAGGGAAGTATACTTGGGCGAGCACTTCCGCCTTTAGGAGCTTTCGCCGCTTTAAACACCCCCACACGCAACCCATTTGTACATTTTTGTTTTTTGCACGGCGGCGTATTTCCCGTACCGAGCAGTATCAGGAGCGACATGAAGACCAGCTTGCAGCTAAAAATGGGCCAACAGTTGACGATGACACCGCAACTGCAGCAGGCCATTCGTTTATTGCAACTTTCGACTCTGGACCTGCAACAGGAAATCCAGGAAGCGCTCGACTCCAACCCCTTACTGGAGGTCGCCGAAGAACACGAACTGGATCATCAAGACAAAGACAGTCATTCAGACGCCAATAGCCAGTCCGATGACTTGTCGCTGCAAAACAACAATCTTTCGGAACCCGACGAGCGCCCCGCCGAAGAGCTTTGGAGTGAGCAAATCCCTGAAGACCTGTCGGTAGACAGTAACTGGGACGATATCTACCAGCATACGCCGACCAGCGCCTCCATGCCCGGCCCCGACGACGACTACAACTTCGAAAACCAGACCATCGCCGGTGACGACCTCTACGATCACCTCATGTGGCAGCTCAATCTGACGCCGATGAGTGAACGTGACCGTATCATTGCCACAGCCATCATTGACTCAGTAGAGCCCAGCGGCATGCTGTGCTCCACCATCGAAGACATTTTTGAAGGCTTGGAAGAAGAGCTGAGCACGCTGGACGACCCGCTGGAAATGGACGAAATGATGGCGGTACTGCATCGGCTTCAGCAGTTCGAGCCTACCGGGGTTTGCGCGCAAAATCTTAGCGAGTGCATTGTTATTCAATTGCGTCAATTGCCCGAAGACACTCCACACCGCAAAGAGGCTCTTCGTCTAGTCACCGATTTTTCGGACTTACTGGCGACGAAAGATTACCCACAGATTATGCGCAAGATGCGCATCAAAGAAGACCAACTGCGTGATGCCTTAATGCTGGTTCAGCAAACGAATCCGCGCCCGGGCACCACCATTTCCAACCATGAGTCAGAATACGTCATCCCAGACGTGATCGTGCGTAAAGACATTGAACACCACCGCTGGGTGGTGGAGCTAAACCCAGAGATTGCACCTCGACTACGTGTTAACAGTGACTATGCTTCGATGGTCAAACGCGCCGACAACAGCGCCGACAACAACTACATCAAAGACAACCTGCAAGAAGCCAAGTGGTTCATTAAGAGCCTGCAGAGCCGTAATGAAACCTTGTTAAAAGTGGCCACCCAGATTGTCGAACACCAAAAAGGCTTCTTAGAGTTTGGTGAAGAGGCCATGAAGCCCTTAGTGTTGCACGACATCGCGCAAGCCGTTGAAATGCACGAATCAACCATCTCGCGGGTCACAACACAGAAATTCATGCATACGCCGCGCGGCATTTTCGAACTGAAATATTTTTTCTCCAGTCACGTCAGTACCAACACCGGTGGCGAGTGTTCATCCACTGCCATACGCGCCCTGATTAAAAAACTGGTCAGTGCGGAAAATACGAAAAAGCCGCTGAGCGACAGCAAAATAGCCAATTTGTTGAAAGACCAAGGCATCAATGTAGCCCGCCGGACCATTGCCAAGTATCGTGAAGCAATGAACATACCACCGTCGAATGAACGCAAGAGCATTATGTAAAGAATAAATTAATCCAGATCAATGTCTTGAAACTAAAGTCAGCTACACTTATTACATAGATAGATAGCGTTTCCACTGGGTGGGTTTCACACCACCCCCATTCGTCAGAAGGAGTTATCCTATGCAAATCAACATCAGTGGCCATCATGTAGAATTAACCGACCCACTGCGCGACTATGTAAACGGCAAACTGGATCGCTTAGAAAGACACTTTGATCAAATCAGCATCGTGCAAACGACCCTCAGCATCGAGAAGAATCGTCAAAAAGCTGAGACCACACTGCATATCAAAGGCGGGCAACTATTCGCCGACGCTGAACACGACGACATGTACGCAGCCATTGACCTCATGGTCGATAAGCTGGATCGCCAACTTCTGAAACACAAGGAAAAGACCGTAGACCGTATGCACGGACACGGCCGCTAAACAAAATATATGCCTAACCTAAATGACGTCGTTAATCTGGAGCGCACCCTCTGGGGTGCGCCTAGCCAGAGCAAGAAAAAAACCCTGCAACTGATCAGTGATACAGTCAGTGAACTGTACCCGTCCTGTGAAGCCGATCAGGTCTTCAGCAACCTTATTGAGCGCGAGCGTTTAGGCTCCACAGGTTTTGGTAACGGCGTCGCCATTCCACATTGTCGACTGCTGACTTGTGAGGCTCCCTTTGGTCTGCTGGTCAAACTGGACGAACCCATCGATTTCGATGCATTGGACCAAAAGCCGGTCGATATCGTATTTACGCTGATCGTGCCGCAGGAAGCCCGCACCGAGCACTTGCAATTGCTCTCGCGTATTGCTGAGCGATTCAATGACGACGCACGCCTGAAAGCCATGCGTGCCGCCACCTCAGCAGAAGATTTCTTTTCTGCGTTTATCGCTGAGTAGCCCAGTATTTCTATGTCTATGGAGATGATCATCATCAGCGGCCGCTCTGGCTCCGGTAAAAGTACCGCGCTGAACGTGCTGGAAGATGTGGGTTATAACTGCATAGATAACCTGCCCGTCACCATGCTGCCCGAGCTCGCCAACGAGATGCTACTGCATCACATTGGAGCCAAGGTGGCGGTATGCATCGACGCTCGCAATGCCACCAAGGCACTGCGCCAGTTTCCCGAAATCATCGCTCGCCTGCCAGATAATATCGACCTCGACATCGTTTATTTAGATGCTGACGAAGCCACATTGCATAAGCGTTTTTCCGAAACGCGGCGCAAACACCCTCTTACGGGTGATGATGTTTCCTTGCAGGAAGCCATTCACAATGAGAGAGAGCTGCTCGACACCATCGTGAACATGGCCCACCTCAACATCGACACCACGGGCTTGTCCATCTATGAGCTGCGTGATCAGATTAAGACCCGCGTTGCCGGGACAACACGACAGGAAATGGCGCTGCTTTTTATGTCTTTCGGCTTTAAACATGGCAGCCCGCATGATGCCGACCTCGTGTATGATGTGCGTTGCCTGCCAAATCCTTACTGGGACCCAGCGCTGCGCAAATATTCCGGCCTCGACGAACCCGTCCAGCGCTTTCTACACAAAGAGGACGATGTGCGAGACATGATCAAAAGCATTCAGGATTATCTGGATCGCTGGCTACCACGCTACGAAGCCAATAATCGCTCATACCTCACCATAGGTATCGGCTGTACAGGCGGACAACATCGCTCCGTTTTTATTGCACAGCAGTTAGCCCAAATATTTCGTCAAAAGTATTCATCGGTGCAGCTCAGACACCGGGAGTTGAAGTCGACCCTGTCATGATCAGAGCTACTGTCACCATCATCAACAAGCTGGGCTTACATGCCCGCGCGTCAGCGAAACTCAACAAACTGGCGAACGAATTCAGTTGCCGCATCACGCTCGAAAAAGATGGCCGTAAAGCCGATGCCAAAAACATCATGTCATTGATGATGCTAGCGGCCAGCAAAGGCACCGATGTCATCTTAGAGACGGAAGGCGAAGACGAGCAAGCAGCCTTCGACGCAGTGACCGGGCTGATCAATAATTTTTTTGAAGAAGGCGAATAGCACACCATGGCCCGTAAAAAGAAGAAGCCAGAAGACGAGATCGAAATCGAAGTCGTCTCGAAATCCGAATTGAAGCGGGAAATGACCCGCTTACAGGGCATCGGCAACCGTCTACTCGAATTGTCTCCCGAAAAGCTTAAGGAATTTCCTCTCGACGAGACATTGCTGTCGGCGTTGTTGGAGTCACAGCGCCTCAAAAGCCATGAAGCCAAGCGTCGACAACTGCAATACATTGGTCGTTTGATGCGTGATGCCGATGAAGAGGCCATCATTAAGGCTCTGGATTTCCAAGACCCTGGCAGTGAAGTTCATCTGCAATTAACCGTACTCAGTGAGCGCTGGCGCAAAGAGCTGCTTGAAGATCCGGAGGCTACTGCCCGTTTTTTCGAAGCCTATCCAGACATCGAGCGTCAACCCATGCGCCAGTTGATACGCAATGCCCAACAAGAGGCAAAGCAATACGCTGATAGTGATCAGAATACCAACACCCAATTCAAGCACCGACGAAAGTTGTTTCAGGCCATTCGCGACGAAATTTTACCGTCGCTGTGATCCGGCTGAAAATACCGCTCGTAAACCAGAAAAATTCAACGGATTTGTCTGATCATGCGAGCTTACCAAACTACAACAGTGGGCAGGGCGACTGTGACAACACCTGATGAATGGGCAGATTGCCTAGAAATGATCGCCGGCGGCCAAGACCGAGAAGCATTTGCTCGGTTGTTCCGTCATTTCGCGCCTCAGATCAAAGGGTACGCACGGTCTTCCGGGCTTACCATGATGGGCGATGCATTAGCCGATGAGCTGGTGCAGGAAACCATGACGAACCTGTGGCGCAAGGCCCATCTCTTTGATCGGGCGAAAGCGTCGGCGACGACCTGGGTATTTACCATTGCGCGTAATCTCAGAGTTGACCTGCTGCGGCGGCAAAACAAACATCAGGGTCATTTAGATTCCGATGATATGTGGAACGAGCCACACACTGATGGTGACGGCTCGGACTGGGTAGAGCAATCCAGCGTAGAGCGCCACATTCGCATGGGCATTGGGCGCTTACCGGTCGAACAACGACAGGTCATTGGCAAGGTATTCTTGGAAGACAAATCACATCAGGAGGCTGCAGACGAGCTGGATTTACCCTTGGGTACAGTGAAGTCGCGTATCCGACTCGCGTTGAAGAAGCTGCGCGTTGGACTGGAGGTAGAAGGTTATGAGTAAATTTCATCCTGATGTCGATGTGCTCACAGAGTACGTGGCAGGTAACTTAAGCTATCACGAAACCTTGATGGTAGCGGTGCACTTGCACTACTGCCCGGAATGCCGCAAGTCAGCACATGAGCTAGAAGCTCTGGGTGGTGTTCTGCTTGATGATTTACCCGGCGAGCCGGTCGACGACCGCTTATTGGAAGAAACTATGGCTCTGCTGACCAGTGAAGGGCCGATCAAGCGGACACCGAAGCCATATACTGGTTATCAAAATCCTGAAGTACCGCGCCCACTTCAGAAAGCGATTCCTAATGGCTTTGACAGTTTGAACTGGCGCAAGTTACTTCCTCATTTGCAGGTGTGCGATTTGGAAACCAGCCCGGACGGCCCGACGATAACCTTGCACCGCATCAAACCCGGTGGTCGCATTCCTAAGCATACGCATCGGGGCACTGAGTACACGGTGTTGTTGAAAGGTGGTTTTTCGGATGCTTTTGGGGACTATAATACGGGCGATTACCTGTGCCGTGATGCCAGCCATGAGCACACGCCTGTGGCCGCTGACAACGAAGAGTGCATCTGTTTGACGGCCGTTGAAGCGCCGTTGCGTATGACCAGCTGGAAATGGCGCTGGCTCAATCCCTTCTTGAGCTGAGTGAAAAAAACCCCGACACGTCGGGGTTTTTTTTACTTCTGACTCAACATCTTAATGTGTTGAATCCCGTCTTCATCGTAGGGCTCACCGACAGCTGTAAAACCCAAACCCATATAGAAGGCTTGCAAGCGATGCTGCGCGCCAATCTCAATCTGCCGCTGCGGAAAAGCATTGCGAGTCCATTCCATGGCTCGTTGCATCAACTGCTCCCCCAGTTTCAGACCACGATACGCCGGTGCGACTACTACCCGACCGATGATCGGTAGTCCGTCTGCTTTCGGTGGCAAGATACGAGCGTAAGCTGCTAACTCCCCGTCAACATAACCTTGCAGATGCCAAGCCGTCTGATCCTGATCATCCAGCTCCGGATAAGGGCACTGTTGCTCTACCACAAACACATTCACCCGCAGTTGCAGTATTCGATACAGCGCAGTATTGCCCAGCCGTTCGAAAGCATCCACTTGCCAGCTTAGGGTACCTTTCGTAGGTTCAACCGAGCTTGGCAAACCATTCAACGCAGAAAACATACGCAATCCTATGTAACGAGCTTAAAATTAACCGACCGGACTGCCAATGAGCCAGCACGGGAATTGTTCGCTGGTCTCTTAACCTATACACTCCAGCCTTCCTATTCTTTTACTTGGAGACTGTACTTCATGGCAGGCGCACCATCGCTTTCCCCTGTATCCGTCACTACGGCTAACTTCCCGGGTGCTCCGAGCGATTCGCCAGCCCGCCTATTCTGTCTCCGCAACGGGCCAATAGAAGTCATCTTAACGAATGAAGGCGCGAGCATCTATCGCATCCTTACACCCGATGAGCAGGGCGCGATTGACGACATCGTCTGCTACAGCCCTCAGCATCAACATTTCGCAGGTAGCTTAGGCTACCTGGGCTCCACGGTAGGCCGTTACGCCAACCGCATACTGGGCGCTCGCTTTACACTGGCGGGCGAGACTCATAACTTGGTGGCGAATGCGCCGAACGACATGAGCATTCACGGTGGCGAAAGTTGGCATAAGCACGTTTGGAATACCGCAGTAGAGGCCGACAATGATGTCGCAACCGTTACCTTTTCTCGGCGCTCACCGGCCGGTGAGGGCGGCTTTCCGGGCAATGTCGACGCATCGGTCACCTATCGTCTCAACGCCAGCGGTGAACTATCCATCGACTTCGACGCCACTACCGACGCCCCAACGGTCATCAACCTGACCAATCATGCCTATTTCAACTTGAACGGTGCAGACTACCAAAATCTCGATGAGCAATGGTTCATCATCCACACCGACACCTTAACAGCCACCGATGCAGCGGCATTACCCACGGGAACCTATGCACCCGTAGCCAATACCGTGTTTGATCTATCTCGTCCCACTCGCGTCAGTGCGCTGCTCAATCCCTTGGCCAACGAACTGGCCACCACCAAGGGCTTTGACCAGAACTATGTGTTTAAACGGGTGAATTCAGCAGAACTTAAGACCATGGCAACGGTGGTCAGCCGCCGAAATGGCCGCGTGTTGCAAATCGCCAGTACCCAACCAGGCATGCAGTTCTACACCGGTAACTATATGGGCGGTACACCCGGCCCCATCGCAGGCCGGACGTATCAGGCGCATCAAGCATTCTGCTGCGAACCGCAACACTTTCCGGACACCCCCAATCAGCCTGCTTTCCCGCCCTGCACCGTTACCCCGGAGCAGCCCTACCACGAACGCATTGTTATGCGCTTTGGCGTAGAGCCTATCGGGAACATCTAAAAACCTCTTTTTTTCAATCTGGCGGCGTTAAAAATGACCTCGAAATGCTCATTTACTCCCAGTAAACTGCGCTTTCTCAATCATTATTGCCTAGCCAGATATTCGCCTCCGAGGCTTTTAGATGCTCCCTACGGGTAACCTTTAGGCGAACAGCTTGATCAACATCCGATAGTACATCTCGGTCAGCAGGTCCAGATCTTCAACACTGACCTGCTCATCGACCTGATGTATGGTCTTGTTGACCGGGCCCAACTCCACCACTTGCGAACCCATTATAGCTGCAATAAAACGTCCATCGGAAGTGCCACCAGCGGTGGACAGTTCAGGCGTATGATCACGCACATCGCGCACCGCCTGCACCACTGCATCGACCAAAGCACCTTGGGCGGTTAAAAACGGCATGCCTTTCAGCTCACACGTCAGGTCGTACTTCAGTCCGTGCTGGTCGAGTATGCTGCGCACTCGCGCTTCCAGTTCTTCGGCGGTGACTTCGGTCGAGAATCGGAAGCTGAATTGCAAGGTCGCGTCGCCAGGAATCACATTGGTTGCGCCGGTACCGCTGTTAAAGTTCGCTACCTGAAAACTGGTTGCCGGGAAAAACTCGTTGCCCTGATCCCACTCGGTGGTTGCCAATTCCGCCAGTGCGGGGGCCAGCAAGTGGATCGGGTTCTGCGCCAAATGTGGATACGCCACATGGCCTTGCTTACCGTGTATGGTTAAGAAACCCAGCAAGGAACCGCGACGACCGTTTTTAATGATATCACCCACTTTAGTGGTGCTCGAAGGCTCACCGACCAGCGCCATATCAATATGATCTCCGCGTTCTTTCAACGCCTCCACTACCTTCACTGTACCGTGATAGGCGTGCCCTTCTTCGTCGCTGGTGATCAACATACCGATCTTGCCACGGTGTTGCGGAAATTCAGTGACGAAACGCTCACAGGCCACAACCATGCTGGCCAGGCTGCCTTTCATATCAGCAGCGCCACGGCCGTGCAGTATACCATCGGCCACTACGGCGTCGTACGGCGGATGTGTCCACTTGTTCACGTCACCGGTTGGGACGACGTCCGTATGGCCTGCAAAGGCCATCACCGGCCCTTCAGTACCGTGTGTGGCCCAAAGATTTTGCACGTCTTCGAAGTCCATGCGTTCAATAGTGAACCCTACGGCGGCCAATCGGTCAGCCATTAATTGCTGGCAACCGGCATCGTCGGGCGTTACGGAAGGGCGTTGAATCAAGGCGCGGGCTAATTCTAGTGTTTTGCTCATGTCGCTGGAGGTGTCTATTGGTTAGAATAAGGAGCGGGAGTATAGCAAAGTAGCATCACTTCCCAAACTCAGGGGGACGCATGGCAACCAATTTTCGCAAGCGATTGGCCGATTGGATAACCGCTAGGGCTGATGCGCAGGTAGAGAACCTCGCCTTGTTTACGTCTGGCGGAATGATTTTCGCTGTCGGAGCTCTGGTGATAATATTCTCGGAACGACAACTGGTGCCGTCCATGCAACAAGAGATTGTGGCGGGCATCGGCGTTTTTATTGCGGTCATCGGGCTCGCCCGAGCCCTCTGGGGCTACCTTGGCATCGGCTTGTTTAGAATACTCAAATACTTTATATCGGACTCCTGATGCAAAACGACATCGAAATATACCTACACAAACAAAGTCCCGCACAAATCATTCAATGGATGACGACGGTGTTTGGCACTCCGCCGGAGTCCCGTAGCTCAGCCACTAAGGGCACCGTTCGGCTCAGCATAAACACGGAAAAAGGGGCGATTCCCGTTATGCTGGTACAGCGCGGCAGTTGGTATTCCGTATGGTTTGATTCGGATAATACACCGTGGAAAACCGATTTAGAATGTGCTCAATCGGCGGTAGCAGCTCTAGACGCGAAGGCACGCTGCAGCGACGGCGGTTGGCAAGAAGGCGACGATCCCGATCAATTTTTGGAAGTGTCGGCGGAGGGTGTGACCACGGTCATCTGGCATGATGAATAATCCGCTAAGGCGCTGGTATGGCACAGGACGCAAGCGCCGCATTCTACGTCTTGTTGCTTTGATCTTTGTGGGACTGAGCGCCTTGATATCGTCTACGGTGTGGTTTGCTGACCAGTGGTTTGGTTGGCAAGCTCGCGGGCAGGTGTATACCGACAAAACCCAATTGACGCCGAGTCGCTTTGGGCTGCTACTGGGCACCGCCAAATACCACCCCAGTGGCACTTTAAACCCGTTTTATCAGGCACGCATTGCAGCCGCGGCCGAACTGTATCACGACGGTTTGCTAGAGTTTATTCTGGCCTCGGGTAACCACAATCCGCCGTTCTATAACGAGCCACGGATGATGATGCAGGATTTGATTCAACTCGGTGTGCCAGAAGCAGCCATTTTGCAGGATGGCGAAGGTACACGCACCCTCAACTCGGTCATTCGCCTTAAAACCGAGTATCATCAAGACCATGTCATCATTATCAGCCAGCAGTTTCATATCGAGAGAGCACTTTACCAGGCCAAGGCTGTTGGCATCGATGCACAAGGCTTTGTTGCCGTAGATGCACCACCCAATTGGCACTGGCGCGTACGTGTCCGCGAAGTGCTGGCGCGCCTGTACGCCTTAGTGGAAATACATTTGCTGCGCCGAGCTGATCTCCCCGCTGCGTAGAGGGCAGCTATCGGTTTCGCAACCGCGACAAGAACAACAGCAGATCAGGCGAAATTGCCGGCAGCAAGGCAGGGTCGGCGTATTCCACCATAGCAAGATGCCCCGCCAGTGAGATGTCTGCGATCGTTAGCCGTTTGCCCACCACATAGTCGGCTTGCGACAATGTTTCCAAAGTTGGTGCCAACAACACCTTGGCCTTGTCGATCAATTCTTTGCGGTTACGCTCCCATTCCGTTACACACCCCGTACCGAACTTTCGCTCTTTAATGAAGATAAACAAGTGCCGATCGGTAGGCTTACGCATTTGCGCAGCAATGCCCGGCGAAGCAATACGAAACAGCACATCCTCTAATTGATTATCGGTCCAGTCCAGATAAGCCCACGCCGCAGCCTCCATGCCTTCTGGCACCAAGTCATTCTTGGTCAGGGTCAATAAGTATTGGAAAATATCCCGCGACTCCATCACGACATTACCGTCGTGGACCAACGCCGGTACCATGACGCGTCCGCCCGTCACTTCAATCAATTCATCTCGATCACTGAACGGCACATCTTTCACTTCGTACGGCAACTGCAGTTGATCCAACAGAAACTGTACTTTCAGCGCGTAGCAGCTGTAAGGGAAACGATAGAGTGTGATCATGATGACTCCTTACTAAATACCAACAGCCCCTTGGGGCAACCCACTTGCCAACCTACACAGTTGATCCTCTCAGTGTAGATCAATTGACACCCTCAGGTAGCAGCCTGTGCCGTGATATACTGGCAAATTATTGTGATAGATCAATGGGAGCGCGTTATGGATCAGCAAACACGTATAGAAATTGAAGCCGCCGCTTTTCGCCGCTTACTGGAACACCTCGATAGTCGCAAGGACGTGCAAAACATCGACCTGATGAACCTGGCCGGTTTCTGCCGCAATTGCTTAGGCAAATGGTATGCCGCAGCGGCCGAAGAACGCGGTGTCGAACTGACTAAGGAAGAAGCTCGCGAAACGATATACGGCATGCCGTACGACACATGGAAAGAAAAGTACCAACAATAGCGTTCCAAAGAATGAGATGAGCATCCTTGCTCATCTTTTGCGTTCTGTTGTCATGCTGGTTTAGGAAGGTTCTAAAAACCTTCAAGGCGAAAGGCTGGCTAGGCAAAAATGTCCGCAAATGCGCAGTTTACTGAAATGTAAATAAGCATTTTGAGGTCATTTTTAACAACGCCAGCTTGAGAAAGGAAGGTTTTCGGATACTCCCTTTAGTTAGGGCATTGACCCGCGACGTAGTACCCCGCCGACACCTCACTAACCCACGTAAAAACACCCGATAAGCCACCCAGAGACTCATTACCACCGGTGGTAAAGTAACCCATCATGTAATAGGCTCGCCCGGCTGAATTATGATTCAGGTTGGTGTTGTAGTGCTGTGTACAGGTAAAACCTGGGTCTGGGTCCGGCTCAGGATCTGGAACGGGTTCACCGCCCTGCGTCTGACAGGCTTCTGGTTGCTGCGTATACCACAGGCCAGGTTCACCTTCGGTCAAGGTAACGCTCGACCAACTGTCCCAAGCAAAGCCGATATCCATTTGGTCGCCGCTCGACAAGGCACGCAGATTATAATTACCACCCGCTGTCGCGCGGCCACTGTTGATGTGCGCCACCGGTGACGTGGATTCCACCACACAGGTTTCCAATGGTTTGTTCGGGTCCACCACTATTACTTGACGGATGGCCGAGCCGGTTACGCCCTCTGAGTTGGTCGCCACATAGGTACAGTAGTAAGTACCATCCACATCGACATTCACATCACAGGTCGTATTGACCGGCAACGAACCCTCAACGGGGTCTACAGCACTGGCACCGGGATCATAAAAGGGCTGGTTGATTTGCAGCGTCATTGGGTTATCACCCAATAAGGTGACCACAGGCTTATCAATCGCACCGCTAGCATCACGCGCGTGGCGATTGAAGAAGTCCCAGATCAAGTCTGGATACACTGGCCCTTGTCGCACCGCCCACTTGCCTTCGTTGCCGTCTTCACCACCAATCCAATAGTGTCCGTGATCAGTATCGTTCGGGTTGGCGGTGGCTAGGGGCCCGGTGTAGAACACCGTTTCCACCACCGAGCGGCTATTCATCGTACCGTCTTGCGTGAACCGTTCATGTACGCAGGAATAGCTTTGTTGATAGGTGTAGGCACAGGCCGAACTGTCGGCGCGCGCTGTGGTCAGCGTGTTGTGGTCGGGGTCACCGAAAACCGCCAACCAGGAGTCACGAATATTGCGCCCCGCTTGCGGAATAACGGTACAATCACGCTCGTTCTGCAAGACCATCATCGGAATCGGATAGTCGTCATTCACCTCACGCTGCATGTCATCAGCCACGCGTGATATTGAATGGAAGGTCGCACTGCCTGGACACTGTCCGCTCAACGACACCGACGAAGCGGATTCGCCATAGGGTAACCCCGCCGCAGACGCAGCAGCAGCCCAGTACTCATTGTGTGCAACCGCCGCAACAACAGCCATAGCACCACCGGACGACAACCCCGTGATAAAGCGACGGTTCGCATCCACACTAAAGTTACTTTCTACTTCCTTGGCAATTTGCACCAAGTCTTCCACTTCACCACCGCCTTCATGACGGTGCTCGTTGAACCAGAAACCCCAGCAATTTTCGTTGCGCAGTCCGTTGTACGACGTAATGAACGGCGTGACCAGAATGAAGCCGTAGCGATCGGCAGCCTCTTTCATGCCCCAATCGTTCAGCACGTCGCGCTCGGTTAGGCGACAGCCATGCAGCGCCATCACCATCGGGCTCACGCCCGTTAAGCCAGCGGGAACATAGACGGTGTAGTTGCGGTTGCGCGATTGCGGATAACTCTTCTGAGTGAATTGATAGGCGTATTCAGTACCCGCAACAACGGTACTGGAAAGGGACGCCATTAGGAGCGACATCGTCAGGGCGAGCGCCCAGCGTACGGGTTGTATCATGGTTTCTTCCTCTTCTTATTGTTGTTTTCATGCATACATCAAACAGCATGTGAAATATGAATCGTTATTCATATTTGAAGCCATATTACACAACCTGGATAAAAAATAAACAGCGAAGGGGGTTGATTTTTTGTGTGAGGATCGAAGAAACGGAGGGCGGCAATCTTAAACACAGCAGGCTGCTGAGTCCCTTTAGGTGTTCAGCAGCCGGTCATACCAAGGCTTTTATGGCGCGACCTAAACCGTCCACCGTCAGAGGATACATGCGGTCTTCCACTAGCTCTTGCACCATGCTGATGCTGTGCGTGAACGACCAATGTTCTTCGGGTACAGGATTCAGCCAGACCAGATCCTTAAAGTGCTCGGACAAACGACGAAACCAGACAGCACCGGGCTCCTCGTTCATAAAGTCGATACTGCCGTAGGGCGCAGCGATTTCATACGGCGACATAGAGGCATCACCGACCACGATCACCTTGTAGTCCTTGCCATAGGTGTGCAGCAGATCAAACAAACTCATCTGTTGATGACGCCGCAGTAGGTTGTCCGTCCACACGGCGTCGTAGGTGAAGTTGTGAAAATAGAACGACTTTAAATGCTTAAATTCGCTACGACAGGCCGAAAACAGCTCTTCACAGACTTTAACATGATCATCCATGGAGCCACCCACGTCCAACAACAACAGCACCTTTACCGCGTTGTGGCGTTCCGGTTGCATCCGTATGTCGAGCATGCCGCCGTTGTGCGCGGTAGAACGAATGGTGTCATCCATGTTCAGCTCTTCTGCACTGCCCGTGCGGGCAAACTGCCGCAACTTGCGTAGCGCCATCTTTAGGTTACGCGTGCCCAGTTCAACGTGGTCGTCGAGATTTTTATATTGCCGCTGCTCCCATACCTTGGCTGCACGTCGGTGTCGGCTTTCACCGCCCACGCGCACACCATTGGGGTTGTAACCGGCATGACCGAACGGACTGGTACCGCCGGTGCCAATCCATTTGTTGCCACCGCGATGCATGCCTTCTTGTTCGTTCAGACGTTCTTGCAGCGTTTTGAGCAGTTCATCCAGCCCACCCAAGGCTTCAATGGCGGCTTTTTCTTCTTCACTCAGGTGTTTGTAGAACTCCGCATCCAGCCATTCCGGCGGAATAGCTTTGCCTGCGAAGGGGTCTGGCATGTCTTCCAGCCCCTCATAGAATGCAGCAAATGCTTTGTCAAAACGATCAAAATGGCTCTCGTCTTTCACCATAATCATGCGCGACAGGCGATAGAAGTCGTCCATATCGGCAAAGGCCAGCCCCGCCTGCAAGCCCTGCAGTAAAACCAGCAGTTCCTTCACCGTAATAGGCAGGCCATAGTGGCGGCAAGTCAGAAAGAAGCGAATCAGCATGGCATTGTCCGGCTTAGGTGCGGGCTTTCTGCCGGCTCAAAAAGGCCAGGCGTTCCAATAACTGAACGTCCTGCTCATTCTTCAACAAGGCGCCATACAGCGGCGGCAGAGCCTGCTTGATGTCACCTTCTTTGATGGCGTCAGCGGCCATATCGTCCGACACCAGTAGTTTCAACCAGTCAATCAGCTCCGACGTTGACGGGCGCTTCTTCAACCCTGGCAATTCGCGTACTTGAAAGAACACATTGAGTGCGTCACGCACCAACTGGTTCTTGATGCTCGGCAAGTGTACGTCGATGATCGCTTGAAGGGTTTCTCGATCTGGAAAGTCTATATAGTGGAAGAAACAACGGCGCAAAAAAGCATCCGGCAGTTCTTTCTCATTGTTGGAAGTGATGATCACCACCGGCCGCTGTGCCGCCTTGACGGTTTCACCGGTCTCGTACACATGGAATTCCATGCGATCCAGTTCAACCAGCAAGTCGTTCGGAAACTCAATGTCGGCTTTGTCCACTTCGTCGATCAACAACACCGCGCGCCGCTCAGACGCGAAAGCCTCCCACAGCTTGCCGCGGCGAATGTAGTTCTTGATGTCGTGCACTCGGTCATCACCCAACTGGCTGTCGCGCAAGCGCGATACGGCATCGTACTCATACAAACCCTGGTGAGCCTTGGTGGTCGACTTCACATGCCACTGAATCAGCGGCATATCGAGTGCAGCGGCAATTTCCTCCGCCAACATGGTTTTACCCGTACCCGGCTCGCCCTTGATCAGGAGCGGTCGCTCCAATGTCATCGCAGCGTTCACCGCCAGCTGCAGTGCCTCGGTGGCGATGTATTTGTCAGAACCGGTAAAGCTACCCATGAATCTATATCCTCTTAAAACGAACACATCATTTCGCCCAAACGGTTTGGAGATAACCTCGGAGGCGAGAAGCTGGCTAGGCAAAAATGGACGAAAACGCGCAGTTTACTGGTAGTAATCGAGCATTTGAGACCATTTTTAACGACGCCAGCTTGAGAAAAAGGGGTTATCCCCTACCGTTTGCGAATCACCAAACTACCAATGGAGTACCCTGCGCCAAAAGAGCAGATCACCCCAACGTCACCGGATTGCAGGTCCGCTTGATGCAAGCTGAACGCGATGATTGAACCTGCCGACGCTGTGTTGGCGTATTGGTCCAGCACAATAGGCGCTTCATCTGCAGTGGCATCACGCCCCAGCAGCTTACGGGCAATCAACAGGTTCATGTTGATGTTGGCCTGATGCAGCCACCAGCGCCGCACATCAGCAGCCCCCAAACCATGCAAGGCCAGGTGGCTGCTGATGTGATCAGCTGCCATAGGGCACACTTCTTTAAACACTGTACGGCCCTCTTGGTGAAACAGTTTATCGGGCCCGAACGGGTCGGCATCGTTGGTCCGCGACAGATAACCGAAATTGGAGCGAATGGTATTGGAAAACAGCGTCTTCGCTTGCGTACCCAACACGTCATACACGTGCAGAGCATTGGCTGTGTCACCGCGTTCCAGAACCACTGCGGTGGCGACATCACCAAAGATAAAGTGGCTGTCACGGTCGCGGTAGTTCACCTGTGGCGATGTCAGTTCGGGGTTAATGACCAACACCGCCCGTGCGGTACCCGATTTGATCATTTCGTACGCCCGATGCTGTGCAAAGGTGGCCGCTGAACAGGCCACCAGCATGTCGAAACCGAAGCCATCAATGCCGAGCGCATTCTGCACTTCTATAGCAATGGCGGGATAAGCTCGCTGCGTATAGGCACAACTGACGATCACGGCGTCAATGTCACTGCCGGTTTTATTGGCGGCGGCCAACGCCTTTTTTGCGGCGGCCAAGGCAATCTCGGCCTGATGACTCAATTCAGAATCTGCACGCTCCGGAATGTTGGGTCGCATGCGATCCACATCCAGAATGCCGTCTTTGATGTACACATGGCGTTGCTTTATGCCGCTGGCCTTTTCTATGAAGCCCGCATCGGATCGCGCCGCCGCTTTCACCTGCCCTGCTTCTATTTCGGCAGCATGCTCGGCATTAAATCGGTCAGCGTATTCGTTCAGTACCTGTACCAACTCTTCGTTGGTGAGTACGTTATCCGGGGTCCACAGACCGGTGCCGCTGATGACAACATCAGCACTGGGTTGAGGCAGGCGCATGAGTAGAATCCTTATACATCAGATGTAAAAGAACGAGTGTAGCAGGCCAAGCGCAAAGAGGTGAAACGACGTGACACATTAGTGACACAAAGAGTGGGAATCGGCCAGGCCATGGTAAAATCGCCCAGCCGATAACGAACCTCTCAGAATGAGAACAGGTCAACCGTCAGGCCTATACCGGCCAGCACCATCGTCAACACCACAATCAAACCGATCACAATCACCAACGACAGAATGGCGACCATAAAGCCTTTTAACCAAGTGGTACCCAAGGTGAACGCATAAATCGCCGACCCCACGATGACCGCGATGGCCAAAGCAATACCTTGCTGTGGCACGAAGCGCTCCAGCAACAATGATAGCACCATAAGTAATATGACAGCCGCCAGCGCCGACCAAAAACCCGTATTGCGCGCGCGTACGATGCGCGCCGCAAACATGACAGGAATAACAGTCAACACCACCAACACCAATAGAAACAGACTGAGCTGCAGAATTTCAGACATTCTCTACCATCCTTTTTGTCCATTGATCATCGAAAACCACAAAGTTACCTTAGGCTCAGCCACCCTAGCACAAACTCAAACCGATGAAATGATCTCACTTACCTGACCAGCCATTTCTGCACAGTCTTTCTCAGCTGCTCCATACGCACGGGTTTAACCAGCACATCGTTCATACCGGACGCCGTACAGGCCTCGCGATCACGCATACTCACATTGGCCGTGAAGGCAATAATCGGCTGCGAGAAGCCTTGGGCGCGCAAGCGTTCACTGGCTTGCAAGCCATCGAGGTCGGGCATTTGGATATCCATCAGGATCAAATCAACCGAGTGCTGACGGATGTAGTCAATCGCCCGGGAAGCGTTGTCAAAGCCGTGTACGGTGGCTCCGAGCTTTTCCAGCAAGGCCGTCACCACACGCAAGTTAATAGGATTGTCGTCCACCGCTACAATATGCGCATTGTGTAGCGACTCGGTAATCGGCAGCACCTCCGAGGCATTCAATGGCTCCCCAATCCAGCGCCGCAAATGATAACGCCCGTAGGGTGCAGCCTCGAATTCGACGCCAGGCATTACTGGCAAGTCATACACCACCGACTCCGGCAGGAACCAAAGTACCTTGCCATTAGTCGCTCGCAATCGGGCCAAAATATCTGAGTCATAATGCCGACTAAAAACCAACCAATGCTCGACATTCGCGCTATCCAACTCGGCATCATCAAGCTCTTCCATCAACACGATGTGTGCATCCATGCTGATGAGGTCTTGCCGAGCCAGCTCCGCCATCCGTTGCCAATGGGGGGCATACAGTATAGCCATCGACTTTTGTATACCCGGTGCCAGGGGGCGCTCTGTCGACATCGGCAACACAAAGTGAAACGTACTGCCCTCACCCGGCGTGCTGGTCACATGCAGTTCGCCACCCATCATGTGCACCAAGCGCGTACATATCTGTAGCCCTAAGCCGGCACCGCCATGGCGTCGTACCGAAGAGTCATCTACTTGCGTGAACGCATCGAAAATAACGTCCTGATGCTCGGGGGCAATCCCCACACCAGAATCAACCACCGCAAAGTACAAATGGTCTGCGGCATCAAAACGCACCTGTATGCTAATACAACCTTCATCGGTGAATTTGTAGGCATTGCTCAACAGGTTCGCCAGTACTTGCTTTAATCGGCTTTCGTCGCCGACGACCACAGAGGGGACTTCGGGAGCCACTTCTATTAATAAATCCACTTCCTTCAATTCATTGTTGGAGCGGTAAAGATCGCACACATTCTGCAGCATACGGTCGAGATCAAAGGGAGCCTTGGCCAATTTCATCTTGCCTGCACTCATTTTCGCCAGATCCAATATGTCGTTGATCAGATACAGTAAGAACTTTGAGGATTGATGAATGGTATCCAGCTGGCGGCGAAACCGCAGCTCAAGTGGTTGCGACTTTAGTAACTCAACCGTACCGTGAATGGCATTCAGTGGTGTACGCAATTCATGGCTCATGTTTGCCAAGAAACGCTCTTTAGCGAGCACGGATTCACGGGCGAGACTGACCGCTTGCTGTGCTTCACGAATGCGCTGCTCGCGCTCGCGGTACACCAAACCCACCTGATAACTCATCACCTGTGCCAGTAATAACACCTCAAGGCCGACAGAAATCAGCCCCAAGTGCTCAATCAAAAAGGTATCGGCAATGTTTATATTACGTAGCGAGATGGTAAAGAAAGCAGGTATCACGAAGGCCACATTAGCCACTAAATAGAAATACGCTACTTTGTTGCGTTGTAGTGCCTGGGCAATGCCACAGCTAAGACCGTATAAAGCAAAGATACCGACTCCGTAACGTGCCAGTTCAAGTGACCACTGCGGTTGCAACATGGCCACCGGCCAAAACAGCATCATCAAAGAAATGGCGGCAATGCCGAGATAGAAGAAACGCGGGCTGCGCTTTTGCGATATACCCAATAGGATCATCACAAAACCAACGTAGGCAACGTTGGAAAACAAAATGGGTACACTGGTCAGATAGAATCCGGTCAAGCCAAACAGGTCTCGCAATACCAGATGCGAAGCGCTGTTGAACACCAGGTTACCAATGATAAAGCCGGCATACAGAGTGTCACCGAGCGAACGCCGCCAAAGCCCCATTACGATGTAATAAAAGCCCAACGCCAAAAATATCCCAAGCCCCACCAGCGTAATGGCCATGGGGACGCGAATGCTTTGCCGGTACTGCGCATCGGTCTGCAGATACGGCTCTGGGATGGCGATAAAGTACGGACTGTCTATACGCGTGAGAATACGGTAATCGCCCGAGGCCAAACGCAGCGACTGTCCGTGGCGCAAGAAATATTCGCCGCGTTCAGGGTCAGTGACACCGCCGTGCAACTGCGCTATTAACTGGCCATCTTGGTCGTAAACGTAATGAGTAAAGGAGGCAAGAACGAAGGTATTGCGGAAGTCGATAACAAGGTGCTCTGCTTGCGCTAACGAGAGCTGCGTACCGTACCAAAAGGTGCCTCCCGTCAGCCGGACGCCAGTGCCTGTCGGTCGATCCTTGACGGCATCAAAGTAGCCACTTGGGCTATCAATTGCAGAAGGCGACATTTCAAGCCAACGCCCGTATTGGTCGTATGCCAATGCCTGAAACGGCAACGCCAATAGCCCTGCCAACAACGCTCCGTTAAACCAAGTACCGAGTCTGAGCACAGCATCCCCTTCTACAGCCGCTAGAAAGCAGACATCAAGTTCTATTTATCAGTGTTAAACGTGATGAGTGACTCGCATCATTACTTAAATAAGGGTAGCTGACAATGCGTATACAACAAGAATCTAAACGAAGTGCAGAAAAGGGTGAGCCCGAGCGGGCTCACCCTTTGAAGGGTAACTGAACAGATCGAATCAGTAAGGGTTGCTTGGCGTGTAGAAGCTTCCGTTGCGACCATCGACCCCAATACGAATCGGCGTCACGTTACTGCTGTTATTGGCGAAGTTGTAGGTATCGCCCGGCAGGAGTTTGTAACGCAGCATATTGCTGATAATAACCGGCTGACCGCAGCTCGTCTGCTGGTAGCTCGTCTGCCCGTCAGCACGTACAACGTAGACTTCGTACGCGCCATCGACCACCGCTTGCCCATTGGCCGTCACCCATAGCGATGTCCCTTCAGACACACCTACACCTCGGGTACTCGTTGGCAAGTGTGCTTGCAACACCATCAAGCGCCCCATACGATCACGCTCATAAAAGTGTGTATCCGTAATGACGCCAGCCAATGGTGGCGCATGCACGAAGTCATCGCTGATGTTGATCGTGTTATGGCAGAAATCGGTGACGACCTCCGCACTGACGGCACCCGCCACACCATCGGGGTCATAAATAAACTCACCCAATACGGCATTCCCAGCCGACGTACCACCAATTACCCCACCTTTGCTGTACACGTACTGAATCGCGTCCTGCACCTTTGTGCCTTCCCACTGGTTCAAGTAGTCTGACTGGTCACCACCTGACATAAAGACAAATTCAGCGGTGCGAATCACCCAATCCACATAGTCTGAATTGGCTTTGTTTCGGGTGTCGACGATCAAGGTTTCGACGGAAGCCGCGTTGGTGAGATCCTGCAAGTAGGTGTTGTATGCGCCCGTACCCGTCGTCCGCAATACCACAATGTTTCCGCCCTGGATGTGCGGTGCTACGCGCTGGCTGAAGGCCGCGTCCACGTCGCTGCCACCGCCCATAAGCAGTAAGGCAGGTTCGTCCAGTTCCACACAGGTGTCGTCCAACGACCCAATGCGATAGGTGGTTAGACCGCCGGGCTTACTTGGTCGAGGGCCGTAGTCACATTGCTCGCCACCAGGTGCACCTCCATTGCCGCCCCCCGCGAAGGTGACGTTCAACTGATAGTTGCCCGTACCACTCCATCGCGTCACCTTAATATAATGACGTCCCGGCGCAGCCTGAGTGTAGGTGCCTGTTTCCGGGTTGTTGCTGGTTTCACCGGTGAGTATGGCGCCGCCCGTTTCACGATAGAGAAACCAATCAAAGTCCACATTGTTGCCATGGCTCAAGCTGATGCTGATATCACCGGTTTCAGTGCTATCAATGTAAAACCAGTCAACGTCATTTCGATTATTGATACGAGCGTTCACGGTGACACCAGAGCAGACCGGTCCATTGGCTAAACTCTCCGTATTGTTGTTTTCTACTTCTTCTGTCAGACAGGCGATAGCAGGCGCACTGAGCAACCCAAATAGCATGCTGGTGATCAGTAGATGCTTCATCGTTTGTTACCTTTGTTGTTTTTATATTTAAGTGGGCGTAAGCCCCGTATTTCTGTTGCCGTGATCGCACAGCAACGAGAAACCCAGTCGCGACGACTGCGTAACGAAACACCGAAATGCAGAGAGTGTGAGGTGAGCGAGCAGTGTCCTTCCAATGCGGAATGACGCCTTAGGTCACGCTAATAAGCAGCAGTAAAAAAGAGGGTCAGTCCACGAAACGAGCACCTGTCCACATGCAACGATGTGAGGTGTCGCTATTCGTCAAACCATTCGGAAAGGTGGTAATCGGTCGCACAGGCATGCAAGTCGCTATGGTCAGCGGAGCCAAAAGCATGAACTTTTGTGTGCGAGAAAAAGGGCATAACTGAAGTTTTGTATTATTGTTTTGCTCAAGTGTTGTCCTTTCCCTCAAACTTGTCAAGTTCATGTCAATTTGATGCTTTCTGCAACAACACGACCTCGTCACTGATGATGTCCAGCTTGGCTGACCATTGCTCTGCCAGCCAAACAAAGGTAGAGGGGCTGAAGAAACTGACATGGGTGAGATCATTCTTGTAATACCAGTTCGGAAACTCTGGCGCCGACACGTACTGCCTGGTCTGGATTGCCAACCAGCCACCGGGAAGTAACATCGCCCAGAGCCGATTCAGCCATTCATCGACAGCGTGCAAGTGTTCAGCAACCTCCGTTGCCGTAATAAAGTCATAGCGCTGGGTGAGCACCTGCTGGTCCGGGTGGTAGAACGCATCATACAGAGCCATTGAATGCCCTGCCTCTGTCAGCATTTTAGCCAAGAGTGGCCCGGGACCGCAGCCAAAGTCCAAACCCCGGCTGGGTACCTTGAGGCGCTGCAAAAGCGGCGTCGCCGTGCGCGCCAAAAACTGCCGATAGCGTGGATCATCGACATCGTTAACGTGAGTATCGTATTGCGCCTTTTCGGCTTCCGGGCTCAGAAAGTTGGCAGCATTTACTTGCACCATCTGACAGACCGCGCAAACCCAGTAGCTGCGTCGGCGATCCGTCGCAAATGGCTGCAATGGCGTGTGCTGACACAGGCGACAGGCGAACTCGGTCGTCATAACGTTTAGGCGCTCTTTTGCAGGTCAAAAACAGGCCGCATTCTGCCACGAACCCAGCATGCTGACCATGGCGATGCACACCAAACATCAGGTGGGTGGCTCACCACCCATTTTGTATTTCGCGTGTGTGACCACCCACCCACTTTGCACTGATCGCCCTCTTAGGCGACTCACAGAAAACCCATAAACCATTGTTTTATATAGATTTTCAATCAATGGCACATCGCTTGCTATGAGCATCTGCATAACGATAAGAAACGCGTTCACAGGACGCCATGATTCACTCAGTACAGGACATGCCCTGTGCGTTACCAGCGGTAGACAGACCCTATGGCCACGAAAGAGCTGACCCCAGAAGAATTATCCGAAGACACACAGCAGCGGCTTGACGAGCTGCTTGAAAAAGACGCCAAGCGCGAACGCACCCTCAGAGGCCCTTGGGCTTGGCTGGTGGCGACGCTGGCCGCCGCAATGGTATTGATCTATTTCTACGGCGCAGGCGTCAACGTGCTCAGTACGGAATACCATTTGGGTGTGTACGTACTGATCACCTTTGTTCTGGTGTACCTGCTGTACCCCGGTGGCGGTCGTCTCGCCAATGTAGTGCTGTCCATCATTGCCAGTTTCGTGATCTCGATTCTGCTCAGCAGCTACTTTGTTTTTGACTCGCCAACCGCACTGTATCAACAGATTCAGATGTTCACTGACACCATGGGCTATGACGGATTGGTTTTTGCCCTACAGAACGACTTCGGCGCTCTGACCTGGCTGCTGTTGATTGTGCTGCCTTTCGCCGCCGTGCTCATCCCGGCTGATCAAGTCATCTCGAAGCGTTTCCCGCACAGTCCCACAGCCGGTGACGTCGTCTTGGCCATGGGTACTGCCATCACCGTCATCTACTGGATCAGCCAATTCGAAGCGCTGAACTACCGGGCCGGTGCAGAAAACGAAGTCGACAAGTTGGTCAGTATTGTCGGTTTATTGCTGGCGATGGAAGTGTGCCGCCGCGTTCTGGGTTGGTCGATCACCCTGATCGGTGTGGGCATGATCTGCTTCGCCTTGTTTGGTCCCTATTTGCCCGACCTTTTTGCACATCGTGGGTTCCGTTTCGAACGTCTGGCAACAGCCCTGTTCATTACCACCAACGGTGTTTTTGGTGTCATGGCCAGTGTGCTGGCGACTTATGTAATCCTGTTTATTTTCTTTGGGGCTTTTTTGCAAAAGTCCGGCGCGGGCAAGTTCTTTATTGAACTGCCGCTAGCGTTAGCGGGCCGCTCGGTGGGTGGCCCAGCCAAGGTGGCCGTTATGTCATCGGCACTCTTTGGTTCAGTATCGGGCAGTGCCATTGCCAATACCGTGTCATCCGGTGCCTTCACCATACCTATGATGAAACGCGCAGGTTTCAAACCGCATGTGGCGGGCGCTATTGAACCGGCAGCGTCCATCGGCGGTATGTTCTTGCCCCCTATAATGGGTGCTGGTGGTTTCTTGATGGCCGAACTGACGGGCATTCCCTACTCAAAGATCATGCTCTACTCGATCGGCCCTGCATTCCTGTACTTCTTGTCGATTTACTTCATGGTGCATTTTGAAGCCAAGAAAACCGGTTTAACCGGCCTTCCTGCCGACGAAATTCCAAACTGGAAAGAAGTATTGAAAACCGGTTGGTACTTTGCCCTGCCACTGGTCATCATCACCTGGCTGCTGCTCAGTGGACGTTCGGCCGGTAACGCCGCTTTCTGGGCCACCTTGTCCTGTATCGCCGTAAGCTGGGTGAATCGTGAAACTCGCATGGGCCCCAAGGAAATATGGGATGCCATTCAAGTAGGCGCGCGCAATACCTTGGTGGTGGGCGCTACCATCGGCGTGATAGGCATCATCGTCGGTACCATTTCGCTGACCGGCATGGGCCTGAAGTTCTCTGATCTGATTATTTCCATGGCCGGTGGCAGCCTGATTCTCGCTTTGTTGCTGATTGCCCTAGCTTCATTGGTCTTAGGCATGGGCGTGCCGGTCACGGCGTCGTATCTGATTGTTGCGGTATTGGCTGTACCAGCCTTAGGCGAACTAGGCGTCGCGGTGATTGCTGCTCACATGATCGTTTACTGGTTATCGCAAGACTCCAACATCACGCCTCCGGTCTGTGTCGCCGCCTACGCCGGTGCCGCCATCGCAGGCAGTGACCCCTGGAAAACCGGTTGGACAGCGTTCCGCTTCGCCAAGATGCTGTACGTCATGCCCGTACTGTTTGCCTATGTGCCAGCGATTTTGCTCAACGGCACAACGGTAGAAATTATCCAAGCCTTCTTCTCGGCTACGCTGGGCACCATCGCCTTCAGCGCATTCGCCATGGGCTACCTGCGCTATAGCACCAACTCCGTTACCTGGGTGCTGCTGGGTATAGCGACCGTACTGCTGTATTGGCCGTCATTGCTGACCGATGCTGCCGGCGTGTTGTTGATCGCCTTAATCTGGTGGCTGCAACGTAACGGCACTGCACCGGTTGCCGTGGGCCCCAACACCTCGGTGAAAAGCGCCTAAAAGAGCGACTACCCGACACTAGACTGAGACATTTTTTTCAAACCGGGTGGTTCGCCACCCAAAATACAACTGAAACCGCAACACCAACAATAACAACATAGAGGCAACAACCATGACCTTGAAAACTAAACTCGCGGCTTACTTCGGTAGCAGCAAAAAAACCACTGCCCTGCTCGCCGCCGCCACACTGACCATCGGAGCTTTGGGCGCCAGTGTAGCCGTGGCGCAATCCACCCAACGCCTGGCTTTCTCAGGTGGTCCAGACGGCGGTACCTTCCAGTACTTCTCGAATGGTATTTCATTGCACATGTCGCGCAACATGCCGGGCGTTGATGTATCCAACATGGCTTCTGCCGGTTCGGTAGAAAACCTGCGTCGAGTGAACTCACGTGACGCCGACTTCGGCATCGTCTATTCCGGCGACCTTTTCCTAGGCATCAACGGCAAACTGACCAACGATACGCGCCAGTATCGCAACACCCACGCCGTTGCCTACATGTTCGGTGCTCCTGCACACCTGATCGTGCTCGAGAACTCGGGTATCACGCAAGTTAGCCAACTGGAAGGCAAGCGTGTAGCGGTAGGTCCTGCTGGTTCAGGTGCAGCGGCTTCAGCACAGCGTTTCTTCGAGAGTTTGGGTATGTGGGACAAGATCAGCCCACAGTACATCGGCTATACACAGGGTGCGTCGGCCATTGGCGACCGTCAGATTGATGCCCTGTGGGTATTTGCTGGCTTCCCCAATGCATCGGTGATTCAAGCGGCGACGAGCAACCGGGTACGCTTACTGCAAGTGTATGAAGCGGCACAGACAGGCAACCTGTTTGAAGTGCACCCTTATTATGCTCAGGTAACCATTCCTGCCGGTACGTACACTGGCGTCAACTACGACGTAGTGACCATTCAAGACTCTGCTTTGTGGGTTGCTGGTCGTCATATATCTGAAGACCTGATGTACGAAGCCATGCAGAAAGTCTATTCCGACGAAGGCTTGGCGTTTATGCGCACCGTATCAGCTGCTGCTGCGGCGATGACCGTTGAAAACGGCGTGTTGGGTATCGTTACTGACTTACACGACGGCGCTGATAAGTTCTGGCGTGAGAAAGGCATCAAGTAATTGATGTAAACAGTTTCGCTGAGTAGCACCCTTCCTGGCTGGAAACGAGTTTACGGGTGTTACTCGGCGATCTTAAGGATGCTCCTAATCAACAATAAGAATATTTGAGCTGAATCATGAAATTGATCTTTCCGTTTATCAGCATCATGCTATTGCTCTTGAGCCAATCTGCTCTTGCTCAATCTTGCCGCACATCCTTAACGCAAACGACACCGGACGCTGACTTCATTTGGTTGGATGACGGCACTGTTCGCCATCTGCCTACGGGCATGATATGGATGCGTTGCAGCCTAGGGCAAACCTGGACCGGCACCGGATGCTCCGGCGAGGCCAGGGCACTGACCTGGACCGAAGCCCTCGATATCTCCGACGGCCAAACCTTTGCCGGACGCAGTGATTGGAAGCTACCCACGCGACAGCAGTTGACCACCATCGTCGAAAAGAGCTGTACCTTACCCAGCATTAATCGGGCCGCCTTTCCCGATACCATGCCCTTTCCTTATTGGACAGCGACGCCCTTTGCAAACGACTCCGGTTACTCGTGGGCCATTTCATTTGAATTAGGCAACGTGCAATTTGGTTACTACGATCACGACCGGTTCTACGTGCGTCTCGTGGCGCAATAGTACTCGTCGAGTTTAGACCTAGGTCTGATTGATCCCCATACACGGCTGTGTTGTGATGTCGGGTATGCCTATACGTGCAGAGGATTCCTCACCCCATGGCCATTCACACGCAACCCATTGCCGACCGTCTGGATTGGCTGTGGCAACTCAGCCAACAGCACTCCGAGCGCTTTTGCGATCCGGAAAGTTATCTGGCCCGTCAACGCTACCTCGCAGAGCACAATACGCAGATTATTGCGTTGAAATGCATGGATGGTCGTATCCACCTGCCCTATGCCACACAAACTCCGCTTGGCATCATTACGCCGTTTCGCAATCTCGGCGGCATCTTTGACCTCGGCTGGCCCTATATGGGAGACCTGCTAGCCGACTCCGTGGGCAGCGCCGTGCAGCAAGGCCGACGCGTGCTGATCATCATCACTTATCATTATTCGCGCGGCGACCACGCGCGCGGTTGCGCCGGGTTCAATTGCGACCGGGCGGCAGCCATGGCACACGCCCAAGCCATTCAGCAGCAAGTACAAACCATTTTCGGTGCGGGGCATCAAACGGTTTACCCCTTAGTATGTGGCTTTGAGACAGACAACGACGCTTTAATTTTGCACGGTGCACATAATGAAGTGGTCGACATGGCCACTTTATCACCAGCGGATATTGAACAACTGCCCAGCCGCGTTGCCAGCTTGTTTCCAGATATGCCGCCCACTGTGCAGCGCGACCTTTTACCGCTGCTGAAAGGCAACGCAAACCATGTGGCGGAAATCCGCCACAGTCACCGGGAACTGGACATCGAACACCGTGAGTGGATGATTTGCATCGGGCGAGGCTTCGATTTTCTGCACGTACCCAATGTAGCCTTGATCATTGGGCCTTTCAGTCCGGATCTATCGCACCCGATCGAACAGGCTGCTGGGATTATTCGTGCCAATATGGAAAGGGGGCGCATTCCAGGCGATGGGTTTCTGCTGCTGTCTTCGGCCCCCTACAACGAACCGGGGCCAGACCACGCGCGCGCCCAGTTGAAGGCCGATTCTATGGCGCGCTTTGCCGCCAAGGTAATCGAAAACAGCCAGCCCGCGTTGGCACAAAAGATGATTCGACGCACCGCTGTTCTGCATTGGCCGACCCGACGTTTGGAGACCTTTGCCGAGAACAATTAGTGCTGTTGTGGCACTACAATGGCAACGGCCCCAGCTCTTTTACTGCTCGAATCGCAAAACTGCTGTCGACGGTGTTCACCATCGGCAGTTTTTGCAGACGCCTTACCCACTGCTCGTACCCCGGTAAATCGGCCGATACCACTTGCAGCAGATAATCGAACGACCCTGACACCGTATGGCAGTTGATCACCTCTGGCATGCCACGTACCGCTTCTTCAAAGGCCTCAACCAGAGCATCCTGATGCTGATTTAGCCGCACATGCACAAAGATGGTAATGCCCAGCCCAATCTTCTCCCGATTCAACTGTGCGCGATAGCGCGCGATGATCCCCACTTGCTCTAAGCGACGAATACGCCGCGCGCACGGCGAGGCGGATAACCCGACCTGATCAGCCAGTTCGGCGGTGGTCAGTCGTGCATCTTGCTGTAAAGCATCCAATAGCCGTCGGTCAATGCGGTCTAAATTCGTGCCATCCATCCTGTTAGCTCAATTAACCAATCATTGGAATGATACTAGCTCATTGTGCTAAACATATCAGTATTCGCTCGATATTTTGCCACCACTCGCCCAGCCTACCAGTAGATACTGTGACCACTGAAATGTTCGAGCAACGGCATGTCGATACAACTGACCACAGCAGCGGTTCCACCATCTGGCACACGGCACGTTGTGCCTATCAGGGCGGACTCGACACAACGCTTGTTAGGTTACCTGGCCGCACTGAGCACCGTGCTGATCTGGTCCGGGTATTTTCTGTCGTTGCGCCAAGGTGCCCTGTCTCCCCTAGGCACCCTCGAACTGACGTTGTTCCGCTTTGGTGTACCGGCAGTGATTCTATTACCGCTGCTGGTTAAGCGTTGGGCTCACATTCGAGTTGTGAATCCACTGTGGTTAGTAGGGATAGCATTGGGCGCGGGATTGCCCTTTTTTGCCATCAGTGCCTTCGCCATGGGCTTCGCACCAGTGGCGCACGGCAGCACCTTGATTCCCGGCACAGCACCGCTGTTTGTTACCGGCATCGCCGTCTGCTTTTTCCACCAGCCTTTGTCGTCCTGGCGCCGCTTTGGTCTGTTCATCGTAGCACTCGGCGTAGTGTGTTTGTTATGGACAGCGTGGCAAGGCCAGTCAACCACACTGCTGATCGGCCAAGCGCTGTTTCTGGTGTGTAGCCTGCTTTGGGCCTTGTTCACTATTTCGGTTCGGCAAAGCGGCCTAAAACCATTAGAAGTCGCCGCGGTGGTGACCATCCCCAGCGCCCTGTTATTGCTGTTGTATGCCGCTGTGGCGCAACCTGAACTGTCCTTAAGCACGGTATCAACTCAGGAATGGTTAACGCAATTGGTCGTCCAAGGCATTGCCGTGGGCTTGGGGGCGGGCTTTCTGTATGGGTTCGCCATCAGCCGCCTGGGCGCAGAAATCACCTCGGCACTGGGGTCATTGACGCCCGTCTGCGCGACTGTATTGGCGCTGTTGTGGCTCAATGAGGCAGTCACCGTACCAACCATGATTGGCTTAGCTATGGTCACCTGCGGCGTGATTGCCGCCAGTGGGTTGTTGCATCGGGAAACTTCCTAATACACCGCCTGCCATCTAACCCGTAGGGCGGGCATTTATACCCGCGAACCACCGGCAAATGGCTTTCTCCTGAAAAGCACCGGCCCAACGGACTGAACTCCATACCGTCCGCACCTTCGGTTTCTCCGCCTGTCTTCACATACTACCGTTCGTCGCATCACCCTGTCAGACCTCACCGCGCTCGCTACCTTTGGGCTCATACCACCCTAAGGAGCACACCATGAAACACCTTCTGAACCTGACCCTTGTATGCGGCTTACTGAGCGCTCTAACCGTTCATGCGGCCGACTACGATGCTGCATATTACGAAGCCTACCGCCAATACATCGCCGCAGCAGAAGGCGAATCGCGCGCCACGCGCCGAGCTGTCGATCAATTCACTGCGTTACACAACGCCCAACCGCAAGACCCCGTGGCCATGGTGCTACTGGGCAGCAGCCAGACCCTGCAAGGTCGCGATGCCTTGCTGCCGTGGAACAAAATGAACCACACCGAGACCGGCTTGGACACCATGGCCCAAGCACAAGCACTGCTGACGCCCAGCCACAGCAGCCTCACCTTTGAAAGTGTCCCCGCCAGTATCATGGTGCCGCTCACCGCCGCGATCACCTACGTTCAAGTGCCCGACTTCTTTGGCCGTTTTGAGCAAGGCTACAGCATGCTGCAAGACATCAGTCGACACCCGGACTTACACGCCGTACCTGCAGAAGAACGCACTATTATCCACTACTACACCGCCTTAGCAGCCCAGCGTGTTGATGAGACAGCGGTCGCCGAACGCGCTCTGGATGCACTCTTTGCACTGAATGTCGAAGACGAATACACAGCACTCGCGCAAAAGAACTGGCGTCCATAAGGAGCATAAACATGCTAGCACTGACTCACATCACCAAGTCTTACGCCGTCGGCATTGAACAGCAGCAGGTGCTGAACGATGTATCCCTGACCTTAAACCCCGGCGACTTCACCGCGCTCATTGGCCCGTCCGGCAGCGGCAAAAGCACGCTGCTGAACATCTGTGGCCTGATTAACCAACCCAACTCGGGGCGGGTGATCTGGCAAGACCGCGACATCTCCAAGGCGTCGCTGAGTCAGCTTACGCAGATCCGCCGAGACGCCATCGGATTCATCTTTCAGACGTTTAATCTGATTCCCGTGATGTCGGCGTGGGACAACGTGGCCTACCCGCTGCTGTTGACCAACACCTCGGCGCAAGACATTCAGCACCGTGTAGACGCCATACTGGACGCCGTAGGCCTGCGCGAATTAGCGCATAAACGCCCCGATAAGCTGTCTGGCGGTCAGCGCCAGCGCATTGCCATTGCGCGAGCCTTGGTTAAGCAACCGCAATTGATCGTGGCCGACGAACCCACCGCTAGCCTCGACCAAGACACCGCTCTGACGGTCACGCGGCTGCTGAAAGACTTGGCGCAGGCCTATGGCTCCGCGGTCGTGGTTGCGACGCACGACGACCGCCTCACACCCTGGTGCGACCGCATCTGCCGCATAGAACATGGGCAACTGGTCGAAGCCACGTCCCACAGCGGCACAACACCCCAAAACAACGCTCGGGGAAAAAACACCACAGAGGAAGCTAAACCATGCCACGCCGAATGACCTCTCAGTTTCCCGCCATTAAATGGCTCTTGTTTGCCTGGGCCAACTTGGGCCGCAATCGTCGCCGTACCGTGGCGACCTTGCTGCTCACCGCCATTGGCGTGCTCGGCATGATGAGCACCAGTGGCTTTGCGCTCTACACCTATGATTCATTGCGCGAATTCAGCATGCGTGACCAAGGCCACGTGATTCTGTCGCACCCCCTGTACTTTGTCGAAGAAGAGGAATACCCGCTGGAATTCGGGCTTGCCAACCACACCGACATCAAAGCACAACTGCGTACCGACCCGAGAATTCGTCACGTTCTAGCCAACGTCCGATTCAACGGCCTGATCACCAACGGTGACAAATCCACCATCTTTGTGGGCGAAGGCGTCGAGCCAGAGATTTTTCAGGTACGCGGCCCCAGCATGCAGTTGTCGGCCGGCAGACAGCTCAGTCTGTCGCCCGACCCCATGGGTGACTACGAAATCCTGCTCGGCAAGCAGCTCGCACATTCTCTACGCGCCGAACCGGGCAGCGGGTTAACGCTGATGGGCACCACCGCCGACGGCCTGCTCAACGCCATTGATGTGGTGGTACGCGGTGTGGTCGAAACCGGCATCCCTGAACTGGACAGTCGCTTGGTCATGGCACATTTGGAAACCGCGCAGGACTTACTGCTCACCGACAAGGTGGGCCAGTTGGGTGTTTTCCTGCGCGACAACAACGCCGCCGACACCATGCATCTACAACTCACCCGCGATTTGCCAGAGCTGGCTGTGACCCCTTGGCACGAGCGCGCCACCTTCTACCAGAGCGTACGCAACCTGTACAACCGCATCTTTGGCGTGATGGGCATCATCCTGCTGGTGATGGTCGGTTTCGCCATCTTCAACACCGCATCCATGAGCGTGCTGGAACGCACCCGCGAAATCGGCACCCTGGGCGCCATGGGGACAAGGCGGCGTGAAATTCTCAGCATCTTTTTGAACGAAGCCGCCTTAATCGGTCTGTTGGGCAGCGCCGTAGGCCTTCTGCTTTCGGGGCTCCTGACCGGCAGCCTGTTCGTTTTCGACGTCCAGATGCCACCGCCACCGGGGCAAACCGAAGGCTACCCGCTGCAAGTTTACTGGTCGCCGCAAATCGCTGCCATTAGCACAGGGCTAGTCACTGCTTTGGCCGTGTGTGCTAGCGCCTTCGCCACTCTGCGCAGCGTACAAAAACCCATTACCGAGGCCCTTAACCATGTTTAAGTATCTGACCGCACTCGCCATATTGCTCAACATCGGCTTACTCGCGCCGGCCAAGGCCGACGACTTACTGGCCACCATTGATCGCTTACGCGTGACCGATGGCCAAATGCGTGTCATGACGCAGATTGACCTCTATGAGCATGGTGAGCTGTCACGCAGCAGTCTGTATGAGGTGTATGCCGACGACGCACGCCGCTCCTTGGCACTGTTTCGTTCCGACGCCGAAGCGGGGCAAAAAGTGCTGATGCTGGACGATCAGTTCTATCTGTTTCTGCCCAACAGCCGCCGCCAAATCCGTATTACGCCGATGCAGAAACTGCTGGGCGACGCATCCACGGGCGACATTTCTTCGCTGCGTTGGAGCGAGGACTACCGCATCGACGAACAGCACACGCAGGAAGACGGCACGCTACAGTTGAAACTCAGTGCCGCACGGCGCGGCTTGAGTTACGGCAGCGTTGAACTTGTGGTCGACGCTGACACCGCTGTGCCCATCAGTGCTACTTTTTATCTGCCTTCCGGGCGCGTCGCCAAGAATGCCACCTTTGAGATGGGCGTCGATAAAAGCACTGGCGACGTGCGCCTGCTGACCATGATATTGGAAGACCGCATTCAAACGGCCCAGCGTACCGAAGTGCACTACCTGTCGGTAGAGCCGTGGAACATTCCAGAACCGTGGTTCAACCCCGCCTTTTTGCTGCGGAACAATTTGTAGCCATCACCCAAAGGGAATTCATAAATGTTCGTCCAATCCTTACATCGCTGGCTGTCCTGTGCTGCAGGCGCACTAGCACTTACGCTGAGTACAATGACTATTGCCGTCGACTGGCGGCTCGAACTGGACCAATTGCTGACAGCCACCCAAACCGGCTCCGGCGAACTGCCGCTCGGCGCACGTGACGACGTGACCGCGAACAGCGTGCTCAAGGGGCAAATCAGCCACAGCGGAGCCTTAGTGCGCTTGCGTCTGCAAAACACAGACACCAAAAACGACGACGAAGACTGGGCCTTAACAGTACCAGAAGCCTTTTACGACGCTTCAGCCGGGCCACTGGAACTGACAGTCGGTAGAAAAGCCTTGCAGTGGGACTATGGTTTTTTTGCTGCACCGCTCAACTGGCTAGGGCCAGATGCACAAGAACAACACTATGAAGCCCGCCCGTTAGTGTCGGTTGAAATGTACGCAGGTCTACAAGTCTGGCAAGCCGCTTGCGCGCCGGAGCACGAAGCCGAAGACGCCCTGTGCGTATTGCGTACCGAAGGCTTCAGTCGGCTGTTCGACTGGCAACTACTGGCAGGGTATGACGGCGCACCGCGCGTAGGCGCTGGCCTGTATTGGCTTGCCCACGACGCCTTAGCGCTGCGTTTCTCAGGGGCGTGGACGGCTGATGCACCGGCCACTGAATGGCAGCCCGGAACGCCAGTAAACGGCCACCTCACCAGCGACCCGCTGAGCCAGACGCAACGTGACCGCACCGACATGCTGTTCGGCCTGACCTGGACCCACGCTCAAGGCACGGAGGCTTTGTTGGAACATCACTGGGACAACTCAGCTCTGAGTCGCCGCGACTGGCAAGCGCTGCAAGCGCAACGCAAGCGCCTTGAGGACCAGCCTGAACCAGCCGCCGGACTGCGTGCCGCTAATTTGGGCTGGATGGCACAGGCGGTGGGTTTAGACCCTATGGTGGAACACCGCACCCTCATTCGTTTATCACAAACTTGGAGTGACTGGACATGGCGCGCCACGGGCTTGAGTTTTTGGACCGATGACACCCCAACGTGGCTCACCGAGCTGAGTGCAAACTACCAATGGAATTCAGTTGCCACCGTCAGCGCCGACTGGCGTTACCACGACAACAACGGCGTGTTGGCGGATTTAGGGCATGTATTCAAGCTGACGTTGAATGTGCAGACGGGAGGCTAGGCGCACCTAACTCGTTCCATCAATGGAGGTGGCTATGAATCCGACCAGAGACCCGATGCTCGTTGTTGTTGGAGCATCCGCGGGTGGTATGGCCGCACTAAAGGAACTTGTCGCTCAGTTCCCGCCGGATTTTCCAGCGCCCGTTTTTATCGTTAATCATATGGGTGCGCACACCACGGGTGAGGCACTTGTTAAGGTTTTAAATGAGAGCAGCAGCCTTACCTGTGCACACGGTCATCATGAAGAAGTATTCAAAAGCGGGCATATCTACCTTGCACCCTCTGATCAGCATATGCTGATTGTGAAAAGAAAAATCCTCATCACCAAGGTTGCCAGAGAAAACCGTTCACGGCCCGCCATTGACCCTCTGTTCCGTTCCGCCGCCGTGGCCTATAGCAACCGGGTCATTGGCATTATTCTGACTGGCTACCTAGACGACGGCACCAGTGGCATGAGGGCGATAAAACGCTGTGGCGGCGTCTGCATTGCACAAGACCCAGAAGATGCAGCGTATCCGGACATGCCACAATCGGTCATTGCCAATGTCGGCGCCGACTATTGTTTACCGGTTGCTGAAATGGGTGCGCTGCTCACCGATCTGGTTACCAGAGAGTTGCCGGAGAACGAACCAGTGCCGGAAGACATCGTGATCGAGGCAAAAATCGCGCAGCGGGTTTTGAGCGACCTACCGTCTGTTGAGGCGCTTGGTGAGCAGGTGCCATTCAATTGCCCGGATTGCGGCGGCGTGTTATGGCAAATGGCAGACGGAAAACTGCTACGTTATCGCTGCCATACTGGCCACGCGTTTACCTCGTCGGCACTGCTTGCTCAACAATCGGTAAAAATTGAGGAGACGCTTTGGGTTGCGCTGAGAATGTTCGAAGAACGCCAGAACCTTCTGGTCACCATGAGTAAAACGGAAGACAAGGACAATACGTCATCAGTCTCGCAGCGGGCTAAAGATTCTCAAGTCCACATTGACCGGATACGCGCCATGCTAAAGGCAACCGACAAAGATTCTCAAAGCGTGGAAATGGCATGAGCGTTTTTTCAATTAGTTAACTGTGCTAACTAAGAATTTTCAGGCGCTTTTGCAAACACCACACTACCCAGAAAGCCAGACCCACTGCAAAACCGTGCGATCCTCCGCGGCCGACTCGTAACAATATTTGTGTATATTCCGGTACAGGCGTTTCGCGCAATACCCAAAACAACCCAGCAAGCATACCGACGATATAGCATGTACCAATCACAGTAGACCAACTCAGGCGGTTCCGATGGTACAGCCAAAGGAATATTGGTATTCCTGGGAATATCAGATGTACAACAGTTATTTTCAATAATGCAATACTGAGCGCTTGGACTAGGTCGGTGTCATAAGCCGCAGGAGAATGCCAGAGGCCTAATGCAGTAGCTGGCACAACCATTAACTGAAGCATAAGCACAGCAACCAACGCCGCAACGCCAGCACACCGCACGTCTCTTTTGGATTTCATCCCTAACATTCGCAAGTTCATAAGCATTTCCTTCATATGTACTTAATCAGTATCTATGCCATTTTAGTGAGCTATTAGAAAAGCCAATGGCTTGTGTTTCTGTACCATGCGAGGAAGGTCTATAGGTAGGGTTGCAGCGGACGTGCAAGCGCATGGATGCGCTTGTCGAGCCCCCACGGATGGGTTTACGGCGTTCCGCGAAACACCCGGCCCATAGGCCTTCCAAGCCCTGACACTATTTAAGTGACTAACGAAACCCCTTCCCAACGATGTACACCTCACGCGAACGCGCGCGCGATGACTCCGGCTTGCGAATCACCACCTTCTCAAAGGATGACCGCACGTCTTTCAGGTATTCATCGTACCCCACACCCTGAAACACCTTGGCCACATAACTGCCTTTCGGCTTCAACACCTGGCGTGCCATGTCGAGCGCCAGCTCCACCAAATACATCGACGACGCCTGATCCGCCGCATCAACGCCACTGATGTTGGGTGCCATGTCAGAAATGACCACGTCCACAGGCGCACCATTGACCACAGTCATGATCTCATCAAACACGCTCTCTTCGGTGAAATCGCCTTGAATGAACTCGACCCCGGCAATGGAATCCATCGGCAAAATGTCCGACGCCACTACCCGCCCTTTGTGCCCGACCAACTTAGCAGCAACTTGCGACCAACCACCGGGCGCTGAACCCAAATCCATCACCAACATATTGGGGCGAATAAGTTTATCTTTCTCGTTAATCTCCAACAGTTTATAGCTGGCACGCGAACGGTAGCCGTCTTTCTGCGCTTGCTTCACGAACGGATCGTTGACGTGTTCATCCAGCCAACGGTTACTGCTTTTGGATCGTGCCATGGGATGTTTGGTACCAAAAAAATGTGTAGGTATTGTACGTTGTTGCAGAGATGGGTGCCAAGAAATGCACTTCTCACTCGAGAATCAAGCCAATGTGAATTGCTTCTCAATGGAACTTAACCACATTGCAATTCTATTGGGATTGACCGAGGAGAAGTGCAGTGACCGCTGCCTTTGTTTAGTCAACAAGTCATGGAGAGTTAGCACATCAAGCAGCTAAATATCACGCGATTTACTGTGGCGCACCGGAAGAAGACGATCACCAGTATCGATAGGGTTAAAACTTGGGCAAAAGTACCACATGAAACTAATGCAGCAGCAGGGTAGATTGATGCTGATCAATAGATCAAAGCATTTAACGCTCCAAACCCATTAGTGTGTTGCTAAATTAGCCACTTTATTTTAGATTTATCTTAATTACATAGACCAAATAAAAGGGGTTGATCATGAAAACCAATGTTGGCGGTATCGACAAAATCCTGCGCATCGTTATCGGTGCGTTGCTGCTTATTTTGACTGCAACACAAGTCATTGGTCTCTGGGGCTTGGTGGGCATAGTGCCATTGGCTACTGGGCTGTTTAACTTTTGTCCACTGTACTCCATGTTTGGCATTAAGACCTGTAAGGTCAAGTAGCCTCCCATTTGCTAGATTGGCGGGTGCTTTCTCATTGAGGGCACACCCGCCCATCGGCTACGACTATTGGTTTTCGATAATCACTTCTACACGGCGGTTTTGCTGACGCCCAGTGCTGTTGTCATTACTGGCAACCGGTCGATCGAAACCCACCCCAGAAACGCTCAGGCGACGACTGGCGATATCACGGTCGGTAAGATAGGTCTGTACTGCTTCAGCTCGCTGCTGCGACAACGTCTTGTTAAAAGCTGCAGTACCTACATTATCGGTGTGGCCTTCAATTAATACACGTCGCTCAGGATACTGGTTCAGAAAGGTCACCAATTTATCCAAGTTCCGGTTGGAGTCGCCATGAAGCTGAGCACTGCCCGTGGCAAACAGGACGTCCCCCAATGTCAGTACCAAACCGCGCTCGGTAGCTGTCGCTTCGAGTTCCTGAATCCGTTGACGCAGCTGCTCTGCTTGTTGTGCGGAGGACGCAGACGAAGCCGCCTCAGCGCTGCGAGCGTTACGGGCATCGGCGGTGGCCTTGTCTGCTTCCAAGGTTCGTGCCGTTAAGCGGGCTGCATCACGTCGTTCAGTGATGTTCGCCCGATCGGCTTCTGCCTGACGAGCTGTTGCTCGTGCTGTGGCAATTTCCACTAGGCTATCGGCAGCAGATATCCGGAACTCGGACAACTCATCCTCGTTTTTGCCGACCGGCTGCTCAGCCAGAGCAACAGCCTCTTCAGCTTCACGTACTTCAGCCGTAACGTGGCGAACCATGTTAGGATTGCTCTGCAGAGTGGTCAGTTTATTACGGACCTCCAAAGAACCCTCTGGTGCCGCAGGAGATGATGCACAACCGACTAAAAAGGCGGCTGATAACAGGAGCGTTGCACCGGCTTTAAAAACCGGTTTTTTTGACATTAATGTAATAGCTTTCATTGCTGAGTACCTTGGCGCTTCATTTCTTCTTCCAGCGCATCAGAACTGCGCTCCATTTCTTGATTGATCGCTGTCGCTTTCGTAGCTTCAGTTCTCGCCATTGCGAGTTCCGCAGCAAGACGCGACTGGATGGCAAGGCGCTCTGCCTTTAGCATTTCTTCGGCCAAGACGGCCTCTTCAGCCATTTTCAGCTGTGCCCGCGCCTCTTCCAGATCGGCAGGCGCATACTGACGTGCTTCCGCTTGCTCAGCACTGGTGATGGCAGACCTGGCGGCATTGAGTGACTCGACAGGAGAGTTAGGCGTTGAGGCGCAAGCTGTCAGCAATACTGCTGCCAGCAAGCCGATCCCCAGCCGATAGGATCGAGAAATAAAGCCTGTGATGGGTAAATGATTCATAATTTGGATTCCGTTGCTTTGGTTTTTCCCGACGTCCCACTGTCGCCTGGGGCCAGTCGAGTCTTAAACTCGACGCCATCGGATAATGGCGAACTGCCATTGTGCTGTCTGTGCGCTACAACACTTAGCGCCCTGCTTTCACGACACGTTGTTGAGAAATAGGTTCTGCATGAACGCTGGCCTCGCATAAAGCCCGCACGTACAATGCGTGCTTTATACCTTTGTCGCTAAATACCGACCAGGAAGCCCCATGATCCGCATTACCGAACTCGCGTTACCGCTCGACCACCATGCTGACGCATTACGCGCCGCTGTCATCGCACGCCTTGCCATTGCCGACGCCGACCTGCTCGATGTCACCGTCTTCAAACGCAGCTACGATGCGCGCAAGAAAAACACGGAAATCACCTTCGTTTACATCATTGATGTCACCGTCGCCAACGAGGCCGATGTATTGGCGCGGTTTGCCGAAGACCGGCATGTGCGCCCGGCACCTGATACTGCGTACTATCCTGTTGCGCAGGCTCCGGCAGAACTGACCGAGCGACCTGTAGTCATTGGCTTTGGCCCCTGCGGTTTATTCGCGGCGCTGATTTTGGCGCAGATGGGTTTCAAACCCATTGTGTTAGAACGCGGTAAGGACGTACGCAAACGCACAAAAGATACCTGGGCCTTGTGGCGAAAAAAGATATTGTCGCCAGAATCCAACGTCCAGTTCGGCGAAGGCGGCGCAGGCTTGTTCTCCGACGGCAAGCTGTACAGCCAGATCAAAGACCCCAAGTTTTATGGCCGCAAGGTAATGCACGAATTTGTAAAAGCCGGCGCGCCAGAAGAAATTCTGTTCGTCAGCAAGCCACACATCGGGACATTCCGCTTAACCGGCGTCGTGGCCAAGATGCGTGAAGAGATCATCGCCCTAGGTGGCGAGATTCGCTTTGAAAGCAAAATTACCGACCTGCACATTGAAGACCAGCGCGTAACCGGCGTATCACTCGCCAGCGGTGAGCGCATCGACAGCCGTTACGTGGTGTTGGCGGTCGGTCACAGCGCGCGCGATACCTTTCGTATGTTGCACCAAAATGGCGTGTACGTGGAGGCTAAGCCCTTTGCCATCGGTTTTCGCATTGAACACCCACAGTCAGTCATCGACCATGCGCGCTTGGGCAAATACGCCGGGCATCCTGAACTCGGTGCCGCCGACTACAAACTCGTTCACCACGCCAAGAATGGCCGTGCGGTGTACAGCTTCTGCATGTGCCCCGGCGGTACGGTAGTAGCGGCCACATCAGAAGAAGGCCGCGTTGTCACCAACGGCATGAGTCAGTATTCACGCAACGAGCGCAACGCCAATTCCGGTATTGTGGTGAACATTGACCCCGAACAGGACTTCCCAGGCGGCCCGTTAGCCGGCATGGAGTTCCAAGAACAGCTTGAATCGCAAGCCTATGAACTGGGCGGTCGTGACTATTCAGCACCGGCGCAGCTCGTGGGCGATTTTCTGCATGGTCAGCCGTCTACCGAACTGGGCGAAGTAGAGCCTTCCTACAAACCGGGCGTGAAACTCGGTGACCTCGCGCCTTCATTACCCGAATACGCCATCACCGCCATCCGCGAAGCACTGCCCGCCTTCGGCAAACAGATTCGTGGCTTCGACCGGCCCGACGCCATTCTGACTGGCATTGAAACCCGCACGTCGTCACCCATTCGCATCAAACGCGACCACGAAAGCCTGCAAAGCTTGAACACACGCGGCCTGTATCCCGCTGGTGAAGGGGCAGGTTATGCTGGCGGCATCTTGTCGGCGGGTGTTGATGGCATCAAGGTCGCCGAGGCCGTTGCCAAAGCCATGCTGACAGACGCAGGGCTGAGCGCATGAAACTGGATGACATCAAAAAACTCCAACAGAAAAAATACCGTGCTGAGTTTGGGCACTTTTTGGTGGAAGGCGAACACCTGGTGTTGGAGCTGCAAAACGCTGTGCAGCACCAACCGGCACTGCTGAACTCGCGTTTATACGTCACTGAAGCCTGTGCGCAGTGGGCGAGCCCCTTCCCCGTTCAGGTGGTCAGTGACAAGCAGATGGCGCAGATCAGCGACACCAAAACACCGCAGGGCATTGTGGCTGTCGTGCCTACTTTTGATGTGCCCCAGGAACATACAGAAGGCGAAAAAACCGTCTACCTGCACGAAGTGCAAGATCCCGGCAACTTAGGGACTATTTTGCGTACGTTGGCGTGGTTTGGCGGTTTTCGCTTGTTGCTCAGCCCGAACAGCGTTGACCCCTACAACCCAAAAGTCGTGCGTTCCAGCATGGGAGCGATTTTTCATGTACCTATGGAATTGGACGTGCCTTTGGATGCCCTGAGCCAACGTTTCTCGTCCATTGCCTGCTTAGACATGCAAGGACAAGCGCTGACCAGCGCCACGTTCGGCACACACGACTGCTATCTGTTTGGCAATGAAGCGCGTGGTGTGCCGAAAGCCGCCTTGGCGGACTTACAGGCAACGCCCTACACCATTGCGGGTTCAGGCCTGATTGAGTCGTTGAATTTGGCGACGGCGGTGAATCTGTGTGTGTATGAGCTGAAGCGCTGATTTAGAGAAATCAGTCGTCCTTATACTCTTGCTTCTCCAAGCCGTATTTACGCATCTTGTCGTACAGGGTTTTGCGCGGTAAGCCGAGGTCCGCCATGGTGCCTTTGATCGAGCCTTTTTGGCGCATCAATGCCTGCTCAACCAAGGTTTTTTCAAAGCGATCCAGCTGCTCGGGCAGGGTCATAAACCCGGGGTTACTTTCGTTGGTGATGATGCGCTCGAACTCGAACGAACCGCTCTCCCCCATCAACACGTAACGCTCGGCCAAATTGCGCAGTTCGCGCACATTGCCGGGCCAGTCGTAGGTCAGCAAGCTGTGCATGCGCTCTCCGCTGAGCGGCTGCACTTCCCGTTTGTACTGCGCACTTGCAACCAAGCAGAAGTGATACCACAGCAAGGGTATGTCGTCTTTGCGCTCGCGCAGCGGCGGAATGTCCACCCGCACGACGTTCAAGCGGTAATAGAGGTCTTCGCGAAAAATACCTTCATTCGCCAGCTCACGCAGGTCCACCTTGGTGGCGGCCAAGATGCGTATATCCAAGTCCACCAGCACGTTCGAGCCTAGGCGTTCCAACTTGCGCTCTTCCAGTACGCGCAATAGCCGCACCTGCATGGCCATCGGCATGCTTTCAATTTCGTCCAGAAATAGGGTGCCGCCGTTGGCGTGTTCCAGCTTGCCAATGCGCTGGGCTTTGGCGTCGGTGAAGGCACCTTTTTCGTGGCCGAAGATCTCACTCTCCATGATGGACTCCGGCACCGCGCCACAATTAATGGCGACGAACCGGCCAGTACGCCGTGGGCTGTGCTCATGGATGTAACGGGCCACCAGCTCTTTACCCGTGCCGGTTTCACCCTGAATCAGAATATCCGCCGCCGTCGAGGCCACTTGCGCCAACATCTGGCGCAAATGATGAATGTTATGCGTATTGCCAATAATGCGCGGGCCGGGCGCGTTGTAGGCTTGTAACTCCAAGCGCAGATTACGGTTCTCCAACGTCAAGCGACGCTTTTCAACCGCACGGTTCACAATGTCGACGATGACGTCATTGGAGAAAGGCTTCTCAATGAAGTCGTACGCGCCGTTACGAATCGCATTGACCGCCATGGAAATATCACCGTGCCCAGTGATCAGAATCACCGGCAGTTCACGGTCTATTTGCTGTACGTCGGCCAGCAAGTCTAAGCCACTTTTGCCGGGCAAGTTGATGTCGGTTACGATCACGCCCGGCCAGTCCAGATGCAGCAAGTGGCTGATGGCCTGCACGCTGCCGAACTCTTTAACCTGAAATTCTGCCAAGCTCAGTGTTTGCGCAATGGCCGCTCGCACGTCTGGCTCATCTTCAACCAGTATGATTTCTACCGCTGCGCCATCACTCATGCGTGTTTCTCCTGTGGCAATATCTGCCGTGCTTGACCCACCAACGGCAAGCGGACACAGAACTCTGCGCCCCCTAAACGGCCCTGACGCACCCAGATGTCGCCGCCAATGGCTTCAACAATACGGTGACTGATGGATAAGCCAAGGCCTAAGCCAGCCCCGGCGTCCTTGGTGGTAAAAAAGGGTTCAAACAAGCGCTCCGCCATATCGACGGGTACACCCGCACCGTTGTCGCCGACAACCACAATCAGGTGATCGCTGTGCGTAGGGCTGGCCTCGGTATAGATCTCTATGCGCTTGGGCGTAGTTGCGCAGTCGGTGATGGCGTCCACGGCATTCGCCAACAGATTCACCAGTACCTGTTCCAGATAGACGGTGTCACCTTGCACCAGCGTCTCGGCTTCTACCGTGGTTTGCAGGTCAATGTCTTGCTGTTTCAAGCGTGACCCCATGATGGTCAGTGCGCCCTGCACCGCCGCACTGAGACTCACGACCCCCGCTTTGGTTTCGCCTTTGCGCGAAAACACCTTAAACCGCGCAATGATGTCGCCCATGCGTTGTCCCAACTCGCTGATGCGCGTCATGTTGCTGCGTGCCTCGCCCATCTGGTCTTTGTCCAGAAAGCGCACGGCGTTGTCGGCAAAGGCGCGAATGGCGGTGAGCGGCTGATTCAATTCGTGGTTAATGCCCGCACTCATCTGCCCCAACACGGCCAGCTTGGCGGTCTGAATCAATTCTTTCTGGGTATTTTCGTGCTGCCCTATTTCATCGCGCAGCCGCTGGTTACTGACCAGCAGTTCCTGCGTGCGCTCTTTGACGCGCCGCTCCAGTTCACCCTGCGCTTTTTGCAGTTCTGTTTCATACTTTTTGCGCTCGGTCATGTCGTGCAAGGTGAGCAAGAACTTGCGCACGGTTGGCAGGCGCATATCGCTGATAGTCAGTTCAACCGGAATGCTGTGGCCGTCACGGTGCAGCAGGCCGACCTCAATGGTTTGGTGTTCGTGCGTCAGATGGTCCGCCAGCATGCGCCCTACCAGCGCCGCAAAACGCTGGCTGTCTTCCCGGTCCAACAAACGAGCAAATGGCTGCTGCGTCAGTTCGTTCAGCCCGTAGTCCAGCAGCCGCTCCGCTGTTGGGTTGAAGGACTCAATTCGCATGGTGGCGTCCAGAGTAACCAGGCCAGCTTGGGTGTTGTCGATGATGCCACTGATGTACGCTTGATTGTGCCGACTCATCTGCATTGCCACGTTGCGCTCGCGCACCATACGGCGGCGCTGAAACAACGCCAAGGCGACCAGCAGAACGATGATGACTAAGGCGATAGAGAACAAACGGAATAGCTGCACCCGCTCCGTTACTTCGGTCAGCGGGCTCAATACGGCAATGCGAAAGTCCAACAATTGAATGGGTTTCTCTTGCAGCATGTACGTTTTGCGACTGCCATTCTGCTCGCTGGCTTCGGTCAGGTTGAGGTCAATCAGCTCTACCCCGCGATAACGCCGCTGGTCGGCGATGGGTAGTGGCATCACCACATTGTCAATGTAGCGCTGACTCTCCAGAATGCGCTGCTGCTCGCTCTCGGAAATGGGCTCCAAGGCGCGGTACAGCCATTCCGGACGTGAAGTACTGAACACCACACCGTCGGGGTCCAGCAACACAAATTCGTAGGCTTGGTTGCGCAAGGCAATCTCGTATTCATCAACATCCACCTTCACCACGGCAACGCCTATGATGTCGGTGTCGTCATACACCGGATACGAGAAGTAATAACCCCGCTTTAACGACGTCGTGCCGAGCGCATAGTAACGCGCCGCTTCGCCCTGCATGGCGTTTTGGAAATACGGCCGAAAACCAAAATTACCGCCGATGAAGGGCGAGTCCTGATTCCAGTTCGACGCCGCAATGGTCAAACCATCGGCCGCCATGATGTAGCTGTCAGAGGCTTCGGTGATCAGGTTGATCTGCTCCAACTCCAAATTCAGCTTCTGTATTTGCTCGTCGTCGCGTTCACGCAGGGCTAGCCGCACGGCGTCCATACTGGCCAGCAACTTGGGCATGTGTTCGTATTTGGTGATGCCGCTTTCAACTTGCACAGCCAAACGATTCAGCTCAATCTGGCCGCGCTCGGCTAAGCGATCGGTCTGGTTTTGCCGTACCCATTCACCACCGGCCACCACGAAGACAACCGCCAATACCAAGCCAACCACCAACGCTATCAGCGTTCGCTGCGGGCTTGATTGTCGCCAGTTGAAAGTCTTCGCCATGGTTTGTTCCCGTACGATTAAAGCTCAAAGCGTTGGCGCAAGAAGCGCGCAATGCCGTCTTGGTCGTGATGCCCAATCACCGCTGTGGCTACGGCCTTGATCTCATCAATGGCATTTTCTGGCGCATAGGACTCATCGGCCAAGGCGAACATGCTGGCGTCGTTGTCGCCGTCACCAAAACAAATGATGCGTTCAAAGCCCAGCTCGCGCTTCAGCAATTCTACGGCACCGCCTTTACTGGCCGCGCTGTGGTGAATGTCCATCCAATAGGCTCCGGCGTTGTACAGCCCCTCGCCAAAATAGGCCACCAAATGCTCGTATGCTTGCAATTCATCGCCAATCGCCTTGATCGCTTCGCCGTCGCCCAGCGCGCTGATGTTGGTAATCCGCGCATTGTCGGGCAGTGCGGAGAGGGGCAACAGTGGCAACCCACGGTTGTCGCTCAACTCATGCAAGAAGTGCTTACAAGAAGCCGAGCGCACGGGTGGGTGATACACCGCGTGTACATCGTCGTCCTCCACCGTAAAAATGAACGGTGTTACCGGGTGCAAGGCAAAAGACTTCAGCACCGCATTGATTTCTTCAGGGGTCAGCAGCGTATGGTGCGTATAGCCACTCAACTGCGGGTCCCAAATCACCACGCCGTTTTTATACACATGTGGCAACAAGAAGTTGTGCCCTTCCAAACAGGCTTTGGACGCGTGCAACGTCCGGCCGGTCGCAACCGTGTAGGCAATGTGGCGCTCTCCCAACAACCGCAATGTTTCTTCAGTATAGGGGGAGATGCGCTGCTGCGCGTTGAGCAGTGTACCGTCTAGATCAAATACGATCAGTTCCATGAAAAGCCTCTTACGGACGACGTGAATGCAGGTGCCTAGTGTCGCACGCCAGCCCATTCGGAGCCAGTTTCACGGTGCAACTCGGCCGCACCCGAACACCCAGCGCGCGATCATCCTTCAACAAATACACTGTAATAAGCAATCCAAAGCATTCATCAATGACTCTCTGTACACTCAGCCCCATCAAAGGAGTTCGGCTCTTTTTCTTCTTCTGGTCATGTGTTATTCGTAGCCGCATTAGCAATTCATAACACAATAAAAATTTAGCTAGTCTAGGGAACATACAATGAAATTGAGAAACGCAGTAAAGTGGACGCGCCGAGCGTTAGCAGCGGCACTGGTGATTGTGGTCGCCGGCGCTGGCTTCCTCTATTGGCAGCTTACCGGCAGCTTGGCACAACTCAACGGCGAAGTGCAGCACGCCAGCCTGACCGCACCCGTGATGGTTGAACGCGACGCGCAAGGCATTCCGCGCATCATCGCCAACCACCGCCCCGATACTGCGTTTGCATTGGGCTATCTGCACGCCCAAGAACGCTTCTTCCAAATGGATCTGCTGCGCCGCAATTCAGCGGGTGAAATGAGCGGCATGTTCGGCGACGTTGCCCTGAACTACGACAAACGCCTGCGCCTGCATCAGTTCCGTAAGCGCGGAGAAGCGGCTGTTGCAGCTCTGCCTGAAGATCATAAAGCGACCCTTGATGCCTACGTTGAAGGCGTCAATGCCGGTTTAAATGGCCTGCGCAGCAAACCGTTTGAATATCATCTGCTGGGTATCACGCCCGAACCATGGCAAACCGCCGACACCATGCTCGCGCTCTACTCCATGTATTTAGATTTACAGCCGAACTGGAATGAACAGGAAAACTCCCGTGCCGTAATGCGCGACTTGCTGCCCGAAGACTGGTACGCCTTCCTACAACCACAGGGCGGCGAATGGGATGCGCCTATTCACGGTGCGCCGTTTATTTATACCGCCCCAGTGCCTGAACGCTCGTTGGCCGCCTATGAAACCACCCAACAGGTCAGTGCTTATCAATACCGCGACGGCGTAGAAATCGGCTCCAACAGCTGGTCTGCCGCTGGCGCGCGTACCGCCTACACCTCTGGTATGGTGGCGAACGACATGCACCTAGGCTTGCGCGTCCCTAACATCTGGTACCGCGCCACCTGGAACGTACCGGGTTATGGCCGCGAGATCAGCGGTGCCACCCTGCCCGGCACCCCTGCCATGGTGGTCGGGTCTAACCAGCACATTGCCTGGGCATTCACCAACAGCAACGGCGATTACCACGACACCATCGTATTGCAGACACGCAACAACGACAGCGAATACCTCACCCCCGATGGCTGGCAGGCGGTCGAAATGTCGCCCGAAGTCATCACCATCAAAGGCGGTGAAAGCGTCACCGTTGAAATCCCCGTCACGCGCTGGGGCCCGATCATCGGTGAAGACCACAATGGCAATGCCATCGTCATGCGCTGGGTTGCGCACGACGTGGAAGGTGCCAACCTCATGCTGATGAACCTCGAACATACGAACACCGTATTCGATGCCTTGCCCATCGCGGCACAATCGGGCGTACCAGGACAGAATTTCGTGGTGGTCGACCGTGCGGGGAACCAAGCCTGGAGCATCATGGGTCGCTTACCTAAGCGCTCCAATGAAGACTTCGACGGCCGCCTGCCGATGGATTGGTCCGACGGCACCTATTACTGGGATGGCTACCTAGACCCCAGCGACTACCCGGCGGTGATCAACCCCGCCATAGAACGCATCTGGACCGGCAATTCACGCATGGTATCGGACCAACTGTTGGAAAAGGTCGGCCAGGCCGAATACGCGTTGGGCGCACGCCAGCAACAGATACGCAATCGCTTGTTGCAACAGCCAATCCATACCGAACAGGATTTCTTAGACATCCAAATGGACGACCAAGCCGTGTTCCTAGAGCGCTGGCAAGCGGTATTGAGCAGCGTACTGGACGACCCCACCAGCGCTGAAATGGCTGAAATGCAGGCCATGGTTGACGACTGGTCAGGCCACGCCGCAAAAGACGATGTCGGCTACTGGCTGGTAAAACGTTTCCGCGAAAAAGTCATCGACCAAACCGTTGGCGAAATTTTCCGCTACCTCGAAGGACAGGTCGGCCAGGTATTCAGTGCCGAGAACATCAACCGTTATGTGGAATATCCTGTATGGCAGTTGATCACCGAAGAGCCTGACCACCATTTGCCTACCGGCCATGACAGCTGGCAGTCATTCCTGTACGCCGTTGCCGAAGCGACACTGGCCGACGTAACAGCCAACGGGGCTGAGCCGTTGTCCGCGCAGACATGGGGCCGTATCAACACACTAGCGATTGAGCACCCGCTGGCGAACAACGTACCGGTATTTGGCCGTTTCCTGAAAATGCCTGCCGAACCCATGAACGGCGACACCTTCATGCCACTGGTACAGCGCCCCACCACGGGTGCATCACAGCGCTTGGTAGTCGCACCCGGCCATGAAGACAACGGCATCTTTCACATGGCTACCGGCCAAAGTGCGCACCCACTGTCACCGTTTTATGATCGTGGACACCGCGACTGGGTAGATGGACAGCCATCACCGCTGCTGCCCGGAGAAGCACGTCATACGCTGACGTTCCTACCTTAACGGTACTTTAGTCAGGCAGGCCTTCACCCTGAAGGCCTGCCCTCTCACTCGCTCACCTTGACAACCACCTCGACGGCTTCGATAGTTCACACAAGCCTAAAGAGAATACAACAATAATGGCAGTAACCACTGAACCCAGCGTTAACAGCCCATCCGTCCGCCCACTGCTGGACCATCTGCAACAGCGCGGCATAGCCCCAGAAACCCTTTACAACCCTGATTTGGTCACTCAGATTCGCCAACGGAACGAACACATACCTATCCGAATTTGGTATGAGATGTTTACGCAAGCCATTGCCGCCACCAACGATCCCGACTTGCCCTTGGTGCTTGGAGAACAGGCTCAGCCAGCCCAGTTTGGCATACTCGGCTTCGCAGCCATGAGTGCTACCACCGTGCGCGACGTCATAGACATCTTGAAACGCTATGAAACCCTAATTGATGAAGTGAATGAGACGGCCGTCGTCCAAAATGGAGAGTTTGTAGAACTGCATTGGCTTCCTATCGCCACCACCCCTAACAAGTGTTTCATGCAATTGTCTCTGTCGAGCTGGCTAAGTATCCTGCGCCAAATAACCGGCTGCACCGTCCGAGCCGAAGCCCATTTTAACTTTGCTCCACCCGCACAACTGGATAAATACTATCAGTTGTTTGATCAGGTGCAGTTCAACACGCCAGTCACCAAGCTGCGACTGGCCGCCTCTGCCTTAGACCTGCCCATACTCTACAGCGACCCAGACACATACCGTTTTCTTTTAAACAAGGCAGAATCTGAATTGCGAGCCAGCAACGAGCCTGCATGGTTGAAGCAGTTAAAAAACCAAATCAGAAACCAACTGCCTACCGGCCGCAGTCGCTTGGAAGACATCGCTGAACAACTGGAAATAGCACCACGTAGCCTGCAGCACCGCCTAAGCCGGCTCAACTTGACCTATCGCCAAGTGCTGGACGATGTGCGCCTAGAGCAAGCAGAGCGTTATCTGTGCAGCACTGAGCTAAGTATTGTCGACATCAGTTTTTTGCTCGGATACGCCGAACAAAGCGCCTTCAATCATGCTTTTAAACGTTGGAAGGCAACATCGCCTCATACCTTCAGGGCAGAATCACAAGCAGGCCGCAAATAGCCTAGCCCACTCTGTCACATGAGATTACTGATTGATCAGATTTTGATACGACCTAAAAACACATCCCGTAACATCACAAAATCCCCCATCAAACTGTACAGCGGATGGGTAAAGGTAGCCGGTCGATTGTGTTCAAAGAAAAAGTGCCCCACCCAAGCGAAGGCATAACCCACCACCAGCGCTAACGGCAAGAACGCCCACAGCTGTGACACCAGTAAATAAATCAATGTAAGTATCGAAAGACTGGTGCCCACAACATGCAAACGACGGCAAACTATATTGCTGTGCTGCTCAAGATAAAAAGGATAAAACTCGCTGAAAGAGCTGAAACGCTGTTCAGTAGCAGATTGGCGGTCGTTCATAACGCTACCCTCATATTGAATCAATGATCACAGCATGCCAAGAGCCACCTCGAACGTCTTGATAGTACACACAAGGGAATTGATAATTCATACACAGTGGAAGGCGCGATACACTGACTCGGGTGACTTCCGCTCGCGACATGCATCGCAAAAAGAGGGCTGTTGACAACGCTCCTCTCCCCTGCTGCCCGGCACGTCACGCTACAGCCTGACCTTCGTACCTTAGCAACCGACTCATAATAATCTTCGGTAGATACCATCTCTCCGCACCGACCTCAAGCGGTTACTAAACCGCCTGAGGTTGATAGGGTTGCTGGTTCTTTATCACGCCAAAGCAGATCTGAACCAGCTTACGCATGGCCGCTCCTAAGGCGGCCATCCTGCTCTTTCCTTGTGCGAGCAGGCGATTTTTCTGTTTCTTAATGTCCGGGTTGTGCTGGCTTGCCGCCACCGCCGCCATGTACAGCTTGGCACGCAAGTAGGAAGGGCCTGTTTTACTGAGTGTCGTTTTGCCTTTGAGCACTCCAGACTCCCACAGTCGAGGGATCAGCCCGAGATAAGCCGCTACTTGTTTCGCCGTACAGAAGCGCTTGCGCGCAAAAAGGCAGACCAGTTCGCGCTGCATGACGCCGCCAATACCTTTGATGCTCCCCAGTAGCTCGTGATTCGTTGCCAGCACAGGGTCTTTTTTAATCCGATCATCAATGTCTTGTTTCAGACGCTCAATCTCGTCATCCAATTTGCCGATCATCGCGTGAATGGAGTCAGTCACTCGCAGTGATGCGCCGGATATCTGACTGCTTTCCAGTCGATTAGTCTCACGCTGACGGTCTTTTTCTAGTGCATGTAACCGCCGTGAAATAGCTTTCAGCTCTCGCACTTCTGGCGGATCCGGCTCCCAGCGATGTAAGTTGGCAGGCTCACTGGCACCGTACTTTGCCAGCAGTTTTGCATCAGACTTATCGGTCTTGTGCGTCATACCATGAGACTTGGCAAACAGATTTGCCTTTCCGGGGTTGGCTACAAACACCCGATAGCCTTGTTCATGCAGGTGATACACGAGGCCTTCGTGATAAACACCGGTGGCTTCCAGTGTGATATGAACGGACTCTGGGCTCATATCAATCGACTTCGCTAGCCACTGACTGATCAGGTGAAAGTCACTGTTCTTAAACACTTTCGTTTTTACTTTTTTGCCCGTTGCGTCGCGCAACCAGCACAGGTCAATTTTGCTTTTGCTGACATCAATACCAACGTAAGCAACCATCTCGCTCCACTCCCCTTGTACATACAGCATCACTTTCCACTGGAAAGGCGCTTGGATACCATTCAGTTTAAGAGATAAACGAAGTGAGGGGACAATCTACGTTTCAGTCGTCACTGCACTCAGGGCAGGTACGTCCTCACTCACTTCACGGTTATAGTGATAGCTAATCACCTCACCTGGAGAGATACAAGGGCAGGTGTTTACACCTGCCGAAATTTCGCAGGTGTAAACACCCTCCCTACAACTACTACCTCTTTATCTTGACGTAGATATGGCTGTTGTAAAAAACGCCGTGTTTGAAGCAGGCCTTTTCCTGAACAGCTTCCTCATGGTAACCACTTTTTACCAAGACCCTTTTCGACGCCTCATTGGGCGCGAACACCGGCGCAAACAAACGAACCATTTTTGTCGTTTGAAACATGGTGTCTGTCATCGCAGAAATGGCCTGAGTGGCAATGCCCTTTCCCCAGTGCGCCTCACCCAGCCAGTAGCCGATCTCGCCGCAGTGCGCACGCTCAAACGAACCCGGCTTCACACCAATCGTACCCACGAACACGCCGTCATACTCGATCGCCTTGACGATACTGTCCTTCGAACCTTCGTTGACCCACCACCGCGCATCAGCCTCGGAGTAGGACTCAGGAATACTGGATGTTAAGTATCTGGTGACACGTGGATTACTCAAATACTCCACAAACAAGGGTATGTCGCTGTCACGATACTCACGGAGATTGATCATTGCATAGTGCTCCTTATGTGCTCTTTGTTGACTGTGTTAACGTCCCGTTAACATTTGCGTGACGAGATTAGACGTTTGCATTCCGGCCAGCAAGATGTGATGCCGTCGGTTGAAGCAAATCCCACATGTTGCCGTAGAGATCGAGAAACACCGCCACTGTCCCATACGGCTCCTGCTTTGGCTCCCGAACAAACTCCACACCTTTTGCTTTGTAGCGCTCATAGTCGCGCCAAAAGTCATCGGTGTACAAGAAGAGGAACACCCGCCCACCCGTCTGGCTGCCAACTCGGTCTTCTTGCTCCGGAGTTGAAGCGCGCGCAAGCAGAAGTTGGCTCTCTGTGGCACCCGGCGGCGAAACAACCACCCACCGTTTGGATTGTTCAGGCACGTCTAAGTCCTCAACAAGCCTGAAACCGAGCGTATCGACGAAGAACGCGATGGCTTCATCGTAGTCACGCACAACAAGGGACACGAGGCCGAGTGATTGTTTCATGGGAATTCTCTGCTTCTCAACGGACACAAACAGTAGACTCGATTATTGAATGGTTCAAGTGCCATTCTGGCTACGAAAGTGCGCAACCAGTGCATTAGCATGACCGTGTCCTAATCCGTGCTCACTCTTTAGCCAAGCAACCATCTCCATATGCCTTAGTTCATTCTGAGTTGCCAGAAGATCAAGCCAATGCTTAATTGGAAAACCATATTTTGCTTCTATAGAGGGGAAGTACGACGCTGGCCCCTTAATTTGTTTCTCAGTGGACATGGTGCATTTACCTCACATTAGCTGCCCTGGAATGAAATCTGCGCTTACTTAATAGTCTGAAAACTGTGAATTCGACAAGACCTAAAGCAAATTCCCACCCCACCCAAGCCCACACACCAATGCCCTTAACGCTGCTATTGTTGAGAGCATTGTTGCTATGGGAGATTTGATCTTTCTTCAAATTCTTAAAGGTATCAGAGACGACCGTGAGTACCATACAACCAAGCAAAGCCTAATGACGCTGGACCAACTCGAGTTGTTTGGCAAAGGCATGCCGGAGCAGTGCGCCGAGAACTACCGCACACTGCGCAAAAAGGGAATTACTGTTCGAAAAACTACGGACGTCATTATTGCGACCTTTTGCATTGAGCAGCGAATACCTTTGCTGTTCACTGATCGCGATTTCATTCCGTTTGTTGATCATCTTGGGCTTATCTCGGCGCTTCCGGAAACGTAACTCCTGAGTTCAGCGGTACTTGAGGCGACGCCTATTTTTGCGGCCAAAAAACAGCTATTGCCTATTGCTCCGAGAAGTCTCATACGCGTTATGTTTACCGGGCATTGAACACTGGGCCAAGGAATTGATGGAGATCTCCCACCGCCGTCGCATATCTGTGCTCTGTATACGCGCTATAGAGCTTTCGCCTAATTTGTACCGCATCCATACCTGTAGCGGCCTCTACATGCTCAACTAGATAATTGGTACGCCGCTTGGCTTGTTCCCTGGGGTTTGCACTCGTTCTTAAAAGGTAATCCTGCGTTTGAACCAATCTCCCAAAGTTCACGACGTGGCCTGCGAAACTTGCACGAAGCTGGGCCTGCATCTGTCCACTTTCGATCATGGATGTGATTCCGCACTCTGGGGTGCAAGGCAAATAACTGAGGTTTCCGTGAGCTCGATTGAACAAATTTAACAACTGCTGATTACCTGAACGCCGGGCTTCGGCCAAAGACTCAGTTTGAACGTCTTGGTCCAATACCGCATGCCGGCGTACATGAGCAGGAAATATTTGTGAGGATGCATTGAGAAACTCAAGAACCTGAACAAAACCGCCCACAGGAACAATCTTAAAAAGAGGCTGGTAGCGAATCTCTAGATTCGCTACCTGAAGGTATCTTTGAACTATTTGTTCCAAGAGAATCTTGGCCTGTTTGTCTTCGACAAAAAAGACAAAATCCACATTCAATTCGTCATCAAAGGCAACTTCACCCAAAATTTGTGCCGGATATGGCTTTTGCGTGACCTGAATCTCACCTCCTTGAGCCTCAGAAAGATGAATCAGCTGGGAACGCATAGCTGATTTGATTATTGATGCAGAGTGCGTTGAAAAAACCACCGTCAGTCGCTTCGTCTGCGCGACCCTATTCAGAGCTTCTAAGAGCCTAATTTGGGCTTGTGGGTGCAGTGCCATCTCGATTTCATCAATCAAAATCAAACTTCCATTTCGCACATTGGACAGCCTCTGCGCAAGCCTCAGCACGCAGAGCTCCCCCAAGCTAAAGCTCTTCTCGGAATAGTAATGCCAGGGCGCCCGAGCATGAGTTCGATACGGAATCAGATATGCCAGATTTCCCGTTCCTCGCCTCGTATTGAGATACTTCAATTCACTCCATTTATCGTCATCCAGAACTTCGCAAATGAAATCCTTCAGATCTTGCCCCGCATCCCGAAATCGGTTGTGGCTAATCTCATCGGCGAACGGTTCAATGCGATCCGAGTTGGCTTCAAGATACTCAATTGACGGATATGGAAAATCATCAAAGATGATCGCATTAGATCGAGGCCTTGCTCGCCACCGTTGTCCACCGTACCGATACGTCACAGAACGGTTGTTTATCTCATAGGTCACCGACGCGTTCTCGTATAAATCAACCCGGTGCGCCATTGGGCTTGTCTGATAGTAGCGTTGAAAAGCGTACGAGTTCCGGATTCGAAGCAATGCCGCTAGCAGCGTTGATTTGCCAGTTCCATTTCTCCCAGTTAACACCCACACACCAGCGGGAGGTACTGAGAACTCAAGAAGGCCGATGCCTTTAATGTTTTCGAGTCGAAGCTTCATTTTTCGGGGTAACCATAACGCCTTGCTCACCGGTAAATTGCGAGCGTAGCGAGTAAATTATCCGCGCGCAGTTTTTTGTTAGCTTTCCTGCACCGGAGTTCAGTTGAAGGCTTTTTCAAGCCTTGCGTTTCTGTGCCGTCATCTTTCCTCTCCTCTCGATACCCTCTCGCCAAGCATCCAATTCCATAATATCAGCAAGTAGTTCGTCGGGGTCTGGAACAGCAATGCCGCCTTGCAGGGCCTTATCATGTGCGTAGTTCGAACACTTGCTCATGCCAGCATAGACTTTTGCATAATCACCATCTTCAACAACGACACCAGCAAGTCGCTGTGTTTCAACGCCTTTCCGGAATCGCAGGATAACCTCGCGCAATAGAACTTCCTCGACTGCCCGCTCCCACGTCATACGGAGCCGGAAATAAGCATCAACTGTTTGTCTTTGATGCTCTTGCTCTTCGCCGTCCCTGTGCAGCTTGGCTATAGTTTGATGCTGAGCTTTAAGGGCCTTAATCCGCTTACTAGTGCTTTTCCCCTCGAAAGGGAGCTCTGGATCGGCCATCCCGAATCCCTCAGCACGGCGTGTCAAGCTCTGTGTGGCAATAGGTACGGTTGCAATTTTTGCTTCCTCGGCCAGCAGACAGAGGAAATAAATATCATGGGTAAATACGATGACCTGACGCTGTGCGGCTTCTTGCGCTAGTCGCTTTGCTACTCGCTCACGGCGGCGATGGTCTAGAGAGGACACCGGGTCGTCAAATACAATACCGCCCTTTCCATCACTTAACCCGACCTCGGCCAGAAAAGAACCTATCGCTATTGCCCGCTGCTCTCCTTCACTAAGAATTTCACCAGGGTTACGACTTTGTGGTAATTCAAGTTTTAGTTTGTGCAAAGCCTTACCCCTGTCGGAGCGGCTTTGTAGCGAAACGCGAAGCATACCTACGCCTAACTCCTTGAATTCGCGGTTGAGTGCTTCAGCTAGTTCGTTGGACACAACCTTTTCGGCCAACTCTGATGCTTTTCGCGAAATGGAATTTGTCTTGACACCCGACAGGCACTGCTTAAGTTTGGCCTGGTGATCCAGCCGGCTGACCGCCAAGAGCACAGCATCCTTGACCTGACTCAAGCGCACTCGCGCATCTAGTTCAATGAACTGCTTTTGAACTGCAGCACGCGCCTTTTCGTCGGATGCTCTTTCAAGAATCTCAGCCTCGGCATTCAACTTGTCAGCTAGCACTTGAAGTCGCGCAGATGGGTTGGCCAACGCTTGTTCGGTACCTTCCCATTCGTGGGAGATTACCGCAGCCTTGATGGCTTCCTGGCGAGCGACCAGCGATTGGTCAAAGACTTTGACATCATTCGCGAGTTGCGGGTCCAAGCCTTCGATCTCACCGTAAGTCACATCGTCAATATTCAAAGTCAGAACGTTCGCGATGAACGGCTTGTACTCTGCGTACAGAGCTAGTCGACGCTCTTGGGCGCTTTTCTCTGCCTCAGCTTGAATGAAGGACTCAAAACGCTGTAAACGGGCGGCGCCCTCGGCAAGAGGTTGCTGGCATAGCGGACAAGGTGAATCGGTTCCCAGTTCTGGAAAGGCCTTGTCCGGATGGGACTCTGCCGCAAACTTCCGAGCGGCGTCGAACAGCTCACGCCAAGCCTCTCCCCCAGTGCCACGTAGCAAACTTTCACCTTCCGTAAACTGCGTAGCTGCAAGTGCGGCGGCTGACTGCGCAGTGCGATAACTGTCTGCCAGCTTGCGCAATCTGGCTACCACCGTATGATCTACCAGCGCGCCCTTGTTTATTGCGTTTGTTGAAATGGCGGCAACTCGGCGAGCACGCAGACGCAATTGAATCGCCTTTTCCTTCGGATTGTTTTCCTTCAAACTCTTATCTAGAGCCTCATGTTGGGCTAAATCTTCCTGCGAAAGCGTCGCCAATGTTTCGATTTGGGCTTGCGTCGTTCTGGCCGATAGTCCTGAAATCAGTTTGCCAACGGCGGTGTCGCCGTGGAGCGGCACGAAAGCTGTAAGGTCTGCGGCAGACTGAGTATGCTCGGTTTCTATCGCAGTCTTCAGATGTTTACAGACCTTCGCAAGTCGCTCGAACACATCTAGCCCGTAGGGCACGTAAGAAAAGTCATCTTCACTATCTAGGTAGGCACGCGCGCAGTGCGAATCAAAGATCGCGAAAGACGACAGCGCTGCTGGAGCCGCTTTGCCGTCAGTCCAGTGCGCATCTTGTGCCGAACCATCAATTTTTATTTCGAATACGGCTTCGGCTTTCCCCGTTTGGCTTGCAGGTAGAGCGGCGTTCGGATGAATTGCTTCCATCTGATCGCGGGCACGGCATGCGCGTTTGAGCACGCGTGAGTATCCTGATTTTCCTGAACCGTTGTCACCATATATAACTGTCATCCCATCGGGACTAAACGACAGGCGCTGATTTTCTGCAATCGCGTTGACATGACGCATATTCTTCATTGCAAGCAGTTCAACGTGAGTTGTCGCTTTCACTGGTGCAGGGATCTCATCGGCCGTTAGCGGATTGGGCTTCCGCCCTTTTGGGTCGGGAATACCATTCGCAGCTTTCAGTAGCGCAAATAGATCATCTTGGTCTTCTGCTGTTAGGGTCTGTCTAGCCAGCAAACGTGCTACCGCATCACTTTGCCATGCCGGAAGATCCTGCGACCAATTCAGTATTTCTTGCAGTAGCGACAACATCTTCTCCTTTTTTATTTGCCGGCCGATTTAGACTCGCTCCAAAAAGCTAACATTTATATCGCAGTTTCTGAGGCAGCTCTGCCAGAGAACACAATTTCAACCCAAACACTCACTACAAACTCCAACTGGCCGGGGTTTTCTGTCTTAACGTCTCTTATTGGCAAAGCGCAAAACAATCACCAAGACCACTATCAGACTTATCAGCCGCCCCCTTCTTGGTTGCCCTACTACTTTTAGCCCCTGCGTCACATTGTTGCAATGTTCTATGTGGTACATATATTGCCCTGCAAAGTTGCTCTCTCACCCTCTAAATTTGACCTCTCCCCCTCAAGCAAGTACGCTTAACTTCATTGAACGGTCATTCAATTTACTTTTTCACCATCGTTTTTTGTAGTTGAGAGCTTTATGCCACGCATTGATATTGAGCCCATTCGCCGCCGCCAGTTGATTAATGCGGTGTTGGAAGTGATCGGTGAGTACGGTTTTCAGGGCACTACCATGGGCCGCATCAGTGCACAGTCTGGTATGTCGGTGGGCATTGTCAGCCACTATTTCGGCGGTAAGCAGGGTTTGCTCGAAGCAGCCATGCGCCACTTGTTGACTGAGTTGCACCAAGACCTTATGAGCAACATTGCGGCGCGTTCCAGTTCGCCGCGTGACCGCCTGATGGCGATTGTTGAAACGAATTTTTCCAGCGTGCAGACCAATCCAAAAGCTGCGCGTACTTGGTTGGTATTTTGGTCGCAGTCGGTACACGACCCCGAGCTGGCGCGCTTACAGCAGGTGAACGAACGCCGCCTGTACGCCAACCTGGTTTACTCATTACGCCCGCTGCTGCCCGAAAGCTGGCTGCGTGGCACCGCACAAACCATCGCGGCTTTGATCGACGGGTTTTGGTTACGCGCGGCATTGAGTGAAGGCCGTATTGATTCCGAGCAGGCCATGCGCCTGTGTAAAGCCTATATTGATCAGGTGCTGGCCGACGGCCAAAAGCACCGGTCTGTCTGATTCCGAAGGAGTTTTCATGTCTGACCTCACCCTGCACTCTTGGGTTAATGGCGCGCCCTTACCAAACACTAACGGCGATACCTTTGCTGTCATCAACCCGGCTACGGGTGCTGAGCTGTATCAAGTTGAGCAAGCCGACGAATCAGTAATGGCTGCGGCCATTGAGTCCGCACAGCAAGGCTTTGAGGTGTGGTCAAAAACGCCTGCTATTGAACGTGCCCGCATTCTGCGCCGCGCCGCCGACTTGCTGCGCGAGCACAATGATCGCTTGGCCGCCATAGAGGTGCTGGATACCGGTAAACCTTGGCAAGAAGCCAGCGTGGTCGATGTAATGACGGGCGCGGACGCGATCGAGTTCTTTGCCGGTGAAGCACCGGGAATGGAAGGCAACAGCCAGCCCATCGGCAACGACTTCTACTACACGCGGCGCGAGCCCTTGGGTATTTGCGCGGGCATCGGTGCATGGAACTACCCGTTACAAATCGCTTGCTGGAAAGCCGCACCGGCGCTCGCGGCGGGCAACAGCATGATCTTCAAGCCTTCGGAAGAAACGCCACGCGGTGCCCTTGAGCTGGCCATGATCTTCCAACAAGCAGGCTTGCCCGACGGTGTGTTCAACGTGGTACAGGGTGACTACCGAGTGGGCCAGATGCTGACCGCCGCGCCAGAAATCGCCAAGGTGTCTTTCACCGGTGAAGCCGGTACGGGTCGCACGGTGATGGGAGACGCGGCGAAAACACTGAAGTCGGTAACGATGGAGCTGGGCGGCAAGTCACCGCTGATCATCTTTGACGACGCAGACTTGGAAAACGCCGTGTCGGGCGCCATGCTCGGTAACTTCTACACCCAGGGCGAAATCTGTACCAATGGTACGCGGGTATTTGTGCAACGCGGCATTTACGACGCGTTCTTGCAGCGCTTGTTAGAACGCACCCGAAACAATGTGGTGGCGGGCGACCCCATGCACCCCGACACCAACTTCGGCGCACTGATTTCAGCCGGGCATCTAGAAAAGGTGTTGGGCTTTATTGAACAAGGTAAAGCGGAAGGTGCTACCTGCGCCATCGGTGGTGAACGCTTAACTGCGGGTGCATTGGCCGACGGGTATTTTGTAGCTCCCACGGTGTTCACCGACTGCACCGACGACATGACCATTGTGCAGGAAGAGATTTTTGGCCCGGTGATGACGGTACTGGTATTTGACGACGAGAACGAAGTCATCGAGCGCGCCAACGACACCGAATACGGCTTGGCCGCCGGGGTGTTCACGCGTGACATTCAACGCGCCCACCGGGTTATTCATCAGCTGGAAGCCGGAATTTGTTGGATCAACGCTTACGGCAATTCACCCGCCGAAATGCCGGTTGGCGGCTACAAGCTGTCTGGTTTGGGCCGCGAGAACGGCCGTGAAACCCTGACCCATTACACCCAGATCAAGTCCATTTATGTGGGCTTGGGCGATATCGACGCGCCCTTTTAAACCCACCGGAAGACGACAGATTACCCCATGACATTTGATCAAACTCACGACTACATCATCGTTGGCACCGGCTCTGCGGGTTGCGTGCTGGCTAACCGCCTATCGGAAGACGCCGACGCACGCGTGCTGGTATTAGAAGCAGGACGCAAAGACGATACGTGGAAAATCCACATGCCTGCCGCCCTGATGTACAACCTCAAGGGCGACCGCTACAACTGGTACTACCACACCGAACCGCAAGAACACATGAACAACCGCAAGCTGTATTGGCCGCGCGGCAAGGTGTGGGGCGGTGGTTCATCCTTGAACGCCATGGTGTACATTCGCGGCCACGCGTACGACTACGACCGATGGGCCGAGGAAGGCGCGGACGGTTGGCGTTATGCCGATATCCTGCCGTACTTTCGCAAAGCCGAAACCCGCGAACAGGGTGCGGACGACTATCGCGGTGGTGAAGGCCCGTTGAACGTGCACACGGGCGACGAGCCCAACCCGCTGTTTGATGCGTTCTTACAGGCGACTCAGCAAGCGGGCTACCCGGCGACCGAGGACATGAACGGTTTCCAGCAGGAAGGCTTCGGCAAGATGGACATGACCATCAAACAAGGCAAGCGTTGGAACACCGCGCAAGCCTATTTGCGTCCGGTATTGGCACGCCCGAATTTGAAGGCGGAAGTCGGTGCCATGGTCACCCGCGTGCTGTTTGAAGGTCAGCGTGCAGTGGGTGTGGAATACCAGCAGAACGGCAAAACCGTGCGCGTGCGCGCTGAACGCGAAGTAATTCTGTCGGGTGGTGCGATCAATTCGCCTCAACTGCTGATGCTGTCTGGCATTGGCCCCGCTGAAGACTTAAAAGCGCTGGGCATCGAGGTCAAACAAGACCTGCCCGGTGTAGGGCAGAACCTGCAAGACCACCTTGAGCTGTACGTGCAACAAGCCTGTACGCAGCCCATCACCCTGTACAAATACACCACCCAGCCGGGCATGGCGTTGTCGGGTATGCAGTGGTTCATCAATAACGATTGGGGCGCATGCCGTACCGCGCACTTGGAAGCGGGCGGTTTCATTCGCTCTGAGCCCGGCGTGCGTCACCCGGACATTCAGTACCACTTTCTGCCGTCGCAGGTGATCGACCACGGGCGCAAAAACCCCGAGCTGCACGCGTACCAAGCCCACGTGGGGCCAATGCGTCCTACCAGCACGGGCTTTTTGAAGTTGCGTTCGAGCGACCCGACCGAGCATCCATTGATTCAGCCTAACCTGCTGAGCACCGAGCGTGACCGCTGGGAAATGCGCCAGTCGGTGAAGCTCACGCGCGAGATCTTTGCTCAAGACGCGTTCAAACCTTTTCGGGGCGAGGAATACCTGCCCGGTAAAGATGTGCAGACCGACCAAGAAATTGATGCCTTCGTGCGTGCACACGCCGACAGTGCTTACCACCCTTCGTGTACCTGCAAAATGGGCGCAGCCAGTGACCCTATGGCGGTGGTGGATGCCGAAGCGCGGGTGTTTGGTATTGAAGGCTTACGCGTCGTCGACGCCAGTATTATGCCCAGCATTGTGAGCGGCAACTTAAATGCCCCCACCATTATGCTGGCCGAAAAATGCGCGGACCACATTCGTGGCCGTACGCCTTTGGCGCCATCTAATGCACCCGTTTGGGAACACCCGGAGTACCAGACGGCGCAGCGATAAATCGTGGAAACCGCTTGAACGGAGCAGCGCTCGCCCCCATGATTACAGGCACCCTCTTTAAGTAGTTGCTGTGTCTATGTCGGAAAACGGTCTGCGACAAAAATTCTCGCGCCTGCTCATCTTACTTCGTATTTGGCGTTTTTCCGGTCGAGTAATCCGAGCATTTATGCGCAACCGTGGCATTCTGTTGGCGGGTGGTGTGGGCTATAACGTGCTGCTGTCCACCATTCCGCTATTCGCGTTGCTTGTGGTTCTGCTGACGCACATTGTTGACGAGCAAGACCTGCTGAACATCATGGCCATTCAGGTGCAGCATCTAGCACCGGGTTATGCCACGCTCTTGTTGGATACGGTGCAGGCCTTATTGGATTCGCGCGATACCATCGGGGTGCTGGGCATTGTGGTGCTGCTGTTCTTCAGCTCCTTTGCCTTTCGTATGCTCGACGATTCCATGGCGATCATCTTCCACCGGCCCGACGTGCTAGCCAGACGCAGCACCTGGGTATCGGTCGCGCTGCCGTATGCCTTTATGTTGGTGGTGGGTGCAGGCCTGCTGGCCTTGACCATGTTGTTCACCCTGCTCAGCAGCTTCACCGATTATCTGTCGGACATGTTTGACGTCAACCTGCCGCTATCGACCGCACCAGTCTACTTGCTGAATTTTGCCAGTTTCGTCGGTATGGCTACCCTGTTTACTGGCATCTATAAGGTGTTGCCGGTGGTGCAGGTCGCTTGGCGGCGGGCGCTGGTGGGTGGCTTTGTGGCTGCCTTGCTATGGGAAGGCGCGCGTTTCTTCCTGTTGTACTACTTCGCCAACATCTCTTATGTAAACGTCATCTATGGTTCGGTCACTACGGTCATCGTTGTCTTGATCAGTCTAGAAATAGCGGCGGTTATTCTGCTGTTGGGCGCGCAGGTGATTGCGGAGCTGGAGCGCAGTGCACGACATGCTGTACCGTGGCACAAAGACCCACGCCACGCCGAACAACGCCGGATGGATGACCGCCGGGCGAAACGACACTGAGCACCGAGGAGCAGCGATGAAACTGGTTGTGCGCATTTTAATCGCGTTGGTGCTGTTTGTCGTTGTTTTCACCGGCCTGTACTTGAACCGTGGTGAAGGCTTGTTGGGGCAGTGGCTACAGCCTGAAAGCCGCGCCTTGCTGCTGGTACTGACGTCGTCCTTGTATGCATTGGTGTTGGCGGTGCCCTTTGTACCGGGCGTCGAATTGGGCTGGATGATCATGGGGCTGTTTGGTCGTATCGGCATCGTGGCTGCGTGGCTAAGCACAGTACTGGGGCTCAGCATCAGTTATTGGGTCGCACGACGGCTGTCCGACCACCCCCAACTGCAACGTTTGCATGATGCGCGCGACAGTTTGATGGCAACGCCTAAAGAAGATTTATCGATGAGCCAGCGCTTCTTAGCCGCCGGTGTCTGCCTGTACGAAAAGCACCCGTACCTGTTTATCTTTGTGACCCTGAACCTGCCCGGCAATTGGCTGATTGGCGGTGGCGGCGGTATTGCCGCGACGGCCGGCATCATGCCCAAGGTGGGCTACCTGCGTTTTGTGCTGACCTGTGCGGTCGCCACCGGCATTGTGCCTGTGCTGTTGTGGCTGGGCTTGGCCAATATTCCAGTCAATCAATAAACCGCGCCTTCACCTTTTCGTTGATTTCCGCCACCGGCACAATAATCCCCAGTTCAAGAGCGTTCCCAAAATCAGCATCAAAGACCGTTTCGCCACACCAAATGCCGGTCGACAACGACATGTAGGACTGCAAGACCGGTGGGATGCTCATGTCGTAAGGTATCAATGAATCGCGCAGTTGGCGAATACGCTCGTCGGCAGAGTCGTTAGCTGACAGCGCCGGAGCGGCTTGCTTGGGTTCATAGCGGCAGGTATCGCGCGCTACCAGGTAGGGTTCTGGCGGGGCATAGTGCGCCTGCATGGTGCTGACCAACAAGTCTCGGCCGGTGTTGTTCAGGGTTTGGTACAGCGACACATTGCCAAAGAAATACTGCACCTCAGGATGTTTACGTAACAAAGCACCCAAACCTACCCAAGTGGCGAAGAAGCCCAACGCGCCTTTTTTGGCGGCCCGGTTAACCACCGAGCGGCCCAATTCAATGGCATAGGGCAGGATGTTGCGCTGGAACGAAGCCGAATAGTCAAACAGTCCATAGGTACGCAGGCACTCGGGGCCAAAGACGGCAGCCTTGGCACCTTGCTGATAGCGGTACATGGCGACCATTTCTTGGTGTTCGGGGTCCCACGCCACCAACTGCGAGTAGCACTGTTCGCCATAGTCACGATGATCGAGGTCCAGCTCCTCGCCTCTCCCGGCACCGACGGCCCGGAAACCGGCTTCACGCAGTCGCCCTATTTCCTGCATAGCGGCTGGGCATTCGTCGCCGGTAAAACTGTAGATATTCAGGCCACGAAACTGTGCCAACGGTACCAATGCGGCGAGTTCTTGCGCAACGCTGTTGGCGGTAACATGTTGGCCCGCCTGAGCAGACGTAAGTTGATGAGCAATTGTCATGAAGAAGTCTCCTTCAATACAAGGGAAGACATAGCCTGCGCGAGCGCCGGATGCGGACGCGTCAGCCGGTCATAGTGCGCACGGACAACCGCCATGCGCTGTTGATCGTTCGGCGCGAGCTGTTCGAGTTCCTCGGCACGGATGGTTTCCCCCACGCACACACCGAAGGTGCGAGTGGCGGGTTTCAACAGCTCGCGCGGCAACAAGGCCATTTCAAGGTTCAAGGCCACATTGAAGCGCTGGCGCAGCGCCGCGACGCCATGAAACCACCGTGAATTCGTGCCTTCCAAGTGAATGGGCACCAGTAAGCGACCAAAGCGTCGAGCCAGAGTCACAGGCATGCTGTGCCATTCAAAGTCGGTCAACTTGCCCTGTTGTTTGCGAGCGGTGCGCCCGGCCGGGAACACTAAAATAGCGGCGTCGGTGGCAAAGGCGGCGTGCAGATTACGCACTGACTGGCGCGACGACCGATAACGATCCACCGGCACGACCAAGGACTTCATCGGTGGAATCAAGGTCAGCAAATCCGTCACCACGACCTTCACTTCCGGGTAGTAACTTTGCAGCCACGCCAGCAGAATAAGGCCGTCCAAGCCACCGGTCGGGTGATTCGCCACAAATACCGGCCGTGCAGCGACTGCAGGTAGCGCTGTACCATTAAGCACCTGTGCGCTAACGCCCAGGCGCTGCAACACCTGCGCCGGGAAACGGCGCGTATTGGTGTCCGACAAGGCCATCAAGGCCTGGTTGAATTGGCGCACTTGCGTTACCTTCCACAAAAGCCGCAACAACAGCCGCATCGGTGAGCCACGCAATCGTTGCCAGAGTGCCGGGTTTTTGTCCTGCAACAACCGTTCAACGTCTACCGGCGGTGCAGCGGGTGGTACAACAGGCTCACTGTGCGGCAGGGGCTGCCAGTGGGTTTCTAACGTCTGCATGCTCGTCGGTTCGGCACCCGATACGGGCGTGCCCGGCCAATATTCCATGCGTGTTGAACCCGGTTGCACCTGAATGCGCGTCAGGCTCACTGTGGAGCGGTCGCGCCGGCTCATAGCCACCGATGCCCACGGCATACACCGATGGCGCACGCAATGCGCCTGCAGTTGGTGTTCGGGCGTCCAGGTTCGCCAACCTTGGGGTTCGGTTGCCCAACGTGAGAAAAAATACCGCCGCAGCAGGGGAATCCACTGCGGCAGTAAGGAGGAAGTACTGAACGGCGAGCTGGGTGCTACCGTCTCTGACCACGCCTGCGTCGACCAACGCCAGCACAGCGGCTCTTGGGTTTGCCAAAAAACAAAGACCACGCAGGGTGCGAAGTCCATTGGCGCGGTATTCTGCAACAGCGAACGCACCGCCATCGGCGTGGCGCAAGCACTCAGAGCGCGTACCAAGCGGCCACGGCTCTGGGTAGCGGTGCTGGTCCGGTGTTGTTGTTCAGCAGCATAGTCGTTCAGCAAGCAAATCGTTAGCCCTTGGTCGTTGGTGGCCAGCCAAAAGCCGTCACCTTCGGGGTCACGCGGCGCCAATATCTTGCGCCCGCCTTCATTGAACACAGACGGCGGCTCGGCTGCGATGCGATTGCGCCGTTCATCCCGGCTGAACACAATGTTCAATGCGCCTTGGTGATGCTGCCAACTTAGGGTGCACATATTGGCTGCTCCGCGCTCTGCAACGCTTCATGGCGGCGGGTTGAGGGATTAACGCCAAAACCCGGTGGCATGGCGCCGCCCTGTATCACCACCAGCATCTCCACCAAGGCAAAATGGTGAATGCTGTGTTGGGTGAGAAACACGAGCTCACGAGCCAAGGTAGTGGCAACGGGTGCATTGCCATCGTCTGTGCAGTAGTCCAGCGTGAGCGTCCGGTCGCCCTGTTGCAGGTGTGGTGCCAACGCTTGCTGGACACGCTGTAACAGCGTCAAAGCATGCTGTGGGTCGGCTTCTACGAGCGGGTCACGCTGGCGGTGTTCGTAATCGATGTCGGTGCCACCGGATAAGGCGGTGGACAAGGCGAGATAGTGATCCAAGATATGCCGCACATGGCGGCCCGGCGTCTGCCCGTGTGGCAGTGGCGCACAACGGCCGCTGTATTCCTTGTGGCTCACTTGCGCCAGCCAGTGCTCTAAGCGCTGCATGACACCGATGGCTTCGTGCCACAACACGCTCATGTCGGTCCGTGCCCGTTGGTTGCTGTCCATCAATCTTCCCTCGGCATGTTGGCGATACTATTGCCTTTGACATCGTTGAGCGCCCAGTCGTAGTCGAGAAAACGTATGCGAATGTTGTCATTGGTTAACGCGGCACGTTGATCCGTCGGTACGCCCAACTCGTCGGCGTACAACGCAAGAAACGCCCCCAGTGACTCAGCACCACCCCAGCCTGCTTCGAAGTCGCTGCGATACCAACGGAATATGGAGGAGACTTCTAAGCTGCCATCGGCCCAGCGGTTACGCGTCTTATCGTTCAGAAACCAGCGCGTGGCACGGTCAAGCTGGTCTTCCAGGTCAGCACCGGTGAAGGCCTCCGTTAACAGTGCCGGGCAGCCAATACTGGCGCAGTTAACAGCGAAGTGAATGCGCGGCTCGTCATAACCGGCGTAGTCTCTGCTTTCGCCACGAATCATATCGTGCTCGACTTCATCCAAGGTGCGCTCGGCACCGAACAAGGGAATAAAGCGTTGTTTCCACGGCGAGCGTAAGAAGCTCCCCAGTTCGCGAATGGAATCCAGATCCGGGTAGCGCGTCAGAATCAATTCAACCGTCCACGCGTTATAGACGTTGATTAAGAATGCCAATTGCTCGTCGCCGGACCACTCGTCAAACTCCGCTTCCGTGACCGCCGACAGACTACTGAGGTAACGGGTTAACTCGGCGCGGTCGTTAGCAAAACCGGCGTAATCCACGGCTGTGGCGCGGTTTTCATTGAAGGGAACCACGTGCTTTTGCAGCAGGGCTGTCCACGGTGAATGATCAAACGCCAAGGCGCTTAGCGGTAAAAAAAGACTCAACACCGCACCTGCGAACAGTGCAAAAATTCGACCTTTCATCAGCAGTACATCTCCATCGGCTAGGCTTCAAACTCTCCTTTTGACCAGCGAACCATCAATTAGTTCAAACTCCCATTTCACGGGCGAAGCGGCCGGAAATTACTGTTATACTTTGTAACCAGAAATACGCGCTAGGCGACAAGCACGTCGCCGTCACACAGCAGGGGAAGAGCTTATGGCTTACACAGTCATCGCCGACGAACTCAGAGAAGCCATGGCACAGGATGATGTGCAGACCATGGAACAACTGGTTGCCGATATGCAACCCGCCGACTTTGCCGAATTCATTCAAGAACACCCTGTTGAAACCAGCTTAAAGCTCTTGTCCTGTTTGCCCATCAAGCAGCGCGCGGAAACCTTTGGTTATTTCAGTGAGAATGACCAGCGCGAACTTGCTGAGCACATGGACGAATCGGCCCTGGCGAACCTGTTCATTCACATGAACTCGGACGAGCGCGCCGACTTATTCAACCTGCTACAAGACGAACTGAAAGCCGATTTGATGCGCCGTTTAGCGCGCAACGAACGCGAAGATTTGCGTCGCCTATCGAGCTATGAAGAAGGCACCGCCGGGTCCATCATGACCAGCGACTATGTGGCCGTGCCTGCCCAGTCGACCATCGCACAGGCTTTTGAGATTGTCCGGTCAACCGCGCCGGATGCTGAAACCATTTACGATATCTACAGCATCGACCACATGGGTCGGCTGATGGGGGCTACGTCGCTGCGCGAGCTGATTCTGGCGCGTTCTACAGCGCGGCTGGAAGCCATCATGACCACCGAGCTGATCAGCGCGACCGTGGACACGCCGCAGGAAGAAGTAGCGCGTTTGATTTCACGTTACGACTTACTGGCGTTGCCGATCATCGACAACGATGCACGCCTCGTCGGCATCGTGACCTACGATGACGCGATGGATGTTGCCGAACAAGAAGCCACGGAAGACATTCACAAGGGTGCCTCGGTTGGACGCTTGGACGACGGCTTTGGCCGCGCCCGCCTGCGTGACCTGTACCGCACGCGGATTGTCTGGCTGGTACTGCTGGTGTTTGGCAATTTGTTCTCTGGCATGGGGATCGCATTTTTCGAAGACACCATCGCCGCGCACGTGGCCTTGGTGTTCTTCTTACCCCTGTTGATAGGCAGTGGCGGCAACGCGGGCGCGCAAGCCTCGACACTGATGGTGCGGGGTATCGCCACGGGCGACGTTGGGGTATCCGATTGGGCGCGCCTGCTCGGCCGTGAGTTGTTTGTTGCCTTGGCACTCGGCGTGACCATGGCTCTGGCGGTATCGCCGATTGGATTCTGGCGTGGCGGTGAAGACATCGCCTTTGTGGTCGGTGCTTCGATGATCAGCGTGGTTGTGCTCGGCAGCCTGATCGGCATCTGCCTGCCCTTTATTCTCAACCACATTGGCTGGGACCCGGCCACCGCCAGCGCGCCATTAGTAACGACGCTGATCGATGCGTGCGGGGTAATCATTTACTTCAGTATTGCAGCGGCGGTACTGGATCTGCCTTCGCTCTTTTAGCGTAGTCACAACGGTTCAAACATTCATTATTGGCGTTGGCTAAGACACAGGATCACGACATGAAGTTTAAGGGCATAGCAGACTACTCCCACGCACAGGCAGACAAAACCGGTATTCTGATTACTAACTTGGGCACCCCTGACGCCGCCGAAAGCGGCGCGGTGCGTCGGTATTTGCGCGAGTTTTTGTCCGATTCACGTGTGGTGGAAATTCCCAAGGCCATTTGGTGGTTTATTCTCAACGGCATTATCTTGGCTATTCGTCCGGCTCGTTCTGCTAAGAACTACCGTACGGTATGGACCGAGCGCGGCTCGCCATTGCTGTATCACACCGCCGACCAATGCGCAGGGGTGCGCGCCTACATGAAGGGCAAATACGGTGATGACGTGGTGGTGGAATTCGCCATGCGTTATGGCAATCCTTCTGTCTCGTCGGTGATTGAACGCATGCAGCAGCAAGGTGTGCGTCGCTTATTGGTGCTGCCGATGTACCCGCAGTATTCCGCCACCACTACGGCTTCAACCTTTGATGCCATTGCCAACGACTTCGCCAAGCGCCGTTGGATTCCCGAGCTACGCTTTATCAACCACTACCACGATTTCGAACCCTACATTGACGCCATGGCGGCGCACATTCAGGCGTATCAAGCCGAGCACGGCAAGCCGGAAAAACTGGTGTTGTCGTACCACGGTATTCCGAAGCGCAATTTGCTGGAGGGCGACCCCTACCATTGCGAGTGCTACAAGACCTCGCGCTTGTTAACCGAGAAGCTGGGCCTGACGCGCGATGACGTCATCACGACGTTTCAGTCTCGCTTTGGCAAACAGGAATGGTTGAAGCCGTATACGGATGCCACCATGAAGCAGTTGGGCGAAGACGGCGTGAAATCCATTCAGGTGTTCTGCCCGGGCTTTCCGTCCGACTGTTTGGAAACCATTGAAGAGATCGGCGAAGAGAACCGCGAGTATTTTGAAGAGGCTGGCGGTGAGCAGTTCGGGTACATACCCGCATTGAATGCAACCCCGGGTCACATTGATGCGTTGACCGCGCTACTGGAGCAGCATTTGAAAGGCTGGCAGCCGTTGGCGACGCAGGATAAAAGCACGAGCGTGCAGGAGCACGCTCGGTTGGCCGCTGCGAAGTAAGCTCATCGTTTAAAAAACGCCTGCACCGCAGCCATAAACTCCTGGCTGCGCAGGCGTTGCTGAAACACCTCGGCTTCGGCATCAATCACTTGCAGCACTTGCGCCTGCTCCGGCCCTTTCATCAACGCCTTGGCGGCTTGCATGGCTTCTGTCGGACGGCTCGCCAACTCGGCGGCCAACGCAGCTCCCGCCGCCAGCGTTTCACCGTCGGGCACCACACGGTTGATTAAGCCCGAGGTCAATGCCTCTTCCGCACCAAACTTATTACCCAACAACAACCATTCCGCCGCTTTCACATAACCCACTTGCCGTGGAATCAGCAATGACGATGCAAATTCCGGCACCAGTCCTAAATTCACAAACGGCAACTGAAACACCGCGCTCTCACCTGCAACGACTAAGTCACAATGCAACAGCAGGGTGGTGCCGATACCGACCGCCGAGCCATTTACGGCAGCGACCATGGGCTTGGGAAATACAGCGGCGGTGCGCAGAAAACGCAGTACTGGGGCGTCGCGGTCTTTGATCGGGTGCGCCATGAAGTCTTGCAAATCATTCCCTGCGGTAAAGCAGGTTTCGTCACCTTGGAACACCACAGCCCGCACCGTATTGTCTTCGGCGGCCTGCTCTAAGGCTTCGCGCATCGCGGTGTACATGGCTTCGGTGATGGCATTGCGTTTGGCAACGCGGTTGAACAGGATGGTCATAACCCCCTGTTCAGTTTGAGTCAGAATATCACTCATGCTGGCGTATCCGTTAGGCTGAGGAAGATAACGCACAGAGTACCGACTCTGTGCGTTCTGTACAGCAGATTACGAAACACGCAGACCGACCTTCAACCCAACTGGATTAATCGGCGTGGATAGCGGCTGGTCTTTGTCTGTTTGGCACGACCCACACATTAGTCGTCCACTTGCCAGCGCGTGGCATTCTGCTGCAACTCCCGTGCTGTTTTTTGCAGCTTCTCGCTCTCGTGGGCGTTTTTCTCAGCCTGTTCTTGTGAATGACGCGAGCTGTCGAACGACTCGGCCAATACTTTGGCAAGGTCACCCGTCATCATGCTCTGTTCATTCGACACCGACAGAATGTCTTCGTTCGCATGCACGATGGCCTGCAACGACTCGCCAATGGTGCTCAGGGCTTCTTGCGAGGCCTGTGCCGTTACCTCCAAGCCTTCCGAGCGCTGCTGCTCTGCCGTCATCATTTGCTGGGCTTTGTCGGTGTTGGTCAACAAACCGTCGATGATGTTTTGGATTTCCTCGGTCGCACCGCGCGAGCGCTGCGCCAGATTACGCACTTCATCGGCCACCACTGCAAAACCTCGGCCGTGCTCGCCTGCCCGCGCCGCTTCTATCGCTGCGTTCAAGGCCAGTAAGTTGGTCTGTTCGGCGATGTTAGAAATCACCTCCAGCACATGGCGAATCTGCTCAAAGTCATTCGCCAGCGTGTTGATGGTGGTGGCCGCTTCGTTTACGCCACGCGCCATTTGATGCACTTCGGAAATAACTTCCTGAATGGTCTTGGTGCTGGCGGTGATGTTGTCACGCGTACTGATGGTTACATCGGCGGTATTCCGTGCTTGTTCCGTAACGGTTTGCGCACTGCTGACCATGCCTTCAACCAAGCCTTCTGCCGAGGCATTGCGCTGGTTTTGCTCGTTCAATTGCTGGAGGGTCTGCTCTGAGCCTTGCGTCATCGCGGTTGAGGCGTCATTGACCGTTTCCGCTGCTTCACGCGTCAACTTAATGGAGTGTTGTATGTCATCCAACAATAGGTTCACGGCGGCGGATATCTGACCGAATTCATCAGACCCGGTTAGCGGGCTGCGCCGTGTGAGGTCGTGGTTCTGCTGAATACCGAGAATGGCCCCGCGCAACACGGCTACCGGGCGACTGAACGAACGCGCCATCCACAAAGCAGCGACAAAGGCGAGCACCAGCACCACCAAGGTCACAGCAATGGCGTAGCCTATGACCTCATTACGCAGGATACGACCGGCCGCTAAGGCTTCGCTAACGTCCATCTCGGTTACCAGTACCCATTCCGCACCAGAAAAGCGCAATGGCCCGTAGACGCCGATGACCGCATTGCCGAGCGGGTTGATGTAGCTCGCCACACCGCTGCGGCCTTGCAACGCGCGCTGGATACCGTCGCTGTCCATTTGCACCAAGCCCGACAGACTGCCACGGGCGTTGATCAACTGCTGACGGTCCGATGGTAAGCCCAGTTGCGCCATTGCAGCACCTGGATTGTCATCAAATTCACGCTTGCTCGACAGCAAGGTACGATTCGCGTTCAGCAAATAAGTATCGCCGGTGGCGCCTAAGCCTAAGGAAGCTCTGTCATCAAAATTCGACAAGGCGGCCTCGATCTGCTGCGCTTGGATACGGGCGACGAATACTCCAAGCATGGTGTCGGTGCCCGCTTCAAACATCGGCATGGCAAAGAATGCACTTTGCGCTCCCAAACCGGGCAGGTACGCACTGAAATCGACAAAAACCGGGCTACTGGTCGATGTACCCTCGACAGCTTGACGGAACGCCGTTTCCATACCGGTACCCACCAGAACGGGATGGTCGACATTGATACCGAAGTCCACCTGCTTGTTGACCGAATACACGATGTCGCCATCTACATTCACAAAATAGGCATCGGCAAAGCCATAAAAGTCGGTGAAACCGCGTATTTCGTCGTGGAATTCGCGGTGCGTGATGCTGTAGCGCGATTGATCACCTGCATCGACGATGTCCGCCCGCGCGTCCCACGCGCCCCCCGATTCAATCAGGTAGTAGTAATGCAACACCAGGCGAGGCCGGTCTATTTCCGCCAAATAGGCATTGGCGTCAAAGAGTAAGTCCGGCGCGACCTGCTGCAGGCGAGCTTTGAAGCCTGCCTCGAAAAAAGCGGCAAGTTCCGCGGTTTCCGCACTGACATCGGGCCTGTTGCGCACCACAACATTGAGCTGATAGCCACGATAAGCCGACGCAAACGCAGTAATGGCTCGTCGCCCTTGGCTGTTGGCTGCATAGCCTTCCACCTGCTGCTGCAAGGAACTGAGGTAATCGGCCAGTCGCTGGGCTTGGGTATCACTGACCAACTGCAAGCGCAGGTTCGCCTGCTCGGACAGCAGTTGCTGACCAGCTCGAATACTGGTTGAACTGATCATAATACTCGCGGCAATTGCGGCCATCAGAGACAGCCCTAAAATGACCACAAGAAGTTTTCTTTGAATACTCATGCGCCTTCCTACTGCTTAGTGTTACGGCATGCTGGACTGTCTGTGCTAACGACAGATTCATTGGACAGAAAGTAAAGCAAGAAACCGGCCACTGATCGCTATTGTTATAGTTGTGGTTCTGAGTCATGCGTCATATTTCAACAGAATCACTAACATAGTAAGAAAGAACACTGAGATGCGCCATTTTTGCGCAAGAATTAAACACAGGAACCCAGACAGTGCAGTCTGCAATTGTTTACAGTTTTTGACCAATGCCTAATCTGTATGACGTATGCTCGCGGTACATGACAAGAGAAGGACTAAGTACGCCCCGGCATCAGTGTTCCACGCGAAAATACGGCCGCGCAAAGGCAATGGCTTCGGCTCGGTCATTGACGTTCATTTTCCGGTAGATACTGCGAATGTGACTTTTTACAGTGGTGGGAGCAACAAACATCTGCCGTGCGATGTCCTGATTGGTATAACCCTCAACAATTCGGGTCAGTACTTCAACTTCTTTGGGCGTTAATGCCTCGCTCTGACGCTGCAAGTTGGCGTTCAAACGCGACACCCAAGGAGTTCCCGTCGGTGGCACCTCCAAGGTATGATGCGTTACCTTATCGACCTGCGGAAGCACCATGCCCAGTTCGGGCAGTTCGGCGCTCAGCGGGCGCAAGGCGTCACGCCATACCCAGAGAGTAAACAAGGGTTTAATCTGCAACAATTCATGCCGTACCGGTTCAAGCCAGCGTGCTCCGGCTGCATCATAGGCGGCCAAACACAACCGGGTACGTAAGGCCTCCAGACGCAAGCCACAGGTATCGGCCTGTTGCAGCAGGGTTTTCAGTAGTGCGATGCCGGCCGCAGGTTCACCGCGTAGAATACGCAACCAAGCCACTTGGCGCTGATAGTTTTGCAGAAAATGGTTCTCGGCGGCACGCGCAACGATGGACTCGTCAATTGCCGGCCAGTCGCCTTCTCCGGTTTCATGGCGCAGCACCAGTTCGAATTGCAGCAAATGGGCAAGCCAGTCGGTATGGTAGTTAAAACGGCTTTTAAGGTGGCGCAAATGAAAGGCGACTTGGCGCGCCCGAGTCAGTTCTCCGGTGACCAGATGCACGCGCCCTTTGATGGAAAACGCGGGCAGCAAACCGTAGTCGCCCAGTGGCTGCATGATCGACAGTTCTTCTTCGACAAAATGCAATGCTTCGTCCAGCGCCAGCCGTTCGAGCAACGCTTGCGCGCGATTGCGATAGAGAAATTCCATATGCAGCACGCGTTCGATGCATTTCTCGTGCGCCGTCGCCACCGCCCGTGTTTGCACGTGAAAGGCTTCGTCTAACTGACCCATGGCGCAGTGGGTATCGCTTTGCAGGCACAGTGACCACAGTTGCTGCTGCGCGAGCTTGCTCGCTATGGCCTGTTGCTCGGCGGCCCGCAGGCTGGCTAAGGCCTCTTTGAGGCGCCCCGCGCAGAGGTCACTTTGACCCAATACAGACCACGCCACCGTGCGTGAAATTGCGCTATCGGCGGGCAGGTCATCCAGCGCTTCACGGGCCAGCGAGCGTGCGGTGGCATAGTCTTCACGATTGATCGCCTCTTGCGCACGCACCACCTGAAACTCAGCCCGCAATTCAGTGCTGATGTCCATGCCCACCGCTTCGGCGGTCGCCAGCAAGGGCACGATATCGCCCTCGCGATAGGTCGCCAGATTCAGCCACAGTTTCAACAGCAGCAATGTTGAGTCTTCCAGCATGGTGGTTTCTGTAATCAACTCGAAGGCGGATTCCAGTAGGTCGAACTGACCTCGACGGTAAAAATACTCACCGGAATGCCGCAACACGGTACCGATGGCAGCGGCATCACGCATTGACAACGCCAGCGCCAACGCATCGTATGCTTGGCCAGTCTGTAAATAGGCTTCCACCGCTCGGGCTTGAATACGCGCCCATGCTATGGGGTCGTCCTGCTCCCAGCTGCGCAGCGCTTCACGGAAGAGATCGTGCAGACGATACCAGGTATCTTGCTCATTGGTCGGTGGCACCAACATGTGCGCGTGCACCAGCTGCGACAACCAAGGTGTGACGTCGTCCTGTTCCGTCATGTGCCGACACATATCGGCGTTGAAGCGGTCGAACACACAGATGCGACGCAATAGATGCTGCAGCGCGGGGGCCAACGATGGCATGACTTCATCGCGGAAGTAGTCAAATATCAAATGATAGGGCCCACTGAGCCGCACGCTGCTGTCGACCAGCTCCGCTGTGGTACTGGCGTGGCAACTGATCAACTGATAACCGGCAGGCCACCCGTGCAAACGATTCTCCAGTTGCTGCACAACGTCGGGCGTCACTTCTCTGGCCAAGCGGCGAGACAGAAACTCCCCTGCTTCGGCAGCGGTAAAGTCCAACACCGGCGCATCCACCTCCAGCACCTGCCCGCGTACGCGCAAGGCAGCAATACCGATGCTGGGTTCCAGGTGACTGCCAATCAATAGATGGATGTTCGGCGGCAGATAACGCACCCAATGCCGCATGGCCGCATGGATGTCGGGGTTATTGATCACGTGGTAGTCGTCCAACACCACGTAGAGATGAGATGAGGTGCGCGACAACTCCACCGAGACTTTACCCAGCAAACTCTCCAACGACTTGAATTCCCCGGTCTCGACCAGCGCGATGCTTTCGGTGCAGCCATTCGCCGTGGCCTGATGCAACGCCGCCAACAGATGAGCAGCGAAATGCTGTACCTGATTGTCACCTGAGTCGAGTGAGAGCCACGCATATTGTGGCTGGCGTCGATGCAACCAACTGACCAGCAAGGTGGTCTTACCCTGTCCCGGTGGCCCCTGAAGTAGAGTAACGGGGTACGACCATGCTTGGTCTAGGAGGGCTTCAAGGCGCGGACGAGCGACCACTGGCTCAGGAATGCGTGGCGGAATTAATTTATAGGGATTCACCCACAGTCGCGTGGTGACATCTGTGGCCATTATGGTTCTCTGTTGTTGTTTTTATCACAGTAGGATGCCTGATTACGAGGCATAAAAAAGGCCGATTTAGACAATCGGCCAGTTGAAGTTTACGGGGTGGAGTTTTCTCGAACAGCTATCAGAATCCGCCGGTGCTGGTTACCATGGAGCCACTACCACCGGTGGTGACCACATTGTTCGCACCACCTTGCCACTGAATACCAGCGGTCGGGTTTGCTTCTTCGCGCTTCACACACTTCCATTCAATCTGCGTGTTTTCCGGCAAACCGTTCACAGTAACCTGCCAGGTTGGGTAGTTGGCCGCTCCCATCTGCACGCCATTGGCTGGACTCCAGCTGCCTACTTCTGTGATGTTACCCACCACATAGACGCTCTGGCCCCAGTAAGTAGACCCGTTGTTGCAGGTGAAAGAAGCGGATGCACCACCACCCGTTGAAGGCGCTTTAAAGTTTTGGATGAACTGCGCGTAACGGTTGCGGCCGGTATTGTTGGCGGTCACATTGGACAGGCGCAATACGGTTAAGCCGTTGTAGCTCGTCCATGTAAAGGCGTTTTCAATGTTGTCCCAACCTGTATCGGTCTGAACTCCACCCGCTAAGGCATTTTCACCTTTCAAGTCGACGCCCAATGCACCGGCGGCATCACCCACCCAAAATACCAAGTCTTGCGCCCGCGAATAAGCCAAGGAGCCGCCATCATAGTCCTGATTGTTCATTTCCAAGGCAGTGAAATGCAGTACGACGTTACGGCTCGGATCACTCCCGGTTTGCGTGGTGCTGATCATGCTGTTATAGCCGTGCCCAGTTGCGGGGATATTGATATTGATGTCGGTTGGAATCAGACCGGCGGTGATTTCTGGCACTCGGCGCATGCTGTCGCTTGGGTTGCCAATCTGCCAGTGAATACCAGGGATTTTCATACCCAACTCGATGTCGGACAACGGGCCATTGAATCCTTGCAGTGCAGCGTCGATCATGCGCGTACCGTGCTGAGTCAATGATTCGTGGTACCAGCGAATGAAATCGCGGCCGTACTGGGTGTACAGGTGGTCCTGATTATCAAAGAAGAAGCTGGCATTCGACGGTGGGTTGATTTGTCCCCAGCTGGTCAGACTAGTGCCCCAAGCATTGTTTAGTGTGGTCAGGTTGCCGTATCGGCCTTGTGCCCAGTTACGGAAGTCGGCGACCGCCAAATTGCCGTACGCCTGCAAAGTACCGCGATTCGGGTAGTGCGCCAGGGGCGAAGCACCGTCGTGCTGATTGTAGGACGGATAACGCAATTCACCGGCTGGGCCCATGCTGATGTTCAGCTCAATGATATGGTCGGCCAAGTGGGCGTAGCGGTCTTCGAACGCCGCCATGAACTCAACGTACTGGTCGAGCACGAAGTCGTCGGCCCACAGCGATACGGTTTCGTAGGAGTAGTTGCCCAGTTCACTACGGTAGCGCAGGTCGTTTTCACTGATGCCCGGATTTTGGTTGGCCGCATGGCTCCAGAACCAACCAGGAATGGGGATATTGCAGTCGTCACCGACGTTACCACCGCACTGGTGAAACGACATAATGGGCACAATTTTTAGCCCGGCATTGATGATGGTACTGAAGATCTGGTCGTAATAAGACCAGTCAAACTGGTTGTCGCCTGCTGCTTCAACCTTTCCCCACCAAACATCAACCGAGATGCCGTCGAGGCCATAGCTGGCCGCTTCACCGAGCTGCCACTGAAAGTCGTTCCACTGGCTTTGGCTGGTCAGTTCCAGCGGTGCCATGGCGTTGGTGGTTTGCGCCAGGTCGGCCCAACTGGCCGAAGCAAAGACCACGGCGGTCGCCGCGACCAAACTTTTGAACTTGAGCATGATGTGCACCTTAGAGTGTTATTGTTTTTATCACTACACAGGTAAGAGTACGAATACGATCCTGCCGCACAAGGTTGAGGGGGGCGTATTTTGGGGGAGGAAATTCTACTCCCTTTGTTGAGATGAGCTGTGTTGCATCAATTAAAAACACCGCCAGAGCGCGCGCTGCAGCTCTCAATCACCAAACCCAGTGCCGCAGGCGCAGCACCAGACGCTCGGCGTCTGATAAGGTGGCGCGTTCCGCCAGAACTTCGGCCAACACTTCCGGGCGGTCGGTGATGATGCCGTCCACCCCCATATCGAGAAAGCGAGACATCGAGCGGGCGTCGTTCAGCGTCCAGACATGCAACGCCTGCCCGTCTCGTCGCATCTCACGCAAGCGCGATGGCGTTACCGTGGCGTCGCGCAGGGCCAGAATGTCGAACGGCTGTCCGGCTTGCACGCCAATGGCACTGTGAACCAGCAAGCTGGTGCGCAGGCCCGGCTCTAAGCGCTTTGCTTCATGCAGTATGCTGGGGCTCAAAGCGGCCAAAATGGTTCGATCAACGTAATCCAAGGCTTGCAGCTCTGCCACCACATCGCGTGTTAAATTGGGCATTTGCGGGGCGGGCTTTATTTCTAAATAGAGTTGGGCTCGATCGCCGATTAACTCAATGGCTGCGGCCAGGGTTGGAACGGGTTCACCACGAAATTCTGGTGCAAACCAGCTCCCGGCATCCATCGCCGCCAACTCGGCGTAAGGCACTTCCCAGATGGCCCGACGGTCACCGGCAACGCGCAATAAGTCGCGGTCGTGCAGCAACACCAGCACACCATCTGCGGTGGCCCGCACGTCCAGCTCAATGTAGTCCGCGCCATCTGCAATGGCGCGCTCGATGGCCGCCAAACTGTTTTCCGGGGCCAACCATGAGCTGCCGCGATGCGCAATGTTCAGCGCGGTGTCCTGCGGTTTGAAGGCCTGCACCGCATAGGCCAACTGCCCTAACGCCAGCGCCACCAACACCGCTTCAACCCCCCAAGTCAGCATGCCTACACGGCGTGGTTCGGTCGCGTCAGAGACGACAAAGGTCTTACCGCAGCTAAGCTTGTACAGTTTGAGGATGAGCATACTGTTGATACTCACGCCAAAGATGACCAGCAAGGCACCCAAAACAACGTAGCTGACGATGAGTGTAAGCAGAATAGGAATGAGCAGCGCATAGCGTTCTGGTACGGCGAGTAATACGCCACGGCCGAGTGCATCAAAACTGACCGACAACAATAACGGCATTAGGGCCACCAACCCAGCGACCGACAAGACACGCACCGCTACCTGCCAGCGCGAACCCTGTGTGAGTGTATTGCTGCGCTGCAATGAGGCCCACGGCGAGCGGCCTTCCAACAACATGACGGGCAAGGCCAGAATCCAACGAAAGTACAGCCCGCTGTTGAGGGCCAGCATGATCAACAACAGCGGTATGGCCATGGCAAAAAACCACCACAGCTCGGTGGGGCGGCCTTTGATCACGTAATAGATGTCATAACCGCCGAGTTGCCATTGAAAGGCCAACACTAAGAGCACCAACCAAGGCAAGGCTAACAGTGAATGTACAGCCACTTGTAAGCTGGCGAGCGGCAGTAACTTGGGGAGTCGGCGTGCCAACAGCCACAGCGCAGAGGCCGCCGAATGGTAATGCCCGTTAGCGCGGGGCGAAGCAATCAGCATCATCCCGGCGTGTTGCAGAAAAAAGAACACCGCCGCCAAGGTGCCAGAGACCAACACCCATAGCAGGCCAGCCGGTGTAATTAGAAAGCGCACCATGTCTTCGTTGCCGAGCATGGTGGCGCCACTGAGGCGCACCAGTCCGCTCAGGAGCCAGGCAGAGAATGGGGCCAGGGTGCTCAGCGTCAACAGAGCAAAGTACACATGAAACGCCAGCAATGGCCGCCAATGGTAGCGAATGCTGGCGAGAATGGATTGTGCTAGGCGACGTGTTTGAATCATTCGAGTCCTGTTTGTTTGCGGGTATGCCCGTTACAGAAAAGCCTCCGCACCACACGCCGGCAGGTGTGAACGCCTGCCCTACGACAACTCGGTGATGGTTTCCAAACCTTTTAAGGTTTGCACCACCGCGTGCGCCGCTTCCTGCCCTTTCTTCACGAAATGCTCGCGATAAAACTTCACATGCTCTTCATGACCATGGAAATCATGCGGGGTCAGCACCACAGAAAACACCGGCACATCGGTGTCGAGCTGCACGCGCATCAGGCCGTCGATCACGGCGGTAGCGACAAAGTCGTGACGATAAATACCGCCATTTACCACCAAGCCTAGCGCAACAATCGCATCGTAGCGACCGGTTTCGGCCAAGCGTTTGGCGTGCAGTGGTATCTCAAACGCACCGGGCACAGCAAACTCGTCAACGGCAAGCGATACAGCGGATTGATCAAGCGTTTCCACTAAGGACTGCCGCGCTTGGCCGACGATATCAGCATGCCACGAGGCGGATATGACCGCAATACGACCGGTGGAGTTGGACGCATTATGCGGTGTCGACGGGGTATTCTGAAACTGATTCATGGGTTTCCTCATTAAGGGATAATTGACCAGAATCAGGGCACGCGAAAACACAGACAGACACCCACGGGGATGCCTGATCATGCACGTCGCGATCTCTTTCATCCGGACTGTAACCGTCGGCTCTGGCATCGCACCAGATCTGCTGACCCTCAGTTTCCCTAAGGAGACTAAGGCGCTCGCGGGCTCCTGTGTCTAGCAGCCTTTCGGACTGGGCACAGATACCGCCGGTGGGGAATTTCGCCCCGCCCTGAGAACGCTGCCGGACTTGTCGTCCGGCGGAGGCATTCTAAAACAATGCCACACGATTACAACCTAACACGCCTATAGAGTCCGCCTATAGGGAGCATCTACATACAAAGCTGCGCGCCCGGCTCGCCAACGGCCTCGTCACTGGCGATCATGGCCAGTGTGACACCCGGATGCACCATATAGGCATGACTCAGGTTGAACAGCAGTCCGCTGACGGGCGCTTCAACGGCAACGCGCTGCGGCGTTTCACGATCCAACAAAACGATGTCGGCAAAATGTTCACCTTGGCGTACGCGGCTGCCCAGCGGTTTATGATGCACCAGAATGCCGTTGGCCGTGCTCTGCACCAGTTTGACCTGCTCAACATCGAAGCGCTCGGGCGTACCGGCCATCGGCTGCGGCTCTGCCCCACTGTCTGACACAAAACCTTGGTGCTCCAGGAAGGCCAACAGACCTTCCGCATCTCGCTTAGCCAACGCATCGTTCACGTCCTGCACGCCACGCAACTCTAAGGTGGCCGCGAAACAAGGGCGCGCAAAGGGCGCCGAGGTCTTATCACCCAATACCACCCAAGGCTGTGTGTGGGTACCGTCGAAGGCAACCGTGCCCCGCACATCTTCTTCCAGACTCAAGGGAAAGCCCAAGCAGTGTGCCAAGGCTTGCCCCTGCTCTACTTGGTGTTTGCCGTAAAACAGATAGGGCATGGCACCAAAGTCGCAATGCAGATCCAGCATCACCGTCGCGTCAATCGACTCAGTCAACAAGGCTTTGTGCAGAGCATGCACTTCATATTCAGTCGTCTTCTCGCTCACCAGCGCACGCAACGCAGCGCGCACGAGCTGATCGTTGGCTGCAGCATCGTCGGTCAATTGCGGGGTTACGCGGGCCACCAGTTCTTCAGCCGACAACGCCATGCCACGGTTAAAGTTCTGCCCGGTAACCAGGTCGTAGCGACCAGGAAACACACCAAATACGCGCTGATTCATCCCCAGTGGATTGGCGTAAGGCACAACCCGGATGGTTTGGTGAATTTTGCCCGCTTGCTCCAACTCCGCCAGTTTCTGCAACAGATGTTGCACTACCAGCAGGCCCGGCCATTCATCGGCATGCAGCCCGGCCTGAATATAAGCAATGTGCTCGCCCGCACCGAATTCATGCACCGTTAGGTAGCGTTCATGTCCCGGTGCCGGGGCGGTCAAAGGGATACGACGAACGCTCATAGTCCGTTCCTCATCATGTTTCACTCATCAATTTGGCAAAACGGGAGTTTACTGAGCTGTTGGGTAGGTGTCACTTTACGGATAAGTGCGCACTGTTGAACTATAGTATGACTATCCCTTCGGAATTGAGCATCTTCGTTCCTAATCGACACAACTAGCGCCATTTAGCCATACAGTGCTATTTGGAATCAGGGGCTGCCATGCTGGCCCATTTCGCGCAAAAGCCGCGCAAAGCCGCATGGTTGCTGACCATTCACGAAACGAATGCCGAAAATACGGCATATAAATTTTCGCTATACCCCTCATAGCGCATAGATTAAGCCCATCGACGGATCGCCGCTGAGCACCCAGCACCGCCGCGACGGACTTTAAACATAACTAGAAGGTAAATCACATGACATACCGTAACGACATCGACTCAGTCGCCTCTGTTTTGAAGCAGAACCCAACGTGGAATGCCATCAAGCCCGAGCATGCGGCTCGCATGCGCGCCCAGAACAAATTCCAAACTGGACTGGATATCGCCAAGTATACAGCGAAGATAATGCGTGAAGACATGGCCGCGTACGACAAAGACACGTCCAAGTACACTCAGTCTTTGGGTTGCTGGCACGGTTTCATCGGCCAACAGAAAATGATTTCTATCAAGAAGCATTTCCAAACCACCAAGCGCAGCTACCTGTACCTGTCTGGCTGGATGGTTGCCGCTCTGCGTTCTGAGTTTGGCCCTCTGCCTGACCAGTCCATGCATGAAAAGACTTCTGTACCGGCCTTGATCGAAGAGCTGTACACCTTCTTGCGCCAAGCCGATGCTTGGGAACTGAACCACCTGTTCCGTGAACTGGAAGCCGCTAACGAAGCAGGCGACCAAGTGAAAGCGCGCAGCATTGAGCAGAAAATCGACAACCACGAAACGCACATCGTACCTATTATTGCCGACATCGACGCCGGTTTTGGTAACGCTGAAGCGACTTACCTGCTGTCGAAGAAAATGATCGAAGCCGGTGCGTGCTGCATCCAGATCGAAAACCAAGTATCTGACGAGAAGCAGTGCGGCCACCAAGACGGCAAAGTGACTGTTCCACACGCTGACTTTTTGGCGAAGATCAACGCAGTACGTCTGGCCTTCTTGGAATTGGGTGTGGACGACGGCGTCATCGTAGCCCGTACCGACTCCTTGGGTGCTGGCCTGACCAAGCAAATCGCCGTAACCAATGAGCCAGGCGACTTGGGCGACCAGTACAACAGCTTCATCGATGGCGAAGAGATCTCTAGCGCTGCCGACATCAACAACGGCGACGTGGTGATCAAGCAAAACGGCAAGCTGATCAAGCCGAAGCGTTTGGCTTCTGGTTTGTTCCAGTTCAAAGCCGGTTCCGGTGAAGACCGCGTAGTCATGGACTGCATCGCCAGCCTGCAAAACGGTGCCGACCTGCTGTGGATCGAAACTGAAAAGCCACACGTTGGTCAGATCGCTGGCATGGTTAATCGCATTAAAGAAGTCGTGCCTGATGCCAAGCTGGTGTACAACAACAGTCCATCGTTCAACTGGACGCTGAACTTCCGTCAGCAAGTGTTCGACGCCATGCAAGCCGAAGGCAAAGACGTTTCTGCCTACGACCGTGCCGACCTGATGAACGTGAAGTACGACGACACCGAGCTGGGTAAAACCGCCGACGAGTGGACTGCCAACTTCCAGCGCGATTCTGCCCGTGAAGCCGGTATCTTCCACCACCTGATCACTCTGCCGACGTACCACACGGCTGCTTTGTCTACCGACAACCTGGCCAAAGGCTACTTTGGCGAAGAAGGTATGCTGGCTTACGTGAAAGGTGTGCAGCGTGAAGAACTGCGCCAAGGTATCGCGACCGTTAAGCACCAAGACATGGCCGGTTCAAACATCGGTGACGACCACAAAGAGTTCTTCGCTGGTGAAGCGGCGTTGAAGGCAGGTGGTAAAGACAACACGATGAACCAGTTCGGCTAGAAAACCTGCGAGATTGGAGCAGGCCTGACCTGCTCTCCTATCAACTACACGCTATCAACTATGCCCCTTGCGGCGTCCGAGTGATCGGGCGCCGTTTTTTTATGTGCCTTGGCTTGGGTTATACTGCGCGACAACGACTAACCGATTCAAAGCCATGACCAGCATACAACTGTGCCCCTGCGGTAGCGGACAAACCTATCGACGCTGCTGTCGCCCCTTCCACAAGGGTACCGCTGCACCCACCCCGGAAATACTCATGCGCTCGCGTTACAGTGCGTTCGTACTTGGCCTGACCTCATACCTCAAAGACAGCTGGCACAACAGCACGCGTCCATCAGACCTAACGCTGACTGACAACCCACAATGGCTAAAGCTGGAAGTTTTGGCCGCCGCGATGACCGACCACACGGGCACCGTGCATTTCAAAGCACACTATCAGGAAGGTGGGGCTATGGGTTGCTTGGAAGAACGGTCGAATTTTGTGCGTGAACATGGCCGCTGGTATTACGTGGACGGCGAGATACTCTGAGCCGAGAAAACCACATACTTTCCTGCCGGTTAAAAGACACTGTCGCCTAGGCACCTATAAGTGAGCTGGAACTAACTCCTATAATGCGACAGTGCATTATAGGAGGCATCGCCATGAACAATAATAACCAGGCGCGCTACAGTCACCCCGCAACATCTGTAACTCAGTCCGCTTGTCGCCTGCTTTTGCGAGTATTGGGCTGGCACATTGCCCCCTTCCCCGACGTTAATAAAGCGGTGGTGGTCGGTGGGCCGCACACGTCAAATTGGGATGGCTTACTGGGCTTGGTCGGCGGAGCAGCGTTGGGATTACAGGTCAACATCATGATCAAAGCCAACCTGTTCTTTTGGCCATTGGGGCCACTGATGCGGCGCTTTGGCGCCATTCCAATCAACCGGCAACAGAACTCGGGAGTGGTCGAGCAAGCGGTCGCGCAAATTAAACAACGTGACCGAATGATCATGGTGGTGACACCGGAAGGCACCCGCAGCAACGCACCGAAGTGGAAAACCGGCTTTTACCACATTGCGTTACAAGCCGAAGTGCCTATCGTTGTGGCAACCGCTGACTATGGAAAGAAAGAAATCACCTACCCGGCGGTGGTCATGCCGAGCGGTGACATTGATGCGGATTTTGAGTCATTCTATTCGCTGTTTGCCAACGTCACACCCAAACACCCAAGCAAGCTGTCAGCGCCGGTTAAGGAAAAATACCTAACCCGTCGGAACAGTGTATGACGAGGTAGTGGTTATGAATCAACGCGGAGGTTGCTCTGCTAAACGTGCAGCCTCTGCCCATGGCACTGGTTTAGACCAGAAAAAACCTTGAAAGAGATCACAACCTTGCCTCACCAGCTCTGAGGACTGTGCCGAGTCTTCCACGCCCTCGGCCACCACTTTCATGTCGAGCGCCTTAGCCAATGCAATGATGGCTTTTACAATGGCGCGATCGGACGCACGATCCACTACGTGAGCCACAAAGGACTGATCTATCTTCAATACGCTCAATGGTAAATGCTGCAAATACGATAACGATGAATAACCGGTACCAAAGTCATCCATAGCGATTAAAAACCCGGCACGATGCAACGATTCCAAACGCTCTTGGACAATCGACAGATTACCCTGCAGCGCCGACTCGGTAATCTCCAACTCTATCCACCGGGGATCAACGGACGTCGACGCCAGTTGCTCAATCAGCCAATCGGCATAGTCAGGCTCCAAAAACTCGCGAGGACTCACATTGATTGCAATGGGCACCATGCGCATACCAGTCGTTAAATTGTGCAATTGCATGGACACTACCTGCTGCACTACCCAGCGCCCAAGCGCGACGATCTGGCCTGTAGATTCCGACAGTTCAATAAAATCGCCAGGCTGCAATAAACCTTGCTCGGGGTGATTCCAGCGTATCAAGGCCTCATACCCCTGCACCACTCCAAGAGTATCAACCTTGGGCTGGAAAAAAAGTTCTAGCTCGTTCTCCTTAGTCAGCGCCACCGAGAGGTCGAACTCCAACGCTGTGCGCTTGGTCAAGTGCTCCTGCATTTCCGGTTCAAAGAAATGCAAGCGATTGCGTCCTTGCTCCTTAGACTGGTACATAGCCAAATCAGCCGAGGATAATAAGTCATCGACTGTATGATGTTCTTTACCAAATATCATTGCGCCAACACTGACTGTAATACCATAGGTTTGCTGACCGAGCTGGAAGGGTTGGCGCACTGTCTCGAGAATCTTTTCACCCAGCTGCTCTATATGCAGCGCTGCCGTTGCTTTGTCCGTACCTAGGTTTCGAACCAACAAAATGAACTCATCACCACCCTGGCGTGCGAGTGTGTCTGTCGACCTCAAATGACTTTTCAGTCGCCCGGCAAATTGCTGCAGCAATGAATCCCCTTTTGAATGCCCCAGCGTGTCATTCAGCTTTTTAAAGAAATCTAGATCCATGAACAACAGTGCAGAATAATTACCCAAACGCTCCGCATCGGCTTGCGCCGTCAAAATATGCTCAATCATCAGGCGCCTGTTCGCCAACCCGGTCAGTGGGTCGTAAAATGCTAAACGATGCACCTGCTCCTGAGCCTGCACCCGATCCGTCACATCGCTAAAGCTGGCAATATAGTGGGTAATCTCACCCACCGGATCATAAACCGCATTAATAACTGCGTGCTCGGCAAAAACTTCTCCATTTTTCCGTTTATTCCAAATCTCTCCCGACCAAGTACCAAAGGTTTGTATGCAACGCCACAGCTCTCGGTAAAACGTCTCATCATGCTTGCCTGAACTCAGAATCTTAGGATTACACCCCAAGACCTCTTTTTCCGTGTAGCCCGTAATGTCAGTAAATGCAGCATTCACGCGCACGATTTGATGACCGGCATCAGTAATCATAATGGCCTCGCGCGTATGAAACGCAATGGCCGAAAGATGCTGGTCTGCGAGTGAATCCTTCAATTGTCGCTGTGAGCGCATCAGCTGCCTGTAGGGTTCGGTGACCGCTTCGTAAAAGAAGCTGCGGAATAAAAAAGCGTATCCCGTAATCTTCAGTACGTGGCCCATTAAGTTGTAGAGATCATAAGGATTACCGTACAGAGTGAAAAAGAATTCACTAAACGCCAGCTGCACCAAAGCGCCGAATAATAATGCAGGCTGGAACCCCCGCAGCGAGTGATAGCGCACTGTTACTAAGCAGGCTGCACATAGATGCAATACGATCACTAAGTACTCGACAGAGACCTTAAACGGCGTCAGCCCCTGTTCTTGTATAAAGGTACGGGGGACGGTGCTGGGAAACACCAGAAACCAAACATGCATACTGACGATGTACAAAAACGATAGCCCTAGTACAGTAAAGAAGGCCCCTTGACGCACCACGCGGTCACTGAAGGGCAAAACAATCAGTAACAACGCCACGGCCAGTACCATTCGAGCAGCTAACCAAAAATTGATCGCCTTCTCTGCCGAATTGGGCGTGAAATAATCAGGCATACCGGCATACGACATTGTATGAGAGAAATCGAGCAGCGCGACGGCAAAAAAAGCAGTGGCAACGACTACCAAACGCAATGTTGGTGCGACACTTGTTTGTGACCAACCAACTGTAAAAATGATGACTGCGATGGCAATGGCGGAAAATTCCAACGCGGTATGAAGTGGCAAGTAGGTAGAAACAGGCAGTGCGGGCGTTGTTAAGCCCAACCAGGCAGGTACAAAAGTCACCAAACCTAACACCGCGAGAAAGATTAATACGCGTCGCAACGCCTTAGACTGCCGTACCTCGTCGAAGAAACTTCGGTACTGCGCTTCATCCTGCAGCGACAGAGAACGCATGTTAGGGGTTCGGGAATTAGCCATGCGACACCTCATGGTTTAATGCAATCCTGACCTATCCCTTACATTCTGCCTTCATATTAGACAAATAGAAACTAAGATGACGTGGCTTTAGTGACCTGCATCAAAGGCGCCTCTAGTATTCGCTTAGGCTCCGCCAAATAACATTTGATTCAAAAACAGTATGACGGGCAACACAAGCATCGCCAACAGCGTTTGTGCGGTGATGATCGCTGCCATTAAAGGCGCGTCGCCACCTAACTGACGCGCCAAGATGTAGGCTGATGTTGCCGTCGGCATAGCCGCAAACAGCAACAGCACGCTTTGCTCCTGCACGCTTAAACCCAGCAATACACTGAACCCGATAGCCACCAAAGGCATTGCCACAAACTTCAGCAGACTGGCGTACACCAACGGCATCTTTCCCGCACGCAAGGCATCAAGGTTCAACGCCACACCCACCGCCAACAATCCCAGCGGCAATGCAGAACGTGCCAGAATCTCTACCGTTAACCGGCTCCAACCCGGCAAACCAATGCCCGTCACATTCAACACAATGCCCGCCACACAGCCCAGAATCAGCGGGTTTTTACCAATAGCGGCTACGGTTGATAAAACACTCGCCCGTTCATCTCCGGCATAAAATGCAAACACCGACACACACAGCACATTCAGCAGCGGAATCATCAACGCCATGATCACCGCCGCCAGCGCCAAACCGGAACTGCCAAACAGCTCCGAGGCCACCGCCAGCACAATGAACGAGTTGAAGCGCATACCGCCTTGAAACACCGATGTGAACTGCGTCCCGCTTTTACTGACCACCGGCTTGAGCACGATGGTGACCACAGTCATAACCGCCAGCATACCCAGCACCGCCAGCAATACCCGCGAAACCGCAAGGCCGCTGAAGTCTGCGGTTGCCAGTTCACTGACCAGCATGGCGGGAAACAGCACAAAATAAACCAGACGCTCTAACTGAGGCCAAAAATCAAAGGTAGGGAACGCCAAGCGCCGCAGTGCGACCCCCAAGAGTATGACCAAGAAAACCGGTCCTAGTGCATTAATCAGTGGCCACATGAGCGCTTGTTTTCCAGCGAGAGTTGATCCAGTGATCTTACCGCAGCCCCTCAACAACGCAAAGCATCTCGCCTCCACAAGAAAACTGCCTAATTCGTTGATTTTTAATAAAAAGGTGTTGCATTCAAAAAAAGGATTGGTAATATACGCGCCACTCCAAACGGAGTTACACACGAAGGTTTGCGTCCCCTTCGTCTAGTGGCCTAGGACACCGCCCTTTCACGGCGGTAACAGGGGTTCGAGTCCCCTAGGGGACGCCATTGCGGGAATAGCTCAGTTGGTAGAGCACGACCTTGCCAAGGTCGGGGTCGCGAGTTCGAGTCTCGTTTCCCGCTCCAGATTCACAAAAAAAGCAGCCTTATGGCTGCTTTTTTTGTTTGCGGTCAACGAGACTCAATACAGCATATCGAACAGCTCTCGAACATCAAACCCTGATCTATGTCACTCCCCGTCTATCTCATAGGTTTACTATGGATGCATTGGCATTCGTTTGATTGCTAAATTACTCCAATAGAAGGAAGACACCATGGCTGTTGAACACCACACCCTAGTAAATGACCTGCCTGAATTCAAAGATGAAATACACGTTTTGAAAATGAGCAATGCCCATTTCCGCAAGCTGTTTGACGAATACCATGAGCTGACGCGTCAGATTGAGAACATGGAGAACGAGGTCACTCCGGTGAAAACCACAGAAGAAGAGGACGCCAAGCAGCGTCGCGTTCATTTAAAAGACGAGCTGTACCACATGCTGCAAAAAGCGGCTTCCGAAGCACTTTAGATACAAATAGGCTGAGGTTAGTTACCGCCTAAACAAGAGAGCAGCCTTTTGGCTGCTTTCTTGTTTAGGCGGATGACGCCGTGCTCTTCCGCTCTATGACGCGGTCAACTCTTCGTAGACGGCAAGCGCTTCACCGGCTTTCATCAGTCCGGGCCCGCCACCCATTTGAATCACTACCTCCAACATATCCATAAAAGCGCCCCGTGTGACACCAAGCTTAACCAGTGACTTTACATGATACCCAATACAAGGCTCGCAATTGACGCTGATGGCAATGGCTGTAGCGATCAGTTCTTTAGTCAAGTGGTCAATCTCGCCATCCTTATAGGCGGCTTTACCGACTGACTGGAACGCATCGTACGTTTCGGTACGCTCTTTGCGCAGCGTAATGAGGTGGGGTGTAAGGTCTTGGACTTTCTTCAGTATGGACATGAGCTACCCTCTTTTAAAGACAACCCTAATATACCCTGCCGCGATCATTCCCCCTTGATTCAGGTCATTAGATGGACAGTTCTTAAAGGAAAACACCCATCTGTTGCAGCACATCCGTCAATTCACTCACCTTCTGCTCTGGTACGCGCAGGGTGACCGCCACGTTGCCGGCAAACTGCTGGTCAACCACCTCCACCTGGTTGCTCTCAACCCAATTCATGACTCGGGCCGCTTGCGCGTAACTCAGTGTCAGAGGTATCTCTAGTATCGGTACAACTTCTGCAACGGGTGCGGCGTCCAATACGGCTTTAACGGTATCCGCATAGGCTCTGGCCAGCCCACCCTTACCGAGCTTTATGCCGCCGAAATACCGCACAACGACAATACCCACTTCGCCAACGTCGGCATGCATCAATACGTTGAGCATTGGCTGACCCGCTGTACCGTGCGGTTCACCATCATCGCTGTGCCCGACCAACCGACTGCTACCGGCTTCACCCGCATTGAATGCGAAGCAATAGTGGCGCGCGTTGGGGTAATCCACACGGCAGTCATCGACCAGTGCTATTAGTTCTTCTCGGTCACGTACCCGATCTAAAACACCGATGAATCGGCTTTTTTGGACGATGAGTTCCTGAACGTGCCGAGCAGCAGGGAGTTTCATACCTCAATACTCTGCTAAATAAAGTGGTCGATTCTGTACAGTCGTTGGATAGATAACAAGTGCGATGGCGTTGTCATGAAGAAAAACCCACCCACTGTTCAGTGAATTCCTTTTTCTAATCAATGTACGCTGCTAATATAATTCACAGCGTTTAAGTAAAGCTGCGATGAAATTCGGACATTTCACAAACTGAGGCTGCTCTATGCTCTTGCAACAGCTGCTGTCGATCCGACAGGAATTCAATGAAAAACAGATTCTGTTGTGTTTTAACGGGCCCATATCGCGCAGTTTGATTGAAGAAATCGGTACCGCGCTGCGTAATTATTTGACGGAAGACCAAGTGGGACCTTCCGTTTCCACCGATGTATTTAGTATCTACATCGAGTTAACGCAGAACATCCGCCATTACTCCATGGCTAAGAGCTACGCGGATTTGCAAGGTTCCGCTACGGTGGTAGTCGCTCGCCATGGCGACGCACAATACAGTGTTTTAGCAGGCAATGTGATTGAACGAGCCGATGGCGCGGCGCTTTTGGAGCATGTTCAGGCGCTTGCTGCGATGGATAAGGCGGAGCTGAAAGCGGCTTATAAAAAGCAGTTAAGGGCGCCGCGTGACCATCAAGACTCATCCGGTGCTGGCTTGGGGTTGCTGGACGTGGCGCGCAAAAGTACAGAACCCTTACGGTGTCATCTAGTGGAGACGCCCGATGGAAAAGCATTTTTTAGTTTGTTGGCGGTGGTGTAGTAATGACGATCAACGAGATTTTATCAACTGGGCTAAATATCGCAGCAACTCAAGCGACGCCTGAGATTCAAACCGATTTTGCGCAGGGCATCATGACCATGCGTGGGGACTCTTACCCGGAGAATTCCTTTGAATTTTTTGGCCCGGTGCTCGATTGGGTGGAGCAATTTTTAGCGCATGACGGTCGCCCTTTACGCTTAGAACTGCACATTGTTTATATGAACACCAGCAGCGTCAAAGCCATGATGGACTTGTTTGACTTGCTAGAAGCAGCCCATCAGGAAGGCAAGCAGGTTGCAGTTAACTGGTCTTATGATCCACGCAACGAGCGTGTGGTGGAAATGGTGGAAGAGTTTAAGGAAGATTGTACATTTACTTTTAATATTAACCCTGAGGCCTAGCATGTCCCTGCCATCAGAGCTTGACGAAGCCACCCTCATCGAAGAGATTCAGGCTCTGCTGACTAAAAACCCGCCGGGCACCGACTGGAAGGCCATCACGGCGCAATTGCTGTATGTACATAAGCGCCAGCAGAGCCGTCTCGACAAATTGCTGCGCATATCTGATGGGTTTGGTGATCTAACTCACTCCGAGAACCTGTCACTGCATGAACAATACCGCAAGCAGCTGCGTCGGCTAGAGAAGATTGCACACATTTCCGATCTCTACCAACGCACCATGGTCGAGCTCAACGACAGCCTCAAACAAGCCGCCCTGCACGACCCGCTAACAGGATTACCTAATCGACGCTATATGATTGAGCGCCTCCGCGAGCAGGTCGCTCGCGAAGAGCGGGAGGAGGAAGGTTTCACGCTCCTCATGTTAGATATCGATCACTTCAAAACCATCAATGACCAATACGGCCATGATGCAGGGGATCGCGTTTTAATCGCGGTAGCGGCAGCCATTCAACAATGCCTGCGTGACTACGATGCCTGCGCTCGATGGGGCGGTGAAGAATTTTTGGTTTTTTTACAGCACATGTCGTTGGACGAAGCGCAGTCGGTGGCAATACGGGTACTCGACGCCGTGCGCAATATTGACGTCGGCCAAACCATTGGCGGCACCACAAAGGCTTTAAGCTCCCTGACCCTCAGTGCCGGCGTGGCCGAGCATCAAGCTCAGGAGCACTATGAAGACACCATTAAACGTGCTGACCAAGCGCTGTACGATGCCAAAGGGCAAGGCAGAGATCGCAGTGCCGCCAGCATCAGATAAAGCACTATTGCAGGGGATATTATGAATCGCTGGGCAATAGGATTACGCAGCAAGGCCATGCTGGCCTTACTACTGGCCAGCTTGATCGCTCTGGTACCGGCCACCATCATTGGCTCGCACGTGGTTTCTTCAGTGCAGGAATACTTTGGCCAAGCCTACGCACGCAACCTGACCGACCTCAGCCGGCAACGCATTCAAGCCCCTATTTTAATGGACCTGGTCCTGTCGGAGCGTCTGGCCTCCACTCAGTTGCTCTTATCTTGGCTGCAAGACGAAGAGGATGCCGACAAACGCGCTGCTTTCTTTCGCGAAGCAGAAGGCTATGCGTCGGTCTTTCGTGGCCAGACGTACTTTGCCATCAGCGCACAGTCGGGCAATTATTATTTCAACGACCCGGAGGCCGAGTACAGTGAGCAACCACGCTATCAACTGAACCCCGAAGACTCAAACGACGCATGGTTTTTTAACCTGTTGCGAGACATTGGCGATTACAACATCAACGTTAACCCGGATGTTCAGCTTGGCACCACTCGGGTGTGGCTGAATCTACCTGTTCTGCACAATGGCGAGTTACTTGGCTTGGCCGGTACCGGGCTGGAAGTGACCGAATTCCTGCGCGAGTTCATTGCGACCAATGAGCCTGGGGTGACGCCCATGATCATTGACCAACAAGGTTTCGTGCAAGCGCACCCCAACCCAGAATACATTGCCTTTGGCAGCTCGGTGGGCTTGGATACCGGCAATAACACTCTGCAAGCCATGTTATCAACCGATGCCGCACGGTCGACACTGGAAAGCGCGCTCAGTGTCAGTCGTCAACACGACAGTGTAGAGCTCATTCCTGTTGAGTTAAGTGGCCGCCCACAGTTATTAGCCATTGCCTATATGCCCGAGCTGAGCTGGTATTTGGTCACCGCCGTTGACCTCAGTGTCGCACAAACCATTGGTGGCTCATGGTGGTTGAGCATCGTAATTGGCTTTGGGATCATGTTGGCGCTGTTGCTGGTTGTTATTGCCGTGGCTGTGGAGCGCTTGTTGATTCGCCCCCTAAGCCACCTGCAAGCGTCAGCTACCCAAATCACCCAAGGCAACTACCAAGTGGCCTTACCTAAAACCAGAAACGATGAAATTGGCGATCTCAGCCGAGCGTTTGGCGCCATGGTGAAGCGGGTACAGGACCACACCACCGAACTGGAAGAGCGCGTGCAGCAACGCACGCAAGCGCTGGAAAACAGCAACCGTGAGATTGCCCAGTTCAATAAAATGGTCAATGACTCCATTGATTACGCCAGTTTGATTCAGCAAGCCATTTTACCCTTTGCCAAATTGAATGCTGCATTGGGCGAGCAACAGTTCGTGGTTTGGCAGCCCCGGGATGTGGTCGGTGGTGACTTCTATTTCTTCCACGGCGATGCGGATGCCTGCCTTGTGGGCTTGGTCGACTGCGCCGGACACGGCGTACCGGGCGCCTTAATGACCATGTTGGCCCGCGCGGCCTTTGACCAAGCCGTGCGTGATGACGGCCTGCACGACCCGGCCGCCATCCTTCATGATACCGATAAAATTTTACGCAACATGTTGCAGGATCTGGATCTGCCGCGCGCTTTAGCCACCAATATGGATGCAGGGTTGCTCTATCTGAACGCGCAGCAGAATGTGGCGCGTTACGCCGGGGCCAAAATTCATCTGTACATGAAAAGCGCACAAGGCGTGGAGGAAATAAAAGGCGCACGCCGGGCCTTAGTGGCGCGCAAGCCGGGCGACTATGCCAACACCGAAATTCCGATCTCTGGCCAAACAACCTTCTATTTAACGTCCGATGGTTACCTTGACCAAGCCGGCGGTGAACTGGGCTATGGCATGGGCTCCAGCGGTTTCACCGACATCATTGTGCAGCACGCTCACTTGCCGCTCAATGAGCAGGGCTCCGCGATTCTCGACTCCTTGTCTGCTTACCAAGGTGACTACCCGCAGCGCGATGATATCTGCGTGCTGGGCGTTCGACTGCTCACCACCCCACCCTAAACAACCCATGCTGACGAAATTTTGAACTGTGCTTGCAGTTAGCCCTCACTTGAGTATTATAGTTGCGTACGCAACTATAATACTCAAGTGAGGTAGTTCTATGAAAATTGCAGTCTTTGGCGGCTCTGGCCAAACGGGCAACCACGTTGTTCGCGCCGCATTGGAAAAAGGTTATGAGGTTAAAGCCTTGGTACGCGACCCGGCCAAGGGGGATACAGCGTTAACGAAAGCCTATCCCGAGCGTTTGCAGTGGGTGAAGGGCGACTTATTGGACGCTACAGCCGTTGCGCAAACCCTAGCCGACTGCGAAGGCTTTATCTTCGCTGCAGGCCCGGTTAAAGGTGGACACCCTGATCTGCCCTTTCTTGCCGCAGAGAACGTCACCGCCGCCGCCAAGCAGCTTGGGGTGAAGCGCTTCGTTTGGTTGCTGGGCGCCGCGGTAATGGACGAGCGCGACGCACCCGACTTCGGCCGCAAGATCATTCGCCTGATTATGAAACTGACGGCGCGCCATGTGCTGGAATCCAGTGAACGGGCCTATCATCACTTGGTCAACTCAGGGCTCGACTACACCGTAGTACGCCCGCCCATTTTGGCCAATGGGCCTGCGCAGGGCAATCTGACGGCGTCGTATCAACCCCCTAAACCGCGTGGCATCAGCCGGGAGGACTTAGGCCGCTTCATGGTCGACACCCTGACCGACGATGCATGGCGTAACGGGTCGCCAATGGTAAGCTATTGATAATTTAAGTTTATCTAGCCGGAGGAAGACAGATGCAAAACGACAGAAGGGACAGTGCGTTCGGGTATCACCTCTGGCTGCTCAATCGCTTAGCTCAAGGCCACTTCAGTAAGGTGTTGGCGCCTTTGTCTATTGGCCCCGGCCAGCAAGTGTATTTATTGGCACTGCAGGAGTCGGAGTGCATACACCAAGATGCCTTGGCGCAGCGCTTGTCAGTCGATAAATCCAATGTAACACGCGCGCTGACCGCCTTGAGCAACGAAGGCTATTTGGAACGCAATAAAAGCCCCGCCGACGGCCGACAATGGCTGGTTTGCTTAACGCCCAAAGGCATCAGTGCGCGACGCGAAGTGATTGCACACGCACAAGCCTGGATGGAGGAGTTAAAGGCGCCGCTGTCCGATGCGGAGTGGCAGCAGCTAACCGGGCTACTGGCCAAGGTGTGCCAACCCTTCGCTGGTTTCAAGCCGACGGATTCATCATAAGGAAGCATCATAAGCCACGCCGACCGTACCGTCGGCCATAGGATACAACATGAAAGTATTGATTACCGGCGCGACAGGCAATGTCGGCCTAGCGTTACTTAAGGCACTGGCCGATCAGTCGTCGATTGAAGTGGTGGCCGGTGTGCGTGACATGGCGCACGATAAAGCCCATTTTCCAGTGCTCGAGGGCTTGGAATGTCGCCTTTTCGACTTTGAAAAAGCCGAAACCTTCGATACGGCGTTGCAAGGTATTGATCTGGTGTTCTTGCTTCGGCCACCGCATATTGCCGACATCCCGCGCTACTTTGCGCCCTTGATCCAAAAAATCAAAGACATGGGTATCGCCAAGGTGGTGCTTCTATCGGTGCAAGGTGCCGAACGCTCCAACATCATTCCGCACCGCAAAATAGAGAAGCTGATTTTAGAACACGGGCTGGAATATATTTTTCTACGACCCAGCTACTTTATGGAAAACCTGACCACCACCCTGCTGGCGGAAATTAAGGCTCATAGAACCATTACCCTACCTTCCCGTCAGGCACAATTTAATTGGGTTAGCGTGCAAGACATCGGAGCCATGGCGGCGTATCTCATTGCTCATTTCGACTCGCATAAAAACCAACCGTTGGTCATTTCCGGGCGTGAGAACTTGTCGTTCGGTGATGTGGTACAACGGATCAACCACCTGACCCATGCCGAGATACGCTACAAGAGCGTGAACCCATTGACGTACTACTTTCTAAAAAGGCGCGAAGGGCAACCCCGTGACAAGGTGATGGTGATGCTGGTTCTGCACTTTTTGCCGGTTCTGCAAGGCCCACCGCAGATCAGTGACCGCTTCGAGGCCATCATGCAGCGGGCACCGACCAGTATTGATCAGTTCATCGCGGATAACCGCTCTTTCTTTTTGTCTTAGGCTTCAAGCGCGCGGGTCAGTCCGCAACCCTGCCATCCTTGGCTTTCGCGTGTGTTAGATCAAGCCAAACGCCAACATGGCGTCGGCGACTCGTCGAAACCCGGCAATATTAGCGCCGACGACATAGTTGCCTGGTTCGCCATATTCTTCCGCTGCGTTGTGGCAGTCTCGGAAAATATTGCGCATGATGTCGTGCAACCGCTCTTCTGTATGCTCGAATGTCCACGCATCTCGACTGGCGTTCTGCTGCATCTCCAAGGCCGATGTCGCCACGCCACCCGCATTGGCAGCTTTACCCGGCCCGTAAGCCAACTTGCCGGCTTCCAGCACTTTCATGGCTTCCGGCGTACAGGGCATGTTGGCGCCCTCACACAGCGCTATACACCCCTGCTCGACCAGTTTTTTCGCCGCTGCTTCGTCAATCTCGTTTTGTGTGGCGCAGGGCAATGCCAGATCACAGGGGATGTCCCAAATAGACGCGCCTTCACGAAACTCAGCGTGGGGATGGTGTTTTACATAAGCGGATATGCGAGCGCGCTCTACTTCTTTGAGCTGTTTCACAGTCTCCAGGTTCAGGCCCTCCGGGTCGTAGATAACGCCACCAGAGTCCGAGCATGCCACCACCTTGGCTCCCATTCCCTGTAACTTTTCGATGGCGTATATGGCCACGTTACCCGAACCGGACACCACCGCAGTCTTCCCTGAAACGCTGTTATCACGCGCTTGCAGCATTTCTTCCAAGAAAAAGACCACACCGTAACCGGTGGCCTCTCGACGTACCAATGAACCACCCCACGAAGGGTTTTTACCGGTGAACACGCCAGATTCATAACGGTTGGTAATGCGTTTGTACTGTCCGAACAGATACCCTATTTCCCGCGCGCCGACGCCAATATCGCCCGCTGGCACATCGGTCAGTTCTCCGATGTGTCGGTACAACTCAGTCATGTAACTTTGGCAAAAACGCATGACCTCATCGTCCGACTTACCTTTAGGGTCAAAGTCTGAGCCGCCTTTACCGCCACCAATCGGCAAGCCGGTAAGAGCATTTTTGAAAATCTGCTCGAAGCCCAAGAACTTGATGGTGTCGAGGTACACGCTGGGGTGAAAGCGCAGGCCGCCCTTGTACGGGCCAAGCGCGCTGTTGAAACCGACACGAAAGCCCCGATTGATGTGCACTTCGCCTTGGTCGTCCTGCCAGGGAACGCGAAAGATGATTTGGCGTTCAGGCTCACAAATACGCTCGATTATCTTGCGCTCAGCGTATTTTGGGTGTTGCCGCAATACCGGAGCCAGCGTATCCAGTACCTCCTTGACCGCTTGATGAAAATCCGTTTCACCAGGATTACGCTCGACGACTTGCTGATAGATTTCGGAAATGCGCTGGGTTGCTTCAGGCATGAAACGTTCTCCTTAGAAATGGTTGCCACATTGTGGCTGAATCTTTACAGAAGCAGTAGGCGATTGCGCTCTTTATACTTTGCGAGTACGAAAGAGATGTGGCCATTCCATGCTATATTTGCTCAATCTTGGTGCACTTTATGTGCGTATTGTTTCTTCTTTAAGGATGGCTTTCATTGTCCACACACCGCTGGTTTGATTGGGCGCTGCTGCTGAGCTTGTCGCTCGCTTGGGGGTTTACCTTTGTCCTCATATCGGTAGCCTTGCAGAGCTTTCCGCCCATGACGCTGGTAGCGATTCGCTTGGTGACCGGTGCCCTGACGCTCTATGTGATCATGCGCTGGCAAGGCTTGCGGTTACCCAACGACCTCGCATGGTGGCGGCGTTTTGCCACTTTGGCGGCGATCGGTAACATAGTGCCGTTTACGCTGATTTCTTGGGGCGAGCTGTATATTTCCAGCAGTTTAGCCGGGATATTGATGGCTTTGATGCCCATCAGTGTGATGATTCTAGCGCACTTCTTTGTCGCTAACGAGCGTATCACCCTGCGCAAAGCCGCGGGCTTTGTTCTGGGCTTGGTGGGCGTGTTGGTGCTGGTTGGCGCTGAAGCACTGACGGGCTTGGGCGGCATGGCAGTGTTAGCGCAACTGGCCATTGTGGCCGCTACCCTCTGTTACGCCGTGAACAGCATCATTACCAAGCGTATTCCGGCCATTCACGTCTTGGTAGCTGCGACCGGCACCCTGGTTGCGGGCAGCGTGATCCTGACCCCTATCGCACTGTGGATTGACCAGCCTTGGCAAAACCCGGTGTATGCCGGGCCGCTGGCCTCTGTGTTGGTATTGGGCGTACTGTCTACCGGGCTGGCGACTTGGGTGTATTTTTTGATCGTCGCACGCCGCGGACCCAGTTTCTTGTCGATGATTAATTACATCATCCCGGTGGTAGCGTTCACCGCCGGTGTCTGGCTGCTGGGTGAGCCCGCCGCGCTGCAAAAATTCATCGCTTTGGGCGCCATCTTCGCCGGTATCGCTATTGCTCAGACGCGACGCCGCCGTGCGGTTACACCCTGACCGGCCTGTATCATTAACGCAGTGCGTTGAAATTAACCGCATTGGCCAGCGGCGTGAAGCGTTCCAATGCGCGCTCGGTGGTCATGTCAGGTTCGTTGGAATCAAGCAGCGATATAGAAACCGTTACGTCGGGCGTTGCCCAGAACGTCATAGCCCAGAAGTTATTGCCATTATCCAACCATCCCGGAACACTGCCGTGCCAAAGCAGTTCACGCGGCATTCTAGCCAACTGATGTTCGGTGTAGATATCAGGCTCGGCGGCCCAGCGCAGCATTTCGCGAAGATTCTCCTCCCAATACCCCAACCCCTGGCGTTGCATGTTCAAATGTTCCTGTAGGACTTCTACCGACACTCCTGGCCAGTCGGTATATTGGGTCGTATAGGAATGCACTTGAAAAATAATGAGCGGGGCTGCGTCGCCTTCATAATCACTGCGTTCGTTGCCATACACTTTAATCGCCAAATTGACCCCGCAGTTTTGTCGCGACAACAGCTGCCCCTCGAACTGACTCACTGCTGGTAGCATCAGGAACAAAGGCTCCAGTGCAGGAGGGCATTGGACATCGGGATTCCAGTCGACATCCACCCACTCTTCATCATCTGCACTGCCGTATTCCAGGGCAGAAAAGGTATCGTAGTCCGAATGATCGACGGTGGTTGATTGTGCTGTAGTCGACGTATCATCACCACATGCGGTGAGAGCCAACACCACTATTAAAAGAGCCAACATTTCCTTGCGCATGATGTTCTCCAACGAATGAATGGCGTGATCTTAACGCTCTTTTTGTACAAAAAGAATACAGTTCAACGCACATTCAATGGTGGCGATACGCCGTCAGGGCCGTTGATCATCTCCGTGTAAGCGGTGTGATGAATTAACCGGGCTTTGGCGCGAAAGCGCTTGGGGATTTGGTCGCGCGCGCGACTTAGGCTGGGGTAGGGTTCGGCACCCAGTGGATAGCGCTGGTCGCCGTCAAGCAGCCAAACGCGGTACCCGGCCGCGCTGGCTTCGATGATGTAGTCTCGCATAGTGCTCCCCTTAAACAGCGAAGCACCGTTATGTCGAAAAACGCCATGAGCTACCAAGAGCGCAGTAGTTTTCCTCTATGCTTCGCCTTCTTTATAGAAATTCTTGTACACATAATTCGTCGCTTCTACAAAACCATCTACGCTGCCGCAGTCAAATCGGGTTCCTCTGAATTTGTACGCCATGACGCAGCCATCTTTCGCCTGCTGCAAAAGTGCATCCGTTAACTGGATCTCATCGTTCTTACCCGGTTTGGTGTTGCGGATGATGTCGAAAATATCCGGCGTCAAAATGTAGCGCCCGATGATGGCCAGATTCGACGGCGCGGTGCCTTTAGCGGGCTTCTCCACCATGTTGTCGACGCGATACAGGCCGTCTTTCATGGCTTCCCCGGCTATCACACCGTACTTGTGGATTTCATCGTCGGGGACTTCCATCACCGCCACGATGCTGCAACGAAATTGTTTATAGATTTTTACCATCTGCGCCATCACGTTGTCTTCGCCAGGCAGTGGCAAGCACAGGTCATCCGCCAGTACGACCCCGAAGGCTTCGTTACCAATCAGGGTTTCACCGGTCAGGATGGCGTGACCCAGGCCTTTCATCTCCGCTTGGCGTGTGAAAGAAAACTGCGCGTTCGCCATAACGTGACGGATGGACTTCAAGTAGCTTTCTTTACTCGAGCCGGAGATTTGATGCTCCAGTTCGTAGGAAATATCAAAGTGGTCAGCAATGGCACGCTTACCGCGCCCGGTTACAAAACCGATTCGCTTCAGGTCAGCCTCAATGGCTTCCTCTACCCCATATTGCACTAGGGGTTTGTTCACCACCGGCATCATTTCTTTGGCCAAGGCTTTGGTGGCAGGCAAGAAGCGCGTACCGTAACCCGCAACGGGAAATAGGCATTTATTGATCATCTTAATTCCTTCTCAATTTCTGGTATCTCTGTTACCCGAGCAATTGCCATGCCGGGGCATAAAAACTGCATAGTGTATGCCGAGGAGGCTTTACCTATGGATACAGCATTATTAGCGTCACGCCTGACCGCTCTCTGCCAAAGCATCTACCCTGACAAGGTGGTGCAGCGAATTGTCCCACAGATCATCAGCATGGTCGATGATGGTGCTTCGCACCACAATGGTGCAATCGTACCTGCATTGTCGGAGCGCAGTGTCTTGTTGATTACCTACGGCAACAGTGTGTTGCACGACGGCGAGAAGCCACTAGCGACGTTACAGCGCTTTGTCGAACGCCACGTACCCGAGATGACGCACGTTCACATACTACCCTTCTTTCCTTACAGTTCTGATGACGGTTTTTCGGTGATCGACTATTTGATGGTCGACCCCGGGCTCGGCGATTGGTCCGACATCGCTGCTTTGGGTGAACAACGGGAGCTGATGTTCGATTTTGTGTTGAACCATATTTCACGCGAGAGCGTCTGGTTCGCCGACTATGTATCCAACCACCCGCCGGGCAACCAATACTTCATCGAGATGCCGCCCGAAACCGACGTGCGTCAGGTTGTGCGGCCCCGCAGCCAAGCCTTGCTGACACCTATTTATACCCGGCGCGGTGTGAGCCACGTTTGGGCCACGTTCTCGCCGGATCAAATCGACCTGAACTACGAAAACCCCGACGTATTGCTGGACATGATTGGCATCTTCATCACCTACCTCAACAAGGGCGCAAGCTTGACGCGTCTGGATGCCGTGGCCTTCTTATGGAAAACACTAGGGACTCGCTGCGTCCACCTGCCGCAAACGCATGCGGTGGTGAAACTGTTGCGCGTCATTAACGACGCCGTGCGTCCCGGCAGCTTGTTGATTACCGAGACCAACGTGCCACACGAGGAAAACCTGTCGTATTTCGGCTCGGTGATCGACGATCCAGAGGCTCCCGAGCAAAAAGTCGGAGATGAGGCGCATTTGGTCTACCAGTTCGCCCTGCCCCCGCTCATCCTGTACACCATGAACCGCGGCAACGCCGACCTGTTGACCAACTGGGCGCAGTCGCTCGCCCCGCCACCGCCGGGATGTACTTTCTTGAATTTTACCGCCTCGCACGACGGCATCGGTTTGCGGGCCTTGGAAGGCATTCTGCCGGAGCATGAAATCAGCAGCCTGATCGATTCCATGCAGCAGTTCGGTGGCTACGTCAGCATGAAAGCCAACGCCGACGGCACCGACTCACCCTATGAAATCAACATCAGCTATTTCGATGCCATGATGGGCACACGCCGTGGCCCGGACAGCCTGCAAATTAATCGTTTTCTCTGCGCGCAAAGCATCATGATGGTGTTACAAGGCCTACCGGCGTTTTACATCCACTCATTATTGGGCACACCGAATGACCAACGCGGCGTGGAAGTCACCGGTCGCCTACGTTCTATTAACCGGAAGAAATGGCAGCTTACTGAGCTGGAAACCGAGTTGGAGAAACCGCAATCGGCGCAGCACTTGGTGCATCATGAATTGCGGCGGCGTATTCAGGTACGACAATCGCACCCCGCCTTTAGCCCAGAGGCCACGCAGAAGGTGTACGATTTGGATTCGCATTTGTTTATTGTCCAGCGCGGGGCAGGGTTAGATTCCGTCTGCTGCCTGTTCAACACTTCAACCCAAGACGTGGATTTGCCCTTGGTGAAAGTGATGCACCAAACGGACGGACAAGTGCTTGATGTGCTGACCGGGCAACGACATCCGCTGGAAAAAACGGTGACGTTATTGCCCTATCAAGCCATGTGGTTGCGTGTGGTGTGAGCCTAATGTAGTGACCGGCATGACTGAACCTCGTCTGGGTGGCGGGTATGAATACCCGCCCTTGTATCTCTCCAGGTGAGGTGATTAGCTATCACTATAACCGTGAAGTGAGTGAGGACGTACCTGCCCTGAGTGCAGTGACGACTGAAACGTAGATTGTCCCCTCACTTCGTTTATCTCTTAAACTGAATGGTATCCAAGCGCCTTTCCAGTGGAAAGTGATGCTGTATGTACAAGGGGAGTGGAGCGAGATGGTTGCTTACGTTGGTATTGATGTCAGCAAAAGCAAAATTGACCTGTGCTGGTTGCGCGACGCAACGGGCAAAAAAGTAAAAACGAAAGTGTTTAAGAACAGTGACTTTCACCTGATCAGTCAGTGGCTAGCGAAGTCGATTGATATGAGCCCAGAGTCCGTTCATATCACACTGGAAGCCACCGGTGTTTATCACGAAGGCCTCGTGTATCACCTGCATGAACAAGGCTATCGGGTGTTTGTAGCCAACCCCGGAAAGGCAAATCTGTTTGCCAAGTCTCATGGTATGACGCACAAGACCGATAAGTCTGATGCAAAACTGCTGGCAAAGTACGGTGCCAGTGAGCCTGCCAACTTACATCGCTGGGAGCCGGATCCGCCAGAAGTGCGAGAGCTGAAAGCTATTTCACGGCGGTTACATGCACTAGAAAAAGACCGTCAGCGTGAGACTAATCGACTGGAAAGCAGTCAGATATCCGGCGCATCACTGCGAGTGACTGACTCCATTCACGCGATGATCGGCAAATTGGATGACGAGATTGAGCGTCTGAAACAAGACATTGATGATCGGATTAAAAAGACCCTGTGCTGGCAACGAATCACGAGCTACTGGGGAGCATCAAAGGTATTGGCGGCGTCATGCAGCGCGAACTGGTCTGCCTTTTTGCGCGCAAGCGCTTCTGTACGGCGAAACAAGTAGCGGCTTATCTCGGGCTGATCCCTCGACTGTGGGAGTCTGGAGTGCTCAAAGGCAAAACGACACTCAGTAAAACAGGCCCTTCCTACTTGCGTGCCAAGCTGTACATGGCGGCGGTGGCGGCAAGCCAGCACAACCCGGACATTAAGAAACAGAAAAATCGCCTGCTCGCACAAGGAAAGAGCAGGATGGCCGCCTTAGGAGCGGCCATGCGTAAGCTGGTTCAGATCTGCTTTGGCGTGATAAAGAACCAGCAACCCTATCAACCTCAGGCGGTTTAGTAACCGCTTGAGGTCGGTGCGGAGAGATGGTATCTACGCTCTTCCGCCCTACGGCTAACGGCAAAAGTATGGCATTGGGCGAGTGGGCGCAGGGTGTATGCCTGATGGCGCGCCTTTCGGCCTGCCGTGAAGCGCCGGAGGCATACCCCGAGAACCCACTCAGAGAAAATGCCCGCAATCAGCGGTTATCCAACTCCACCGCGTCGTAAATCTGCTCCAACACATCCGGCACCGCCGCCTGAATGCGATTCCAACTAGGAATAAACGGTGTCGCCATCGGGTTATCCAAAAACTCCTTGCCCGCATCCATCACATTACTGGCAAACAACTCCACCGCCTCCTCTTCCGCATGGCGATCCACCTTCAACCCGTTGAACAGCGCCGTATCGTAGTACAGGCCGACAAAATCTAACGCAATACGATAGTAAGTCGCCTTAATGGTACGAATGTGCTCCTCCGTAAACACCTGCCCGTTAGTCGCCAACTTACGAAACACCGCTTTACTGATGTCGCGACTCATCTTCGACAAACCCGCTTCCGCATCTTCTTTCGACAACGGCTGATGCTTGTGATCGTAAACGTCCGCTATGTCGACCTGGCAAATACTGCGATTCGAGTAGTTGCGGAACAACTCACTCAGCACCCCGATCTCCAAACCCCAATCACTCGGAATGCGCATATTGGGTATCACATCTGTACGCAACGAAAACTCCCCCGACAACGCATAGCGAAAACTGTCGAGATAGTCCAAAAACGGATCAGGCCCACACACCTTGCGTAATGCACGAATCAACGGCGACACCAACAAGCGGCATACCCGACCGTTCAATTTGTTATCGGCAACGCGCGCGTAATATCCCTTACAGAACTGATAGCGATACGCTGGGTTGGCTACCGGATAGATCAAGCGAGCCAGCATGCTGCGCGAATAGGTTTTGATGTCGCAATCGTGCATCGCCACCGCTTTCGACTTCCCCGAAGCCAAAATATAACCGTAGCAATACCACACATTACGGCCCTTACCCATCTCACGCGGAGCCAACTCCAGATCAGCGAGCTGCTTATCAATGGCGCGCAAGCGTGGGCCGTCTTGCCAAAGAATTTTGACCGGCTGATTCAAGCGCCCAAAGTACTCTTTCGCGTGTTCAAACTCTGCCCGATCAGCGCGGTCGAGCCCAACGACGATTTCATTGAGGTAGTTCACCTCTTTGAGTTCCTGCACAATGTTTTCTAAGGCGGGCTGTTGCAGTTCGGAATACAAGGATGGCAACACCAACGCCATGGGGCTGGTGCGAGAGAAGCTGCGCAGCTCCGCTTCAAGCTGTTCAACCGGGCGATCAACAATGTTGTGCAGGTTGGCAATAACGCCGTTCTGAAAGAAATCTGCCATGGAACTTACTCCTCAAGATTCAACCAATACACCAGGCCTTCAGCCCAGCCAGCCGGACCGGCTTGTTTGGTGAAATAGGTTTGGGGTTGCTGAATCGCAACATGAGTGCCCTGCGCATTGCGCACGGCCACGGCAAAGTCTGCCGCTTCGAGCATTGGGACGTCGTTACCGCCATCGCCCAATGCGATGGTGACACCCTTACCCGGTAAAATGGCCTCTAGCCACGCCATGCCGGTGGCTTTATTGGTGTTGTCACTGAGGTGCAGAAAGCGCCCACCCTGTTGCAGCTGCAGCCCCTCCGCTTGTGCTGCTCGCATCAGTCGTTTCAGGGCGTCTGCATCGCCTTCCCACAAAATTGGTTCACTGCATTGCCGTTGTTTGGCTTGATGCGCTTCTTCTGGTGACAGGCCGGTCCACGCGACCACGGTGTCGACGTCAACGTCGTGAAACCCTTGGCAATAAAACCCTTCCGCGAGACGCACAGCATCCAACCAAGCACAGATGTCCATATATGGCCGACCGAGCAGCTTTCCTGCTACCTCACCTTCTGACCAATCGGCGCGGTGGGTGCGCCACCATTCATGGTTTTTAGGCAACAGTACCATGCCACCGTTCTCTACCACGGCGAACGTTGGCAGCCCTAAGCGCGGAAACCACTGCAACAGCTCGGCCGCTGTTTTGCTGGTGTTGGGAATCACCGGGATGCGCTCCACCTCACACCGTTGCAACACGGGTTTGGCTGCATCCCAGTGGTAATCGTGGTGGTCCAGCAAGGTACCATCCATATCGGTGTATATACGCCACGAGTGCGTCATGCCATTCGCCTACCGTTCGTTCGTGTTATTGTCTATTCAAGATGGGTGCCAACGCCTATCCATGCAGCTTTGCGCGCTACTCGCACCACTTCAGTGCCTTCAATTGAGCACGCGGCGGGCAAAATGCACCATATCAGTGCTTTTTTGATGGCATTTCCACCAGCACGGTGAAAAGCCATTTAAATGCGAACCAATCATCAATAAAATCAACGAATGGCCGATGACACTAGGACTCAACCTAATATTTATTTAAACTGGGTTTAAAAAAGGCGTATACAGTCTCTATGAGCAGCATCATTCCCGTCCTCTTGGTGGTCGTAGCCGTTGTCGTAATTGGCGTCATGGGTTACATGCACTTCAAATTCGGCAGCAGCAAGTCGAAGCGTGAACAGCTCTTGCAGATCAGCAACGATACTAAGAAGCTGCAAAATTTACTGCGCACCATGCCGGGCAACTACCTGTCGAAAGATCTGCGCGACTTCATGTACCGCACCATGATCAACAACTACCGCACCCTGATTAAAGAAGACAAGAAAAGCCGCTTCCTGCAATCTGACTTGAACGAAGTCACGGCCCAGCGCCAAGCCTTTTTGGAAGGCAAGCTCAAGCCGCCGTCAGAACCGGTAATTGAAGTAGAACACGCCAACAACGCCCGAGCCGGTTTAAAGTCACTGTACGGGCATATCAAAGCCGCCTATCAGCAACGTCAACTTAAAGGCCAAGAGGCCCAGGCCCTAATTGGAGAGGTGGAGCACCGTTTAGTCATTACCGCCGCCGACTTCTTCCGGTCACGTGCCCGCCATGCACACAAGAAAAAGCGCTACCGTGAGGCCATGGCCTTATGGCGCAAATCCATCGAAAATATCGCGTCATCCAAGTTTGTTGGCCAATACAAACAACGTATTCTCGAAGGGAAAACCAAGATCAAAGAAATAGAGAAAGAGTGGAAAGAGCAGAATAAAGCTGCGGCTGAAGCTCGCTCCGAAGTGCTGGCAGAAAAGTTGGATGAATGGACCAGTGCCGAGGATGAATGGAAGAAAAAGCAAGTCTACGACGACTGACCGTCAAGGTCGGTCTCTCGCGTCAACCTAATCTTATTTACCTTCGTTCGGACCATTTTCGATGGAATTCAAGAAGTCGCTCAAGCTCGCCAATGTATTCTATGACATTCGCGGCCCCGTTCTGCAAGAAGCCAAGCGCTTAGAGGAAGAAGGGCACCGTATCCTGAAACTCAACATCGGCAACCCAACGCCCTTTGGCTTTAACGCGCCCGATGAAATCATCACCGACGTGATTCGCAACCTGCCCAGCGCCGAAGGCTACAGCGATTCGAAAGGCATCTATTCCGCTCGCAAAGCAGTGATGCAGTATTATCAGCAAAAACGCGTCACCAATGTGGATGTAGAAGACGTCATTTTAGGTAATGGCGTCAGCGAGCTGATCGTCATGACCACACAAGCCATTCTGAACGACGGCGACCAAGTGTTGGTGCCAGCACCCGACTACCCACTGTGGACCGGTGCCGTGACCTTGGCGGGTGGTAAGGCCGTACACTATATGTGTGACGAAGCGCAGGACTGGTATCCTGACCTCGACGACATGCGTGCCAAGATCACCGATCGCACCAAAGCCATTGTGGTGATCAACCCCAACAACCCCACTGGCTCGGTGTATCCGAAAGAGATACTGGAAGGTATTTTGCAGATCGCCCGTGAGCACCAGCTCATCGTGCTGGCGGATGAAATCTACGACAAGATCACCTACGACGACGCCGTACATTATTCCATGGCCGCCTTAGCCGATGACGTGCTGACCATCACGTATAACGGCCTCTCTAAAGTCTACCGTTTGGCAGGCTTTCGCTCTGGCTGGATTATGGTCAGCGGCCCCAAGCATCATGCTCGCGACTTACTGGAAGGTTTGAACATGCTGGCCAGTATGCGCCTGTGTGCGAACGTGCCAGCACAACACGCCATCCAAACGTCGCTCGGTGGCTATCAATCGATTTATGACCTCACCAAGCCGGGTGGCCGCATGCTGGAGCAACGCAATTTGGCGTGGGAATTATTGAATTCGATTCCCGGCATCAGTTGTGTGAAGCCTAAAGGTGCACTGTACCTGTTTCCGCGCATTGATATTCGCAAGTTCAATATCAGCAACGATGAGCGCTTTGTGCTCGATTTTCTACGCGACCAGAAAATTTTGTTGGTGCATGGCCGAGCGTTCAACTGGCCGGAAGTCGACCACTTCCGCGTTGTCTTCCTACCCAACAATGAAACGCTCACCGAAGCCCTGAACAAGCTCGGGACATTCCTGGACGGTTATTCGCAGTGAACGGCAACCTGCACATCACGGACTTCTACAACGACGCCGGGCGGGTTTTGATTTTGCTGTATCGGTCGTTTCCGCGTCTGGATACGCTGTGGATCGACGACGTTTGCGGGCCTGATGAGCTGGACGACTTTGGCCAGCATTCGGTGCGGTTTCGCGCCTGTTCGGCCACCGTAGTTTGGCTGCGCAATGAAGGCTATTTACGCTATTCGGATCAAGACGGTGAAAAAGGCTTTAACCACTGCGTGTTGACTGAAAAAGGGTTGGCCGTGTTGTCCGGCTGGCACTTGGAAGGGCGCGAAATGGTTATTGATCAGCTGGAACGAGCGCTCGATGAGCGCTCATCAAGCGCCATGGAGCAAGCGGTCAGTGGCATTTTAAAAGCCTCAGCGCGCCAGTACTATGGGCTACACACCTAGTCCACAATAAACCCGGCCGCCGCTAGCAGAGCGCGTGCCGGCGAATCCCCTACCAGGGCCCGACAGCTGCCGATCTCTCGACGCACTGGATAAGCTTTCCGGTAAGCATCAAATGCCTCTGCGTGGTTCGGTTGCGCCATAGCACCCCGGAACCGACGATCGTCCCCCCTGATGTCGTACACCGCCTCCACCGTGTCATACAGCGCCTGCCAAGGATCAGACTCCAACACAACAACGCTTGGAGCGACGGGCAACAGCTCGCTGAGTTCCGGCAATGGGTCGCCCTGGCGGGCTAATTGCCGATCTAAGGCGGCGCGTAACATGCGGGTACCACGCCATTTGCCTTCCAACGAGTAACCAGCAACATGCCCTGTGGCTATTTCTACTAAGGGCAGCAGTGAGCGCTCAATGGCCGGTTCAGTTCCCCACACATCCAATACCACACGCACATCGGGTCGCTGAGCTAGAAAGCGCAGCAAGGCCTCTTCCTCGATGACGGCACCGCGTCCAGCGTTCAGCAGAATGCTGTTGTCGGGTAACAACGCCAGGGCTGCAGCATCGAGCAACTGATGCGTGGGGTGATTGCCAATGGTGGTCAGCGGCGTGTGCACGCAAACGATATCCGCCTGCAGTGCGTCATACAACGACACAAAGGTTTCACCGTCGGGTTCGCGTTCGGCGCGTGGCGGGTCACACACCTTCACACTCAATCCCAGAGCACGAAAACGCTGCACTACGCGGCGCCCCACGTTACCCGCACCAATGACACTGAGGGTCTTATGTTGTAATTCAGCCGGTGTCTGCGCGTGCAACGCCAAGAGCGCCGCCAACACATAGTCGCATACGGCGTCGGCGTTGCAGCCGGGGGCGTGTGCAAAGGGGATCTGGCGAGAGGCAAGAAAGGGTATATCAATGTGGTCTGTGCCAATGGTGGCACTGCCGATAAAACGCGGCGAGTGGTCAGCCAATAAGTCGGCATTCACCGGGGTAACACTGCGCACCAGCAGCACATCGGCGTGCGCCACCTGCGCCGCCGAGAGCGTGCGGCCAGCGGTGTAGACGATGTCTGTTGCCACAGAGGCGAACAAACGGTCTACACCGGGCATGTTCTCATCAGCCAGTATGCGCATCAGGCAGCAGATCAGCCGGTGGGTGCTCTACTATGAGCTTTTCACCGATAAAGGATTGCAGGTCATCGACTAAGAACGCATCGTCTTCGCAGACAAAGCTGTAAGACTTCCCTTCCGCACCAGCACGACCGGTACGGCCAATGCGGTGTACGTAGTCTTCTGGATCTTCTGGCAAGGTGAAGTTGATGACGTGGCTCACATCGTCCACGTGCAAACCGCGACCGGCGACGTCGGTAGCCACCAACACATTGATCACGCCACTCTTAAACTGGTCGAGCGTTTTTACCCGTTTGTCCTGGCTGATCTCGCCAGACAACAAAGCCACCTTGTGCTTGGTTTTCGACAACTGCTCATGCAATTTGCGCACGAGGTCACGGCGATTTGCAAACACGATGGCCTTGGTCACTGCTTCTTGTTCCAGTATCGCTTTCAGCAGGTCGTACTTTTCATCCGTCGTCGTTAAATACAGATGCTGCTGTACACGATCCGTGGTGGATACATCGGGCGCAATGTCGACGAAATAAGGATTTTCTGTCCAACGTTCGGTGAGTGCCAAAATGTCCTTCGAGAAGGTGGCACTGAACAGCAACGTTTGGCGGTCACGCTTGGTGGGCATGGCGCGTTCGATGTATTTGATATCAGGAATAAAGCCCATATCCAGCATACGGTCGGCTTCGTCGATGACGAAGTATTCCGTCTGATCAAGAAAGACGGCCTTCTGACGCATAAAGTCCATCAAGCGTCCTGGTGTGGCAATCAATACGTCAACCAAGCGGCTTTCCAAGCCCACGCGCTGTTTCTGCATGTCCATACCGCCCACCAAGCAATGGATCTGCAAGTTGGTGTGCTTCGCTAACAACTCGGCATCGGCAGCGATCTGCAAGGCCAATTCACGCGTTGGGGCTAGAATCACCGCACGTGGCTCGCCCTGGAACTGCTCTTTGAGCGGGCAATAAATCAGATCGGACATGATGGACAACAGGAACGCGGCTGTTTTGCCGGTGCCAGTCTGCGCCTTGCCGATGCAATCACGACCACGCATGGCGTAGGGCAATACTGCGGCTTGAATCGGTGTGCTGTGGGTGTAACCTAAATCGGCCAGCGCTTGTTGCAGCGCTTCCGGTAGTGGCAATTCGGAGAATGCCAAAATATTTTCTGCTGTTGCTGCCATAGAGCGTTTCTAACCTCGTGTGTAACAATCAGAGCATTCGGCGCGCATCTCGTCTTTTCTCAACGTGCCGTGATCTCAATCCAATATATGTAGTGGTCATCGCTGGCTTCATGCGCCAACAACTGGTGTCCTAGGAAGTGACAAAACTTGGGAATGTCGCGCTCAGTGGAGGGATCTGTAGCGACCACCTTTACGACCGCGCCAGGGGACAACGTTCTCACTTTGGCGTGCAGCATCATAACAGGCTCAGGACACTTTAAGCCGGAGGTATCTAATTCAGCATGCTGTTGGGGTGGGACAAAATCCATCTGTTGTTTTCGACTTCTTACGGACGCGCCATCATAGCATAAAAATCATGCAGGATTACGCTAATTAACGGTGTCAAAAAATGCCAAAAAGCGATAGTCCAAATGCCAGCGCCCCGGACACCCTCGAAAGCCCACATGCCCGCCACTGCGCGGTGCCTCAAAGTGCACCTGAGGGTGAGTTTCTGCTTGCGCCAACGGGAAACAGCTCGGACTCAAGAAGGGATCATTCAGGGCATTGAGCACCAAGGTTGGCACCTGAATATCCCACATAAAGCGCTGCGCACTGCAGGCATCATAGTAGTCTTGAGCACCACGAAAACCTTGCAACGGGCCGGTGTACGCCTCATCAAAGTCGCGCACTGAGCGCACCGTATGTAGCTTAGACAGATCGAAGTGCTCTGGATACTGGCGCGCCTTGTTGCGCAGTCGTGCACTGAGGTCTTTCACAAAACGGCGACGGTAGATCACATTACTCGGTCGCTCTAACGCGTCCGCACAACCCTCTAAGTCCACAGGCGCAGAGGCCACCGCCGCGGCAGCCACCCCACGGTGCCGTGCATCCGCGCCCTGCTCCCCCAGCCACTTCAAAGTCACATTGGCACCCATGGAGTAGCCAGATAGGTACAGTCGGGTATGTCCGCGAGCGGCTCCCCAATGAATCACTGCATCGAGGTCTTCACTGCACCCGGCGTAGTAGACTTTATGTGTCAGGTTGTCAGCACGCCCACAACCACGAAAGTTCCACGCCAGCACCGCATAGCCAGCCGCCAGAGCTGCCGCCGCCAAACCCAGCACATAGGCTTGCTGCGAGCTGCCCTCTAGGCCATGTGCGATCACCACCAGAGGAGTGTCAACCGGGGCATTGTGTGTTGGGTAGTAGTCAGCCACTAGGCGATCATCGTCAGGTAACGGAATCTCAACAGGCTGACTGACCAATGACAGGCGACGAAAGACACTGGGGATGATGGTTTGCGTGTGGCCGCCGGGCAGCCACCAGCTGGAGCGAAAATCCGATGCCAAAACCGGCATAAAGACGTCCTTAGCGGGAAATTAAATACAGCAGGAATACGACCATCACCATAGCTACGGTGGTCCACCGTAGCTTTTGGCAGTAAGGGCAAGGAGGTTGTTTATCGTGGTCGCTCATAGGGTCTAAACCAGCTTAAAACGCTGACTGAGCGCGTCGTAAAAGGTTTCACGCAAGTCGGCAATTTCTTTGCGCAGATGATCCAACCCCTGAATCTCTTCGCCACTGAACGACGGCTTGTCCGCATAGATTTGACGGCGCAAGTGTACGATCTTAGACCCGTAGATGCGTAACGCCCGCTCGAGCTTCTTTTCGCCCAATAACAGCAAAGTGGCTTCCGCCTCCGTCAAATGGCGGAACACATTCACCAGATCGTCAGTAATTCGACGCAATTCTTCTTTGCGCTGTGGCGGCCACGACTTCCCATGCCGAGAGAATTCCAGTGCCAAGGCTAAGAACTGCTGGTAGACGTGATGCACTTCACTGACGTTCTGCGCCACCGACTCCAACAAAGCTCGTCGCGTTTGGATGGCAGCCGACTCCGAACCACCTTCTTTGCGCCGCGCGACCTTAAAGGCGATGAGTGCAATCAAACCGCATGTCAGAATTCCGGCACCAAAAGTGCCCGCCAATACATAGAGTTGCTGTAGTTCCATAGACATCCCGTTAATCCCCGCCAGTTAATTGACGAATAGTTCAACCTAACGGTTATTAGTCAAAAATCATGCCTAAAGCACCACAACACCATCTTTCTTGGGAAATCTCAAAAAAACTTATAAAAAACAAAACTTTAGGGTTGACACCAAAAGTTCGATCTCTATAATCCTCCCCTGTTCGAGTTACTCCAGCGTAGCTCAGTTGGTAGAGCAGAGGACTGTTAATCCTTTGGTCGCAGGTTCGAGTCCTGCCGCTGGAGCCAGAATTCAAGAAACCCGACCATGGCAACATGGCCGGGTTTTTTATTGCGTGCCATTTTCAGACCAAAAAAAATCGAGCTTACGCATAAGCTCGACTGATAGCGGCAATTAAGCGGCCAGAAAGCTTTTACATAATTTCTAAAAGCTCTACTTCGAACACCAGCACAGAAAACGGTGGTATGCTGCCTACAGCCTGATCACGATAGCCCAGATCGGATGGAATGAAGAAGCGATACTTATCGCCTTCGTTCATCAACTGCACACCTTCGGTCCAACCTGGAATAACACCATTCAAAGGAAACTCTACAGGCTCTCCGCGGTCGACGGAACTATCGAAAACAGTGCCATCAATCAAGGTACCGTGATAATGCACGCGCACCACATCAGAACTGGATGGTGATGCACCGCCCTCTCCAGCAGTGATTACTTCATACTGCAAACCACTCGGAGTAACGGTCACGCCGTCCTTTTCCGCATTCTCACTCAAGAAAGCTTCACCCTCAGCGCGCATCGCCATGGTCATACCTTCTTGTTCAGACTGTAACTCTTGTTGCAAAGCCATGACAGCAGAGCGAATTTCTTCCAGCGACAGACGTGGATCATTCTGTGCCAAGCCATCACGCAAGCCCAGAATTACCGCGTCGATGTCGATGCGATCTGTACCAATCTGTTGTGCCAGACTACCGCCCAGATCCAACCCAAAATAGTAACTGGTCCGTTCAGTCACGGTTTCCAAATCCTGCGCGGTGGCGATACCACCGGCACTGGCCAGTACACCCGCCAAAGCGAGATTGGCTAACTTATTCATAGAGATGCCTTTTTTATATTTGCACAATAATACGACAATTGTCATCGCGCACGTTAACAAGTGAACCCGCTCAGCTCAAGAGCTAGCAGCCTTTGGCTTCTTTGAAACCGGTTTATTTGTAGTTTGTTTACGCATAGCACTGATATTCATAAGCCGCGTCAAGGGAGAGCACAACACTTCGTAAGCACCGATCCAAATGCGCTCTATTACCCGGGTCACCAAGTGCAGCAGCCGTACCGACCAAGTAAGCAAGGTAGCCAACCAAACCAATGACGTGCCTAACATGACGCGAATACCATTAAGCAATGGCTCCAGTGGCAGGACCAGCAACGTCAGCACCCATGGCGTCATCGCAGCTATTATGACTCGGACGAGCATGGCCCCGGTGTTGCTTTCCACACCAGCCGCCGCCACGCTACCCGCCACTGGCTCACTGCTCATAGCAACCATAGCGAGCAGGCCGTTAACCACCGACCAAGCACATAACCCGATAAAGGCCACTAGCCGTATTTTAAACGAGGTGGCTGTGTCAACGACCCAGAAGGCGCGAAACAACCGGGTGATCTGCATGTTCTCCAGCAACACCATGCCCGTAATAGCTTGCCCGCCTAACAGTGCGGCGACGGCGACAATACCCCACGTATAGGTCGACACGGGAATCAGCACATCGACCGCTGGCGCGATGACCCAATAACCCACCAATCCTAAGGCCAAAATGCCAGCCGCCAACACCAAGGCCACCATAAAATGGACCAACACCGAGCCAACGGCAAAGCGTAAGGAACGCTCTTCGCCGCCGGCGAGACGCTCAAACTGCTCCAAAAGCCCTTCTAGTCGCTCCGTGCGCTGCTCGATACGGCGCACGCCTTGTCCTATGTCGCCTTGCATCTGCAGCAAGCGCCGCCAGAAGGGTAAGAACTGGCTCAATATGGTATGCCGATCGGCAATGGCTTGCCGGTATTCCTGGCGCACTTGGCGCGCCTCATGTTGAATACGATCCAGCAATTGCTGCAACAGATGTTGCAAAGTGCGATTGCCTGACTGTGCGGCCTGCGAGGCGGCCATGGCCTCCGAAGCCCGTAACCACTCGGGCAATTCCGGAGTTTGCTCCTGAGTGGACGCGTAATCATCCTGCATTTTTTCCACGAGTTTTTGCACTTCAACACCCATAGGCGCGATTTGTGCAAGGTCGTGATCTACAGCGTGTTTTAACTGCACGGTGTGGCGTCGGATTTCGCGTTCGAGGTAGCTCCGCCCCAGCACCATAAGGACTTGATGGTTGCGCTTTGCCAGTACCGCGACAACGCCGTCCAAGCGGTGCGCGATGCGTGCCAGCGTGTGCCGAATACCGCGAAACAACTGGCGAGTGACCGTCAACACGGCGGGACGGATCAAGGTAGCCACTGCGACGGCAAGAAACACCCAAGTCAACAGTGAAAGCCAAGGATACTCTGGCCAGATAGACCAAGTGAGAGAGTCAGCCAATGGCAGGCCTCCTATGAATTCGAGAACGGAATTAACGAGCGATACTACTACCACTGGATCATTTTTTACACTGATGAAGCCATGAAACGACAACTGACACTCATATTAGTTCTTTTTCTGAGCCTGCTAACGGCCTGTGGCGACGACGATGCTACCAATGGCGGAGTTAACGATGAGGTTGATCCGCGCCTACTAAGGCCGCTAGGCGATCAATCCGTACTTGGGCGCGCCATGTACGAAAGTGCATTGCCGTGGGCGCCAATCTATGTGCAGGACGTCATTGACGGAGATCTCGACCTGCTACTCAGTACCGTCACGGACGATACTGGCGGCTTTCGTCTGTTAGGTGTGTTCAATAGAGCAGGCATGGTATCAACCTTCCCCACCCCTAACGCTGAATCCCCCATGTACTCGCTGTACAGCGCGTTGCCCAATGACCCCGCAACACGGGTAAACATTACGCCGGTCACCGACACTCTGACTCGGGCTTATTTATGGAATCAATTCAGCGGATTAACAGCTGATACCTGCTATTACGACTTAGCCTGCGCTCAGGTGCTGAATGCCAACTATCAGCACAGCCAGATAAGCCTCTACCTAACCAACTTGCGCACCTTTCTAGATGATTGGTGGACTGCCGACAACAACGCAACCAATGGCACAATACAGCCCTTTACGACGCCCTTGGTTACGGGGGACCCGATGGCGCAAATGCTCGCCGCATTGCGTTTTCGAGTATTTGAAGACGAGCTGCCCGTTGACCCGACGGACCCGGACTCGCCACTGGAAGACGTGATGCTTTTGAGCGTATGTGACCGCAACGCAAACCAGGAGCTCACCATCGATGTGTCTTACCTCGGCCTGCCTGGTTACGAGCGCGACCCCGACTTAACGGCCACCTCACCTTGCACACCAGAACCGGACGATGCGCCGGTATTTGCTATGATTGTTGATGCGAACCCGGTCAATGGCCCTTCCCCATTGAATACCACCATTCAAGTGGTATTTCCGCAAGGCGAACCTGAAGGACTGGTGTTGCAAAGTATGCTGGTCAACCCGCTGGGGCAGCCCATTGCCTTCTGGACAACACCTACCTACCAGACCACCTTAACAGGCGCGGGGCGCTACCGCGTGCAGACGCTAGCCAGTTCTATTGATGGCACAGTACAGGCGGGCGAGACGATTACCGTGGACGGCCCTGTAGACGATCCGCGCTTTGCCACCTGGGGGCAAACCGGTAGTTGGCGACGCACCTTAGAATTCAATTCATCACCCATCAATAATTGCGCAGAACTCTTGGACGGCTCCCCCGTCCATCAGCCCTACGCCATGAACTTTAACGATGTGGTGTACTACCCTGAGGGACTGTGCAGCAGAACCGCACAATTTGACTACCCGTTGATTGGCTGGTGCAGCTACTTTGTTCAGGAAACTCGACTGTACTATTATCGCCATCCGCAGTCGGAGTTAAACGAAAGCCTAGCAGTACAGAGAGCTAGAAATGAGGAGGTGTGCCAAAACGGCGGGGGTATTTGGAGCAACTCGGCACCTTGATCAGAGAGCTACAACGGAATAACAAAAAGGCCGCAATTGCGGCCTTTTTTTATTGCTCTAAAGAACTGCACAACCTAGAAGGTAACTACAGCGCCCAAGAAGAAGCCTGACGCATCAAACTGCAGCTGCGCTTCTTCCGGCAATGGAATCAGTTCAGCTTTAGTGCCGTCGATGTCAATGGTCCACTTACGGTAGCCTGCCTCGACACCGACCTTCGCCAGCATGTTGATCGGCAGTGGTGCGTAGTAACGTGCCTTGAGGTTCCAATCGGTCATATTCAAACCAGTGACGGGGAAAGTACTGAGCGCACCTGACAACTGCACATCGGCCACGGGAATGGTGGTTGCAGCCGCAAAATGCAGCATCGGCACTACAAACGGAATACCTTCAAATTCGAAGGCTTGTTCTACACGCTCATTACCGCCTGAGTCCTCAGCTTCGAAACCACCCAACAACCATCGCAAATTGACCCCAACATCAAGATAGTCGACAAAGGGTATAAATTTAGGCCCAAATACCAACGCGGTATCCAGGTGCGTCATGTCTAAAATCGCCTCACCTTCGACGTTGAAGGTTGTGCCAAAGAAATCAAAGTTACCATTGGCGTCACCACTTTCCATCCGCAGGGTCTCATACCGCACTTTGAGATCGGGTAGCACCGGCATACCCACTCGACCCTGTAAGTAGAAACCCATTTTGGCTTGCAGATCTAATTCTATTTTGTCCGGATTGGTAGTCAGCGTTACATCATCACCAATACTGCCGTCATTCAGTGTATTGAACGCACCGCCTGCACCAAAGTCGAAATCGAAAAAAGGTAATGCCTGTGCCGATGGTACAGAGGCCGCCACTGCAGCAGCCAAAAGTAATTTTTTCATGATGTTCGTCCTCACCCGTCTGGGCTGCCTAATCAATTAAAGGTTACACCGATACGACGACCCACTTCTTCGTAAGCCTCGATCACGTTTCCGAGGTCCTGCCGGAAGCGATCTTTATCCAGCTTTTCCAATGTTTTCTTATCCCACAGCCGACAACCGTCTGGCGAGAACTCGTCACCCAGTACCAGTTGCCCGTCAATGACGCCAAATTCGAGCTTATAGTCCACCAAAATCATTTCGCCATCATCAAACAGCTTAGTCAATACATCATTAACTGCCAACGTCAGCGCTTTCATTCCGGCGATTTGCTCTTCCGTCGCCCAACCAAAGCTGATGATGTGGGCGTCGTTAATCATCGGGTCGCTCAAGGCATCGTTTTTTAAGAAGAACTCGAACACAGGCGGGTTTAGCGCCAGCCCTTCCTCTACGCCTAAGCGACGCACCAAACTACCTGCCGCACGATTACGCACAACACACTCAACCGGTAGCATTTTCAGGTTCTTTACCAGTGCTTCATGCGGTGACAACAGCTTTACAAAGTGCGTCGGTATCCCTGCATCAGCCAATTTTTCCATAATAAAGGCGTTAAACTGATTGTTCACCCGCCCCTTACGCGCCAGCGCTTCTTTTTTCTTACCATCAAACGCAGAGGTGTCGTCACGAAACTCCAATACCAGCAGGGCATCATCATCTGTGGTATACACCGACTTGGCTTTTCCGGCATACAGCAGTGTGTTCTTGTTCATCGTAGCTAGCCCCTCAGAGCGGTTGAATCTGGCACCAGTCGAAACCGGTGTCCTGTAGGTTAATCTGTAATTTGGCTTCATGCCCCGGTATGGCCGCCGCCAACACGGACTCCGCCAAGCTCAAGTCATTATTCTGTTCACTGATATGGGAGATCACAACTCGCTGAAGCCTCTGGAGATCGATTTGACTCAACAACTCGGCGCTCTGCCCATTACTCAAATGCCCTAGAGGCCCGCCTACGCGACGCTTTAGTGAGGGCGGATACGGGCCTACGGCCAGCATTTCAGGATCATGATTAGCTTCCAGAATCAGCGCATCGACGGCTTGATAAGCACTGACTACGTGCGGTGTTACATGCCCTAAGTCCGTCAATATGCCTAAACGTTGCTCACCGAAACTGAGCACAAACTGGCAAGCTTCCCGGGCATCGTGCGGCACGGCCACCGGATGCACATGCACATCACCCAAAGCAAAAGACTGGTGTAAATCGATGACGCGCACTTGGACATCCGCTATACAGTCGAGCGCGATGGCGGTGCCCGCTGACATATAAACAGGCACTTTCAGGCGACGACTCAGGGCCATAACACCCTTGGCGTGATCACCGTGTTCATGCGTTACTAAAATAGCGGTCAAGCGTTCGGGGGCGAAATCCAAACGCGCCATACGCAACAGGGTTTCTTTCACACTGAACCCGCAATCCACCAACACTGCTGTGTCCGCTGCGGTAATCAGCGTCGCATTACCTTTACTACCGCTGCCCAGCGACGCGAATCGCATCATTGCAGCTGCGCAAACAGCTCTTGCAACAGCTCGCGTTGCGTTGCTACAGGAAATGGCATGTCGCCTTCACGCTCCATGTGTACCTGGGTACCGTTGGAGAAAGAGTAGAAATAGATATTGATCTGCGGCCGCGCCGGAAACAACTGATCGGTACGCCGCTGCAACCACGGGGAGCCGTCGATGGAAATGCGACTTTCGTCCAACTCAACTTGACGCACGCGCCAGCCCAGAGCGTCGATGGCGACACGCAACTGATCCGACGCAGCTACTGGCTCTATGGGCATTTCGATTAAGGGCAAGCCATTGGCGTCAGTGAAAAAGCGCAACGTATCAATGGTGCGCGTGTTGGCTGCATCCAACACCACGAGTTGACGACGCGGTGCGGACGTTTCCACTACACTGCCACTGGGTAAAGGATCAGCGATGAAATAACGCCCGGAATCTGCCGGGAGTTCAGGAAAGCTTGTCGTTCGTTCCAGTTGGCCTTCCTGCGCAGTCACCAGAGGCTGACTGCTGCAGGCTGCCAATAAAACTATGCTTAACAAACCGCTGATACGAACGATCGAACGCGTGTGGTTACTCACAGTATGCCGGACTCCATCATCGCTTGCTTCAAGGTGTCGTGGTACTGCTTATCGAACGGCACCAGAGGCAAACGAATGCCTGGTGGAATCAACCCCATGATGTTCAGCGCCCATTTAACAGGCACTGGATTGCTTTCTAAGAACAAATTCTTGTGCAACGGCTGCAACAGGTTATCCAAGCGTTCTGCAAGCTCCAGATTGCCGCCCATGGCCGCTTCACACATATTTTGCATCGCCAAGGGCGATACATTGGCGGTCACGGAGATCAAACCGTCGCCACCCTCCAACAAGAAATCCTTGCTGGTAGCGTCGTCACCCGAGTACAGCGCAAAGTCTTGCCCGGCGAGCTTCTTGATGGCTTTCACACGCGATACGTCACCGGTGGCTTCTTTGACGCCGATGATGTTGGGGATTCGAGACAGACGTGCAATGGTTTCATTGCTCATGTCAGTAACCGTACGACTGGGTACATTGTACAAAATCACAGGAATGTCGACCGCCTCGGCGATGGCTTTGAAGTGGCGATATAAGCCTTCCTGGCTGGGCTTGTTGTAGTACGGCACGACCGACAAGCACATATCCGCACCCACCTCCGCAGCAGCACGCGTCAGTTCGATGGCCTCTACCGTGTTGTTTGCACCGGTACCGGCCACCACCGGAATACGACCGGCACAGTACTCAACGGTAAACTTAACCACAGATTTGTGTTCGGCCATACTGAGAGTAGTCGATTCACCGGTTGTGCCCATCGACACAATCCCCTGCGTTTTATTCTCGATGTGAAAATCGAGCAATTGCTCAAGACTCTCCCAGTGAATGCTGCCATCTTCACTCATTGGGGTCACTAGAGCGACCATACTCCCAGTAATCATTCAAAACTCCCGCCATTTGGCGTGCAATACTCGTGTGTAGGGCGCAATGGTAATGTTCTGAGCCCGCTATCTCAACCGTCAGACCATCACAATGCCATATTTTTATACCGCGTCGGGGTGCTTGGGCCACGCGTTGTAAACCGCCTTGACCAATGTGGCCAACGGAATGGCAAAGAATACGCCCCAGAAGCCCCACACACCACCAAAGAACAGCACCGCAATGATGATAAAAATGGGGTGCAAGTTGACGGCTTCAGAAAACAACAATGGCACCAGCACATTACCATCCAGCATTTGAATGACCAGATAGACCACCACGACGGTATAGAAGTGCGGCCCTACACCAAACTGAAACAACGCAATCAGCGCTACCGGCACGGTAGCCACGGTCGCACCGATGTAAGGTATCAACACCGACAAGCCAACCATCAAGGCTAACAGAGCCGAATAGTTCAAGCCGAGCAATTCAAAAGCGACAAAGCTGACGGAGCCCACAATGAGAATCTCAATCACCTTGCCACGAATGTAGTTGGCAATCTGCTGGTTCATTTCTGCGCCGATGTCCGTCAACAAGCGACGTCGTGTCGGCAGCAAGGTCAACCATGACTCCCACAGAGTTTTGCGGTCCTTCAGCATGAAGAAGACCATCAGCGGCACAATGATTAGATAGACCAGCAAGGTAATCAGGTTCGGTATGGTTGATAACGAAAGCCCCACCAGCCGAGGCAAGTAGTTTGCTGCCTGATTGCCTAAGGCCCCCAAATTAAGCTGACGCACCCATTGCAGTGTTTCTTCGTCATCGAATATTTCCGGAAAGCGCGCTGGTAACTCGGCCAGTACCAACTGCATTTGGTTGAGCATCTTCGGCAACTCTCCGGTCAGGGTCATCACCTGACCCCATAAGAAAGGCACCAAAATCAGTACCACCAGAAGCAAGACACCCAAAAACAGCAGCGACAGTATTGAGGCAGCGACCACATAAGGCACCTTTAGACGCACCAGGCGGTCCATGATCGGCGCCAGCACATAAGCAACGATTAAGGCCGCAAACACGGGCGCCAAAACACTACCAAAGAGCCATACAACCAACGTCGATGCGATCAAAACTAACGCCAAAATGACCGCTTCTTCGTCGTGAAAATAGCGGTTGTACATGCGTTCGAACACTTTAAGCATTGGATGCTCCGGCTTGGATTATAAAGATGCACACAGAAGGAGCCTCCTCCTGTGCAATCAAGGTATGCGACGTAGAGGCCAAAAACCGCGGAATGTCCCGCTTCGAGCCTGGGTCAGTGGTGATGATGCGTAACCGCCCACCTACTGCTGCTTTGGCCAGCCATTGCTTCACCTTAAGCAATGGTAAAGGACATGCCAACTGACTAGCATCTATGGTGGTCTCGGTTATATTTGTGGTCATGAAGTTACTCACCTTGCTGTCGCGCCCTGAATTACCCTTGGTGAGCCGTTCTCATCGCAAGGTCCTGATCGCTTGCCTAACCACAGTACTCTTGGCGGGAACTTTACGCGCAGACACCTTTGTCAGCGACCTTCCCTCGTTAGGGCAGAAAGATATACGCACCCAGACCGAGGAAGCAATATCCGGCTTGCGATACTTACGTTTTCTTAACAGAGAAAGCATCGCCACCCAGGACCCGGCCCTCACCTACTACTTGCAACAATCTACCGCCCCATTGTTACCTTTTTTTGCCACCGAACAACGTCCGTCGGAGCTGATGATTTTTGGGGTCAACAATCGAAACTTCAACGCCTTTGCCTTGCCCGGAGGATTGATTGGGGTTCATACCGGCATGATGGACCAGATGACGGAAACGGCTGAATTGCAGGCGATTATAGCACACGAACTGGGCCACTTGGCATTGGGACATCATGCCAGACTGGCGGGGGCACGGCGCGATGCCATGGGTATGGTCATCGCCAGTTTTCTATTGATACCACTAGCTGCACAGGTCGACGCCAGCCTCGCCGCAGGAGTGTTTTATGGCGCTCAAGGCTTAGCCATGCAACAACAATTGGCATTTTCCCGCAGCATGGAAGAAGAGGCTGACCGTGCAGCGGTGAATGCGATGCGTTCCAGCGGCCTTCCGTTGCAAGGCATTATTGACGCCTACGAGTCGATGGCACGCTACCAGCGCTCGCAGGTCGGCACAGTCAACTCAACCTACCCAGGCACCCATCCGGACGTGGTCAGTCGCTTGGCCGACTTGCGTAATCGTATCGCCGAGATCAATGCGCCCGCACCGCAAGCCGACCTAAGCATCCCGCTGTGCTGGGTACAGACCGATTTTAGCCTTACGGTTCGTTCCACCACCAACGCTTGCACTCAATATAAAACACGTACGGAGCTAGAGCGCCAAGACCAACAAAGGTTCTGGCTCGACATGCTCGCCAACCACCCCGCCAACCCCTACTTAATCTATCGAGCCAATGAGTGGCTACGTCGCCATGCAGCAGCCGATGTTGATCAATTACTGCGTCAGCGACTGATGGAGCAAAGTCGATTACTCACAGACAGCTGGCTGGTTGCGCTGAGTGTATTGTCGTCTGAACTGTACGACCATCCAGCTGATCGGGAACGCTGGATACGCAGCCTATACCACTCGGCGCCACCTAACGACTTGGCGGCTTGGGCTGTATTGAGCCAAGAATTTAATTTAGCCGATCGTCGTGCTCTAGCCTTTCGAGCAGAGGCACAAAGCAGTTGGATAAAAGGCGAGGTGGCAATGGCCGTGCGGCAGTTGCAGCGCGCGATTGAACTAACAGAGATCGCTTCGGAGCGCAGCGCATGGCAGCCGATACTGCGACGCTGGGAGGCGTTATTGCCGGGTTAAGGGAGGCCTATTCGACCGGAGAACTGACGGCCTACAGCTTCAATCCGGCAGAAAAATCCAGCATACGCTGCAAAGGCACTAAAGCCTTCATCCGCATACCTTCATCGACATGTACTTCTTGATCGTCTGCTAGCAGACTGGAGCGCAAGTTGTCTAGTTGATTCATTGCCATCCAGGGGCAATGTGCGCAACTGCGGCAGGTCGCGCCGGAACCGCCTGTCGGTGCCTCGATGAAGCTTTTCTGCGGACTGGCTTGCTGCATTTTGTAGAAAATGCCGCGATCGGTCGCCACAATAAACTGCTGATTGGGCAGATTTTGCGTGGCCTTCAACAGTTGAGTTGTCGACCCTATGACATCAGCCAAGGCCAACACAGCTTCTGGACTTTCGGGGTGTACTAGCACCGCCGCTTCGGGATACACCGCTTTCAGTTTTTGCAGCCCTTGTGCCTTGAATTCTTCATGCACCACACAGGAGCCATTCCAAAGCAACATATCAGCACCGGTTTTGGTTGCTACATAGCGGCCCAGGTGCTGGTCTGGCGCCCATAAGATTTTTTCGCCACGCGTGGCAAGATGATTGATCACATCCACTGCGATGCTTGACGTCACCACCCAGTCCGCCTGCGCTTTAACTGCAGCAGAGGTGTTCGCATACACCACCACCGTACGCTCAGGGTGCTGCGCGCGAAACACCGCGAATTCTTCTGGCGGGCAACCCAAGTCCAGCGAACATTCTGCCGCCAAGGTGGGCATGATAACGCGCTTTTCAGGACTGAGAATTTTGGCGGTTTCACCCATAAAGCGAACACCAGCAACCACAATGGTCTGGGCGTCCGTGTTGGCACCAAAGCGCGCCATTTCCAGCGAGTCGCCAATAAAACCACCACTGACTTCTGCCAGCTCCTGCATCAACGGGTCTGTATAGTAGTGCGCCACCAATACGGCGTTGCGCGCCTTGAGCATTTCCGTCAACTCAGTCATCCGCTCGGTTTTTTCACCATGCGACATAACGGATTGCGTAACGTGCTCAGGCACGCAAACGACAGGAATAGACGAAATCTTGGGGCCAACCGTGAAGGATGCACTCATAAAGTGGTTCTTAACTTGGGACTAGGACAGACATCGATTGTAGCACAACTCATATGGCTATAACTTCACCGATAAGACTGTGATTTTTGTGGATAGCCAATATGAATTGACTCAGGGAAATGGTGGGTCGTGCAGGATTCGAACCTGCGACCAATTGGTTAAAAGCCAACTGCTCTACCAACTGAGCTAACGACCCTTACGCGGTGCGCATTGTGCTGTTTGGCAGCAAAAAAGTCAAGCTTATTAAGTACTTAGACTAACTCGACTTCTTTATTTACTTGAGAAACACCACTAACAGACGCTTTGCAGTTAAGGTGGTGGGTCGTGCAGGATTCGAACCTGCGACCAATTGGTTAAAAGCCAACTGCTCTACCAACTGAGCTAACGACCCTCAAGCAAGGCGGCATATGATAGGGATTTTTCAGTTGAGCGCAAGTCCCTAATTTAATTAATTTTTTCTGTAGGGGGTTGGATCAGCCAGACCAGCCACTTCAAACCCTTGGCGACGCAAGCGACAGCTGTCACACACACCACACGCAACACCTTGATCATCCGCTTGGTAGCAAGACACGGTAAGGCCATAATCTACGCCTGCTCCGGTACCCGCCTGTATAATTTCGCTCTTTGTCATATGCAATAACGGCGCCTCTATCCGAATCGGATGCCCGGTAACCGTTGCCTTAGTAGCAACATTGACCAGATTCTGAAAAGCATCTACGAATTCAGGTCGGCAATCTGGATAGCCCGAATAATCCACCGCATTGATACCCAAATGAATGCTGTCTGCACCACACACCTCAGCGTAGGCTAAGGCATAGGATAAAAAAACCGTGTTACGGGCTGGAACATAGGTGTTCGGGATACCGTCTTGCTCGGTTTCGGGCACTGCCAGCGACGTATCCGTAAGCGACGAACCACCCAGTTGGCCCAGATCGATATCAACAACCCTGTGCTCAGCCAAATTTAAGGCTTTTGCCACGCGCTCTGCGGCACGCAACTCAGACGAATGACGCTGACCGTAACGAAAGCTCAAAGCGTGAACACGATCATAACGCTGCACCGCCAGTGCAGCCACAGTGGCGGAATCGAGACCGCCTGACAATAAAACGATAGCAAGGCTCATGTTTTGATGACTTATTCTTGTAAGGTAGTGAGTCGTTGACGTGCAAGGTTGGCAAGCTGTGTACCAGGTGCCATTTCAATCACTTTCTCGTAGTAATCTACTGCTTTGGACACATCTCCTACCCGCTCTTCTAGGAATCCGAGCTTGAACGTCGAATCAACACGGCGCTCTGACGCAGGAAAATCAGTCAACACTTTTTGATAAACATTACGAGCGCTATCAAATTCGCGCAACAGAGTATAAACCTCACCGAGCCAGAAGTAGGCATTATCAACCAGTGAGCTCTCTGGATAGCGCTCCACAAAAGCGCGCAATGACTCTATCGCTCGCTCGTACTCACGCGAACTGATTAAGTCCCGGGCAGCATTGTAGGCGTTTTGCTCAGCGTCAGTGGCACTCTGTGCCGGGCGGACCTCAGTGGCTCTGCCAGACAATGCTGCCGGCCCCGAAGCTTGAATATTGGTTAAACGTTGGTCAAGATCGATATAACGATCTCTGTTGTCTCGCTCTGCTATTTGCAGACGATAGGTTAACTCTTCAATCTGTCCGTTCATCAATTGCATCTCACGCTCCATGCGTGCAATGCGATCAAGCAACTGAGTCAAATTATCTTGCGTAGCAAACTGGCCCTGAAGGCCGGACAGGCGCTGCCGTAGCAACTCTTCAGTAATTAATTCGTCGGCCATGATGCTGCGGCCAGACTGATTTATCAGGGTAGGACGCCCCTGTTCAATAGGGGGGGCTGCAAAAAGAAAGGAGCTGCCGACAACGGCAACTCCTCCTACAGCACTTATAAAATAGCGCTTCATTAGAACCTTTTACTTACTGGTATTGAATCTCTACACGGCGATTCAGTGCCCAAGCACTTTCATTAGAACCACGTGCAGCAGGCTTCATTTCACCGAAAGAAGTAACGTACATTTGTGCGCCGTCAACACCGCGCAGACGCAGGTAGTCTTGTACCGCTTTGGCACGGTTTTCACCCAAGGCCAAGTTGTACTCGGCACTGCCGCGCTCATCGGTGTGGCCTTCTAATACAACAACCAAGTTTGGGTTGTTACGCAAGTAGTCAGCGTGAGCATCCAACACGCTACGGCTTGTAGCGTCTACAGTGAAACTATCGAAGGCGAAGAATACAACAGAAATATCTGGCGCACCCATTGCGGTCATTGTTTCAGTTTCAACGGGTGGCTCGATAACCATAACCTCAGAACCAGCAGAAGGAGTGGTATCTGTGGTAGTGGTATCAGTCGTTGTTGTACTCGCACCGGCGGCATCGTCAACTTGCGCGGAGCTACAGCCCACTACGCCTAGAATCCCTGAAACCAACAGAACTTGCAGCAGTTTAATCTTAGACATTGTTCAATCCCATATTGTTAAGGTTGTACTTATTTCGTTGCCGGCATAAGAGCACGGCTCAGAAAATTCATTACTACTAGTAGGTATAGGGTGACCAAGCTGGTTCACGCACATCACCGAACCGACTTGGCATTGCACTCTCTACCTTACCATCAATTGACACCCACGCAAGCTCTGAGTTATTCCCGCGTTTTGTGGCATATATTACCATACTTCCATTTGGGGCGAGACTTGGAGACTCGTCCGATCCATTTCCTGTCAGAACCTGTACCAATCGGGTATCCAGTTCCATCGTAGCGATATGATACCCGCCACCGTCGCTGTATACCATGGTGATACGCTCACCATTTGATCCTACTCGCCCACGAGCATTATAGCGGCCTTCAAAAGTCAAACGCTCTACTGCCTGTGTGCGCAAATCTGTGCGATATATTTGTGGCCGACCACTGCGGTCAGACGTGAATATCAACGTATTATCGTCCAACCAATCGGGCTCTGTATCGATGGCCCAATGCGTCGTTACCTGCTGCAGCCTATTCGACTGCAAGTCCAATACATAAATATTTGGACTTCCCGCACGACTCGACGTTAAAGCCAACCGCCGTCCGTCGGGTGAAAAAGCCGGCGCACTGTTAATGCTCCCACGCCGCTCTGCTAATGTACGTATATTACGCGTCGTCAGGTCAAGCATTTTAACCGACGAACTGCCATCGGGTTGAAAATCCACAAACGCAATATGCTTTCCATCCGGCGACCAAGCAGGTGACATGATGGGCTGCGATGAACGGTACCAAATCTGTTCGTTCCAACCGTCTGCGTCAGCGATCTGCAATCGGTACTGCATACCTGCATCCGACTCTTGGGCGACAACATAGGCTATTTTGGTAGAAAAAACGCCTCTCACACCGGTAATTTCTTCGTAAATCGCATCACTAACGCGATGTGCGAGCTGACGCCACTGCGCCAAAGTGCCTTGCAGAGTGCCTGCTGTAAGGCGCTGCTCGCGATACGGATCATAGAGCTCATAGGTCACCTCGACCCGACCTTCAGCGACTGGGCGCAAGCGACCAATGACCAAGAAATCCTGATCGAGTAGTCTCCACTCTGCAAACGCAATACTCTCGCGGCGACTAGGCCAGCTGCGCATGGCAGCCTGATCCAGCGCCTCAAACTGCCCGGTGCGCTCCAAATTGGCGATCACGATATCCGTCATCTCCGACGGCGCGGCACCGTCACCATCCCACAGAAACGGAACGACAGCGATATTGGTCTTGTCGTCATACCCCTTGGTAACGGTAATCGTTAACTGAGCCATAGCGGGCTGTACCAACGCCAAACTCAACAGAACAAACAGTAACCTGCGCATAATTTAGACCTCTGGTACAAATGTCATATTAAAACGACGAAATGAACGTTCAAATACTCGAATATCATCCGGCACACGAAAACGCCCTGCCCGCTCAATCGCTTGGATAACGGAACGATCCAGCGATGCGTTGCCGCTGCTTCGCACAATGGTTGCTGCCACCAGCTCGCCGGTTGGCAGTAATTGAATTTGTACGGTCGGACGCATCGAGTTGTCGATATTGGGTGGTAAATTCCACAAACGGCGCACCGTATCACCAATCAATTGTTCATAGGTAGCAATGGCTTGCTGCTCTCTCTCTGCTTGCTGGGCGGCCGCCTCGGCACGCTGCTGGTCCGCTTCGAGCGTACTCAACATGGTGCTTTCAAACATGGCCAACTCCTCATCCGTGAAGTCCCTTGGCGCCGGCGGTGTGGGCGGCGCAGGCGCGGGGGCCGGCTCCGGCGGCGGAGCGGGTCTTGGCGCTGGCTCCGGCGTTGGAGCGGGCGCTGGTGGCGGCGGAGGCGGCGCAGGAGCAGGTGGTGGTGGCTCCGGAGCAGGCGGGGGTGGTGGAGGTGGCGGCGCTGGCGCTGGCTCCGGGGCGGGCGGCGGCGGTGCCACGCGCGCTGTCTCTACTGGAGGGCGCGGTGCTGGCGCCGGAGGCGCTGGTGTGGGTGCAGTAGCAGGCTGACTGATGCTTAACGTAACCAGCTCTGCTTGTATAACCGTCGGCAAATTCACTTCCCTCGGCTGACTGAACGTCGGCATACCGATCGCCAAAACGGCGATGATAAACACGTGCAGCAAAACCGCGTAGATAAAGGGAAAGAGTTGATCGGCATCACGCATGATCAAATAGGTTCCGTGACCAATCCTACACTGCCCACTCCGGCAGATTGCAGCATCACCATGAGTTCAACCACTTTTCCATATGGTACCGCTTGATCACCACGCACTAATACAGCGGTGTTTGGGTTACGACGAATGACTTCCGCAACAAAATTCCGCACTTCACCTAACTCAATAGCCTGGGGTGAGGCTTCACCCAACTCCAGAAAGTACTGCTGCTGGGCATTGACTGAAACAATGAGGTTCTCGCGGTTGTCATCCACCGGCAAAGGCTCGGTCGATGCGCGTGGCAGGTTAACATCCACACCCTGCGTCAACATGGGCGCTGTCACCATAAAAATGATCAACAGCACCAACATCACGTCGATATAGGGAACGACATTGATCTCAGCGACAGGCTTGCGCTTACCGCTCTTTTTCATGCTAACCCCGCATCACCCAGTGGTTTGGGTGCACTCTCAGTCGATGACTCTGTACGTGCTTTCGGCGATTGTGACGATGTTTTACGCGACAACGCATGCACCTGACGGTGCAGAATACTGGAAAATTCTTCGGAGAAGGTTTCATACAAACCAATCAGGTTTTCCGCGCGGTTCGAAAACTTATTGTAGGCAACCACTGCCGGTATGGCCGCGAACAAGCCCATGGCCGTTGCAATCAAAGCCTCAGCAATGCCCGGCGCGACCGTAGCCAAGGTCGCTTGCGCAGCGTTACCCAGCTCGCGAAAGGAATTCATGATGCCCCATACGGTACCAAACAAACCGATGTACGGTGATATAGAACCTACAGTGGCCAAAAAAGACAAATGATTATCGAGCTTGTCTTCTTCTTTATTGGTAGCCACCCGCATAGCACGTTGAATGGCCGTCATGGTGGCTTCCGGATCCATATCAGACTGCTGCCGTGCGCGTGTAAACTCTTTAAAACCGGCACGAAAGATCGCTTCCGAGCCGCTGTCCGGATCAGGATTCGCGTTCACCTGTCGAAACAGCTGTGTCAGGTCCATACCTGACCAGAAACGCTCTTCGAAATTCTCGTTGCTGCGTGAAGCGCGCGACAGGAATTGCACACGCTCAAAAATAAAGAACCAGGAGAACACTGAGAGCAACAACAGCGTTAACATAACGAGCTGTACCAACAGACTCGCGCTCGCGATCAGTGACCAATACGACATATCATTGTGCACGCTGCATTACTCCTTATTAAATCAAACAGGCAGACGGAGACCCGCTGCCGACAATGTACCGAAAAAGAAATAGGCTAACCAGCGGTTATAGAAGAATTTGAGAAGCCCATTCAAAACTTATACACAGGCCCGATCACTCGCGCAGAGGGCTGCGCTCCTACAAAGGTGAGCTTCGATCATTCGCGCAGAGGGCTGCGCTCCTACGGGTTGTGTCGTGGCTGTAGGAGGCCAGCCCTCTGGCCGATTCTAAGTCGAACTATTACGCAACAGACCAAAATGTTGGTAGGCCAAATCGGTCACGAGCCGCCCCCGTGCCGTACGCACGATGTAGCCTTTTTGAATAAGATAGGGCTCTACTACGTCTTCCAGCGTATCGCGCTCTTCACTCAGCGTTGCTGCCAGACTGTCGATCCCGACCGGCCCACCATCGAATCGCTCGATCATGGCCGTCAGCATCCGCCGATCCAATAAATCGAACCCGGCCGGGTCAATATCCAGCATGGTCAAAGCAGCATGTGCTACGTCATAGGTCACCACGCCATCGGCTTTTACTTCCGCATAATCCCGTACACGGCGCAGCAGACGATTAGCAATACGCGGCGTACCGCGCGATCGTGTAGCAATTTCCAACGCCCCTTCGTCAGTCATGTCCATCTGCATCAACCGCGAAGACCGGTGCACGATGTGCGTCAGGTCAGCGATGCTGTAAAACTCCAAACGCTGCACAATGCCAAAACGGTCGCGCAATGGCGAAGTGAGCAAACCGGCGCGCGTGGTTGCACCGACCAAAGTAAAAGGCGGCAGCTCAAGCTTAATTGAGCGCGCCGCCGGCCCTTCGCCAATCATGATATCGAGTTGATAATCCTCCATGGCAGGATAAAGAATTTCTTCGATATGCGGGCTTAAGCGGTGTATTTCGTCAATAAAAAGCACATCGCCGGCTTCAAGATTGGTCAGCATAGCCGCCAGGTCACCGGCTTTTTCCAGCACAGGGCCAGAGGTGGTTTTGATCTGCGCGTTCATTTCATTGGCAACAATGTTCGCCAGCGTGGTTTTACCCAAGCCCGGCGGGCCAAATACCAGCATGTGATCCAGTGCTTCTTCGCGCTTCAATGCCGCCGCGATGAAAATCTCTAGCTGTTCACGCACCACCGGCTGCCCCACGTAGTCGGTTAGACGCGTCGGGCGAATAGCACGATCGAGCTGCTCTTCTTTGGGTGTTTTAGGCTCGGGGGCGATAAAGCGGTCTGTTTCTATCATGCGCGAAATAGTCTCACAGTGCCGACTTCAAGGCCAGACGGATCAGTTCGTCGCTGGCCAACCCAGGCGCCTGCACCTGTTTAATCATTTTGGCGGCCACGGCGGGCTTATAGCCCAATGAAACCAGCGCGCTTTCGGCGTCTTCAACAGGGTCAACCGCCGCGACAGCGGGCGATGCCGCACTGAATAATGGACCATCGGCGTTGCCACCATGCACTTTGCCTTTCAGTTCCAGTGCCAGTCGCTCAGCCATTTTCTTGCCAACACCGGGAATCTTCATCAACTGGTTGATGTCATCCATTTCAATAAAGCGGGCAAAGTCATCCGGCTCAATAGCGGACAATATGGCCAGGGCGAGTTTAGGGCCGATGCCGTTCACTTTGATCAGCGTGCGAAACAAGGTGCGTTCACTTTCCTGCGCAAAGCCAAACAGCACATGAGCGTCTTCGCGAATACTGAGGTGTGTCCACAATCGAACCTGTTCACCCAGTCCGGGCAGCACATAATAAGTGGTCATCGGCACGAGGATTTCGTACCCGACGCCCTGCACATCCACCACCACTTCCGGCGGCTGCTTCACCACTAACTCACCACGTATATGTCCGATCATTCTTGCCCCTAATAAAAGCTGTAAATTCACTTCCGCACAGGATAGTACCGCACTGCGCCTATGAAAGAGGGTTGAGGGGCCCCTTTGGGGACGCCGTAAACCGATTATCAGGCGCATCCATGCGCCTGACCCTTCGGGCTCCCTCCGGTCATGCAAATTCGTTCCTGACGAATTTGTCCATGGGGGCTCGTTGCGCACGTCCTGTGCGCAAACGCCCAGAAATAGCAGATAGCTTCTAGCACCCCTTCACCATACGAACTAGGCAAAAAATTTCCAAGTCGACACAGTATCGATCAATCGCGGGAACTAGGTTTGGTAGAGGGTCTTATAGGGGGTTCGTAGGGGCGTTTGCGGCCAAGGAAGGCCGCAACGAGCCCCCAGGGACCGGGTTCACGGCGTCCCCAAGAACCCCCTATAAGACCCTCTACCAAACCGGCGCACATGAATCTGTAGTTAGACGGTCCGCCCCCGCCGACTCCCCACGGCACCGGCAATACGCCCCATGGAGGCACTGAAATGCGCATGGCAAAGCGCGATGGCTAAGGCATCGGCCGCATCTTCTTGTGGCATGCCGGGCAAATCCAACAGCACCTTAACCATGTGCTGTACCTGCTCCTTGGTCGCACTGCCCTTCCCCACGACGGACTGCTTCACCTGCCGAGCCGCATACTCATGCACCGGCAAGCCCGCCTGCATAGCCGCCACAATGGCCGCACCGCGCGCATGGCCTAGCTTTAAGGCCGAGTCTACATTGCGCCCCAAAAACACCTGTTCTATGGCAAATTCGGTTGGACTGACTTGCGCGCAGATTTCCTGCACATGCGAAAAAATGGAATCCAAGCGCGAAGGGATGTCCACCAGTTTGGTCAAATTAATGCAGCCACTGGTGATGTATCGGGGTTTGCGCCCCGAGGTATCGATTACGCCAAAACCCGTGCGACGAGAACCCGGGTCGATGCCTAGGATGATGCTCATCGCCCGGCGGCCTGCATGCTATTCTGCTTCCATGATAGCGGTGTCCGGAAATGAGGCGTTAGTGTGCACGCCTTGCACGTCATCCGACTCTTCCAGCATGTCGATCAAACGATACACTTTGTCGGCGAGTTCTGGATCGACATCAACGTACAGGTCAGGCACGTAAGACACCTCCCCTTCGGGCGTAAAACCGGCATTGACCAACGCCGTTTTCACATCCAAAAAGGTGCCGATGGTGGTGCGTACTTCGAAAGAACCGTCGTCGCCGACGATGACATCGTCGGCACCGGCTTCTAAAGCCACTTCCAGCACCGCGTCTTCGTCACCCGACTCGACGAACAACTGACCGACTTGATTGAACAAGTAAGCCACTGAACCGTCGGTGCCGAGGTTGCCACCGCTTTTGGAAAACGCGTGGCGCACTTCACTGACGGTACGGTTGCGGTTGTCGGACAGACACTTCACCAACACAGCGATACCACCCGGCGCATAACCTTCGTAGGTCAGCTCTTCGTAGTTGTCGCCGTCTTGCGTACCGGCACCGCGCGCAATGGCCTTGTCTATGGTGTCGCGCTTCATGTTGTTGGTCAGGGCTTTATCCACCACTGACCGCAACGTTGGGTTGTCTTCCGGGTTTGGCCCGCCCGCTTTCGCAGCCACCACCAGCTCACGAATGATCTTGGTGAATATCTTGCCGCGCTTGGCATCCTGCGCCGCTTTGCGGTGCTTGATGTTAGCCCATTTGGAATGGCCTGCCATTTACCTCAGCTCCCGTTATTCTGTTACCGACTTACGTACGCGAATATTCAGCTCGCGCAATTGCTCGTTGCTGACTTCACCCGGCGCTTGCGTCAGCACACAGGCGGCCGACTGCGTTTTCGGGAACGCAATGACGTCGCGAATGCTTTCAGCACCGGTCATCAGCATGATCAAACGGTCAAAGCCAAAAGCCAAGCCACCGTGCGGAGGCGCGCCGTATTGCAGGGCGTCTAACAAGAAGCCAAACTTTTCACGCTGCTCTTCTGGCGAGATATCCAGCAGATCAAAAACCGCGGCCTGCATCGACTGGTCGTGAATACGAATAGAACCGCCACCCAGCTCCGTGCCGTTGAGTACGAGATCATAGGCCCGACTCAGTGCCGTTTCAGGCGCTGCACGCAGCTCTTCCGGCGAGCACGAAGGCGCTGTGAACGGGTGGTGCAAGGCGTGTAAGCGACCGTCGTCATCCTGCTCAAACATTGGGAAGTCGACTACCCACAATGGTGCCCACTCGGCGGTATAGAGGTTTAGGTCTTCGCCCAGTTTAACGCGCAGCGCACCCAAGGCATCATTTACGATACGGGCTTTGTCAGCACCGAAGAAAATCAGGTCGCCGTTTTCAGCGCCCAAACGCTCCAGCAATGCTTGACGTACGGGGACAGGCAAGAATTTAACGATGGGTGACTGCAGACCTTCTTCCAGGTCAGACTTGTCATTGACCTTGATGTAGGCCAAGCCTTTAGCACCGAAAATACCAACGTACTTGGTGTAGTCGTCAATCTGCTTACGCGTCAACTCGCCGCCGTTAGGCACGCGCAAGGCCGCTACGCGACCTTTAGGGTCGGTCGCTGGGCCAGAAAACACTTTAAACTCAACTTCGGCCATCAGATCACTGACGGTGACGATTTCCAATGGAATACGCAAGTCTGGCTTGTCGCTGCCGTAACGCTCCATGGCTTCAGAGAATGGCATGTGCGGAATGTCACCGAACTCGACACCCAGGCTGCTTTTGAAAATGTGGCGCACCATGCCTTCGGCCACACCCATAACGTCTTTTTCATCAACAAAGGACGCTTCCATGTCGATCTGGGTGAACTCGGGCTGACGATCAGCGCGCAAGTCTTCATCGCGGAAGCACTTAGCGATTTGGTAATAACGATCAAAGCCCGCCACCATCAACAACTGCTTAAACAGCTGGGGCGACTGTGGTAAGGCGAAGAATTTACCGTCGTGCGTGCGGCTCGGCACCAAATAGTCACGCGCACCTTCTGGGGTTGCACGGGTCAAGATTGGCGTTTCAATTTCCAAAAAGCCTTGGTCATCCAAGTAGCGACGCAAGGCGGTAGAAATGCGGCTGCGCAAAATAAGCTTGCTTTGCATTTCCGGGCGACGCAAATCCATATAACGGTATTTCAGTCGGACGTCTTCACCCACACCGGAATGGCTGTCTAGCGGGAATGGCGGCGTTTCGGCGGCGTTCAACACCTCAATCTGCTTGCCCAGCACTTCGATTTCACCGGTCGGCAGGTCTTTATTCACGGTACCGTCAGGGCGGGCACGCACTCGCCCCGTTACCTTCACAACGTATTCGCTGCGCACTCTGTCTGCGGTATTGAAGTTCACTTCGTCATCGGGGTCAAACACCACCTGCACCAGACCTTCGCGATCACGCAAATCCAGAAAGATGACGCCACCGTGGTCACGCCGACGGTGTACCCAGCCGCATAGTGTGACGGTTTCTTCGTTATTGGAACTTCTGAGTTCCCCGCAGTAATGAGTTCGCATAGTATTATCCAAGAGTACTCGCTTGTATTATGAAGCAGGCCGCTAACATCCGTGGCGCAACCTGAGAGAAATTTAAAGAACGGCGATTATAACGAGTTTTGCCGCTATATTAAGCGGTAGACGCAAATCAGAATAAAAAATCTTACGGAATGCTACCAATGTCTCGACAAATGGGTCTACGTTGGACTCACCTGAGCCAATGGCTCGTACTCTGCATGATCAGCTTCGTGGCCGCAAGTGCGTCTGCGAATCAAGATATAGACCAAAGCCTGGTGGCGTCGTTGAGCCATGCTGTCGCGGCGGAGTCTGGCTTTACCGATCGCTTTGACGCCCAAGTCTGGCTGGTTGATATGTCTGGCCGCTTAGAACGCCGTATGCCCGACGAGGAGGAGCGTCTTGAATTTCTGCGCTTGGTTCATCGCGAATCTACCCGCGCCGGACTTAACCCTGAGTTGGTCTTGGCGCTGATTCAAGTCGAAAGTAATTTTGATCGCTTCGCTTTGTCTTGGGCCGGTGCCCGCGGCTATATGCAAGTGATGCCGTTCTGGACCAATGAAATCGGTCGACCGGACGACAACCTGTTCGACATGGAAACTAATCTACGTTACGGCACCACCATTTTGGCCCATTACCTAGAGCGCGAGCGCGGCAACCTTACGCCCGCCTTGGCTCGTTATAACGGCAGCTACGGCCAAACCTGGTACCCGGAGCGTGTATTCAATGCGTGGCAAAGCCGCTGGCTGCTCGAGCGCCAGTAGTCAACGCTTTCTCTTTCGAGGGCAGTGCGTCAATTTGTCGCACCCGCCACGCACCTTCTTTGTTTTAGAATACGTTTTATAGCATTACTTGATCCAAGTCATTTGCAACACCCCCTACCACTTACCATACTTCCAGCACCTGAATGGCATACTCAGGAGCAAAGGTGAGGTAACAATGGACAGGACTGTGTGATTGGGTCGCTCAGTTGTGCCGCACCGCCATAATAAACTCAGGAACGATTCTGGAACCTACGATGAGCATTGCAACCCCCGCTCAGTTTGAGCACCCTACGTATAATTATCAGGTGGTTCGCCAATTCTCCATTGCTACTGTCCTGTGGGGCATTGTTGGCATGGCTGTTGGCGTCATACTTGCGGCGCAGATGATGTGGCCTGATTTAAACCTTGGCATTTTCCATTTTGGGCGTTTGCGTCCCCTGCATACCAACGCGGTGATCTTCGCCTTCGGCGGTTCTGCCTTGTTTGCCACTTCTTACTATGTGGTACAGCGTGTCTGTCAGGTGCGACTCGCCTTTGAGCCTTTGGTCAAATTCACCTTCTGGGGTTGGCAAGCTATCATAGTTGCAGCGGTCATTACCCTGCCGCTGGGTATTACCTCAGCCAAGGAATACGCCGAACTGGAATGGCCAATAGATATACTAATAGCGCTCGTCTGGGTATCCTATTTAGTGGTCTTTGTAGAAACCATTCGTCGTCGTAAGATGCCACACATTTACGTCGGCCTATGGTTCTACTTGGCCTTCATCATCACCGTTGCGGTGCTGCACGTTGTTAACAGCGCGGCCATGCCGGTATCTATGTGGAAGTCTTACTCGGCCTACGCCGGCACGACTGACGCCATGATCCAGTGGTGGTACGGTCACAACGCCGTCGGTTTCTTCTTGACCGCGGGCTTCTTAGGCATGATGTACTACTTCGTACCCAAGCAAGCCGAACGCCCTATCTACTCTTACCGTCTTTCCATTGTGCATTTCTGGGCCTTGATCAGTGTGTACATGTGGGCCGGTGGCCACCACCTGCACTATTCTGCCTTGCCGGATTGGGCGCAGAACTTGGGCATGGCCATGTCCCTCATTCTGTTAGCGCCGTCTTGGGGCGGTATGATCAACGGCATGATGACGCTCAGTGGCGCGTGGCATAAGTTGCGTACCGACCCTATTTTGCGCTTCTTAGTGGTGTCCTTGTCGTTCTACGGTATGGCAACCTTCGAAGGCCCGATGATGTCCATCAAGACGGTCAATGCGCTGTCACACAACACCGACTGGACTATCGGCCACGTTCATTCCGGCGCCTTAGGCTGGGTCGCCATGATCTCCATCGGATCGCTCTATCACATGATTCCTCGCCTGTACGGCCGTACTGAAATGTACAGCGTCGCTTGGATCAATGTGCACTTCTGGCTGTCCACCATCGGCACCGTGCTTTATGTGGTCGCCATGTGGGTCAACGGCATCATGCAAGGCTTGATGTGGCGTGCGGTGCACCAAGACGGCACGTTGATGTACAGCTTTGTACAATCCGTTGAGCGCAGCTACCCAGGCTACCTGATCCGCGTGATCGGAGGAGCTATCTTCCTCGCCGGTATGTTCCTGATGGCGTGGAACGTATACAAGACCATTCAAGCCGCGAAGAGCGACGCTCCGGCGCAGGATGACGTGAAACCTGCACTGTCTGCGGCTAACTGAGAGCATCGGGAGTTAACACATGCAACACGAAAAGATTGAAAAGAATCTTGGCTTGATGGTCGTCCTGGTGGTTATCGCCATCAGCTTTGGCGGCTTGGTCGAAATCGTTCCCCTGATAGCCTCAGACCGCGATCGTCAGCCTGCGGAGGGCTTGGAGCCCTTTACTGCCTTGCAGCTCGAAGGGCGAGACATCTACATCCGTGAAGGCTGTCACGTGTGTCACACCCAGATGATTCGCCCGTTGCGTGCGGAAGTTGAACGTTACGGAAGTGGCCAGCACTTCTCCACTACTGAAGATTTTGTGTATGACCACCCCTTCCTCTGGGGCTCTAAGCGCACCGGGCCAGACTTAGCGATGGTTGGCGGCCGCTACAGTGACGAATGGCACCGTGCGCACTTCTACAACCCGCGCGACGTGGTACCAGAATCTAACATGCCGTCCTATGAATGGCTGTTTGACCGCGAGCTGGATGGTCGTCATACGGCACAGAAAATGATCGCACTGCGACGCCTGGGTGTGCCCTACACCGATGAACAAATCGCTAATGCGGCTGACGAAGTGCGCGGCGTACGCGAAGTCGATGCGCTGATCGCCTACATCCAGAATCTGGGCACTTGGAAAACAAGCGCCGGTCAAAATAACTGAAAGTGAGGCGTGAACATGATCGACATTAACGATTTGCGCGGCCTTGCGACCGTCTTCGCGATGGCTGCTTTTATTGGCGTCGCCATTTGGGCATACAGCAGCAAGCAAAAAGCGCGCTTTGACGAGGCGGCCAACCTGCCCTTCGCCGACGAGGACGAAGATGTGCTGAACAACGATAAAAAAGAGCGCGCAGCCAGTGCCGAGCGCCCCAAGGAGAAATCTGACAATGAGTAGCTTCTGGTCTGCCTATATTATCATCATAACCTTTGGCTTCATTGCAGGCCTCGCGGCGCTGATTTATTTCACCAGCACCATGAAGTTGCCGCAGAAGCCTGACGAAACCATGGGTCATGAGTTTGACGGTATTGAGGAATACAACAAACCCATGCCCAAGTGGTGGTTGCAGTTGTTCGCCATCACCATCATCTTTGGTGTGGGTTACCTCATCTATTACCCCACTGGCTGGACAGGGCTCGGCGGCTGGACTTCCGAGCAGCAACTGCGCGATGAACAGATCGCTCACGCCCAGCGCTACGGTGCCGTGTTCTCCGAGTTCGCTCGCACCCCGATCACCGACTTGCAAGACAATACTCAAGCCCTGCGCATGGGGCAGCGCATTTATGAAAACAATTGCTCGGTGTGCCACGGCGTTTCGGCGGCCGGTGCTTATGGCTTCCCGGATCTGACTAACGGTGACTGGCAATGGGGGGGCACTCCAGAGGCCATTACGACCACGCTGTTAGCCGGCCGTCAAGCCATGATGCCGAGCTTCCGTAACGTCTTGTCATCGAACGAAATAGACCAGGTTACACAGTATGTAATGGGCTTGTCCGGACAGCCGCACAATAGCTCAGCTGCCAATCGCGGCGCGGCAATTTATGCCAATAGCTGTGCTGCTTGTCACGGTGGTGACGGGTCAGGCAATCAAGCGCTGGGCGCACCGAACCTGACCAACAATATCTGGCTCTATGACAACCCCAATCTGTCATTGGAAGAGGACATCAAGCTGACCCTACGCAGTGGTCGCCAAGGTGTTATGCCGGGCTGGCAGGCTATCTTGGGTAACGACCAAGTGCACTTGGTCGCCGCCTATATTTACAGTCTGGGTGGTGAGTAGCTTTTGACGGGGGCGGGCGTGCTGCCCGCCCTTATTGCCCCAGCATTCCCCCGCGTTTCTATTGAGAGATGACATGCCCGAAAAGATTGATGTCCAAGACATTACCCCGACGACCAATGATGCCGTACAGCAATACAGCATGTATGTGGCCCCGGAGAAGATCTATATTCGAAGAATTAAAGGGCTATTCCGCAATCTACGTTTCGTCGGCGTGTTGTTTCTGTTTCTGCTTTACTTTGGCACCGTTTGGCTAGAGATCGACGGTCGACAGGCCGTATGGTTTGATCTCGGTTCGCGTCAATTTCACATTTTCACTGTGACTTTCTGGCCACAGGATTTCTTTTTATTGAGTTTTGCCTTAATCATCTGTGCTTTCGGCCTGTTCTTTATCACCGTATTCGCCGGACGCGTTTGGTGCGGTTACACCTGCCCGCAGTCGGTCTGGACATGGATATTCGTATTCATAGAAGAGAAGACCGAAGGCAAACGTAACGCTCGCATCAAACTCGACGCCCAAAGCTGGAGTGCGCAAAAAATACTGCGCAAAACAGCCAAGCACACTGGCTGGGTGTTGGTTGCCATTGCAACAGCGATCACCTTTGTCGGCTACTTTGTCCCTATTCGTGAGCTTATCAGCGGCTTGGTGACTTTCAACGTGGGTGGCTGGGTACTCTTTTGGGTGGGTTTCTTTACATTGGCAACCTATGGCAATGCTGGTTGGATGCGTGAACAAGTGTGCATTTACATGTGTCCCTATGCGCGCTTTCAGGCAGCCATGTTCGATCAAGACACCCTAATTGTGTCTTACGATACAGCCCGCGGCGAACCACGCGGTTCACGCAAGAAGAGTGTAGACCCGCGCGCCGAAGGCTTGGGCGACTGCATCGACTGCGACCTCTGTGTGCAGGTGTGCCCAGTGGGAATCGATATACGTGATGGACTGCAGTACGAATGTATTTCCTGCGCCGCCTGTGTCGACGCCTGTGATTCGGTCATGGAGCAAATGAACTATCCGAAAGGCTTGGTGCGCTATACGACGGAACACAACCTGTCAGGGCAGCAGACCAAAATACTGCGCCCACGCTTACTGGGCTATGGCCTGGTGCTCTTGGCCATGTTCGTGGTCATGGCAGTCTTCCTTGCCAGCCGAGTGCCCGCACAACTGGACGTGATTCGTGATCGTGGTGCGCTGCATCGAGTTACACCCTATGGTATGGTCGAAAACAGCTATACCTTGCGCCTCATGAACATGGATCAACAAGCCCGCACCTTTCGCTTAGAGGTATCGGGGGTCGAAGGGCTGACGCTCATCAGCCCGGCGGAAATACGCGTTTCCGCTGGAGAGAGTGTGAACATTCCGGTTCGGGTTGAAACTGAACCGTCACGACTCGACCGTCCGTCTGCCGATATCTTTTTTTACGCGGTAGCCATCGATGACTCGGGTATCCGAGTTGAAAAAGAATCACGTTTTTTTGGACCGAGTAGTTTCCGATGACCAACACCAAGCACGACGAGACCTTTGTTCCCTGGTACAAAGTAGGATTTTTCTGGTTCGCCATGGCGCCCTTAGCGGGCGTAATGATTGTTACTTTAGGCTTCCTGATACCGGCAGCACTCACAGACCGCGACGGCAGCGTCGCCGATGATGTCTACCGCAGCTACCGTGGCTATGACGTGCGTCGCGACCATGACGAATTGGCCCGTGACATGGGGTTGAGTGCAATCATTCAACGTGATGGCGAAGCCTTAGTAATTGACGTAAAGGGCCTAGACAATTCTTGGCCGCCCCAGTTACGTCTGGAATTGATTTTTCCTACCCGCGAAGCTAATGACCGCGAATTTGTCTTAGTACATGTGAACAACGGTCGCTACCGCTCAGGCCCCATTCTGGAAATGACCGGGCGCCGTTACGCCTTCTTAAAACCTGTTACCCAAGACAGCCTATGGCGTTTACGTGGCGAGATCATGCTGCCTTTTGATGGTGAAGCCGAGCTGCTACCGCGCGTTTACTGATGACGACGCCAACCGCTTGTTACCACTGTGCATTGCCCGTTTTGGATAACCGTTTCCAAACCACATTGGACGACGGCACTGAAGCACAATTCTGTTGTGGCGGCTGCCAGGCCGCAGCGCAAGCCATTTTGTACTGCGGCCTAAGTGACTATTACCAATGGCGCTCGGCAGGCCAGCCCGTTGTGCCACTCACAGCACACGAAGCACGGCTGATCGAACAGTTGGACCACCCAGACGTACAAGCCCGCTTTGTTACCAATGCCGCAGGCCACCAGTCAGCCACACTGCAAGTCGAAGGTATTCATTGTGCCGCCTGCATTTGGATGATTGAGCAGCACCTGCAGCAACAAGAGGGTGTTATTGCGGCGCACTTAAACCAAAGCAACCAGCGTCTGTGGCTGGAATGGCAGCCTGATGTTTCCCTGACGCAGCTGGCACAAGGCGTCGCACAACTGGGCTATCGCCTGCGACCGTATCGCCCTGATGCTGCCCAGCAAGCGCATGAGCGTACGCAGAAACAGTACATTTTGCGTTTGATCGCCGCCGGTGTCGGCTCCATGCAAGTCATGATGAACGCGGTCGCGTTGTACACCGGCAATATCGACGCCACCAGTGAGCACATTATCCGCTGGGCCAGTATGCTGTTGACCCTACCCGTCATTATCTATGCCGCCTGGCCGTTTTATCATAATGCCTGGCAGGATGTACGACATGGCCGCCTGGGGATGGACGTGCCGGTCGCCATTGCTATCATTCTGACATTTTTTGCCAGCGCGCTCGCGACCCTAACACGCAGCGGCGAGGTGTATTTCGAATCGCTCTGTATGTTCACCTTCTTTCTGTTGCTGGGGCGCTTTCTGGAGTTTCGTTCACGGCGGGCGCTGGTCGACAGCGGCAACGCACTGGATGACCTGATTCCAGCTTTTGTGCAACGTGAGTGTGCTGACCAGCGCACAGAGACCGTGGCCGTCAGTGCGGTGGCTGTGGGCGACGTATTGCATCTACTGCCCGGCGAACGCGTGCCACTCGACGGCGTGCTACACAGTGCCGTGGCGGAGTTGGACGAGTCCAGCACCACCGGTGAGTACCTGCCACGCCAAGTACAAGAAGGGGATGTTGTGCGCGCCGGCAGCATCAATCTCGGGCAACCGATGTCGTTGCGGGTGACACGCCTCGCCGGTGACTCATCCCTATCGACATTGCAACGCCTGTTGGCCCGTGCGCAGCGTGAAAAACCCAACCTGATTGCCGTCACCGATCGCCTAGCACAGCAGTTCGTGGCCGTTATATTGGTGTTGGCGGCGGTCAGCTACACCGCGTGGTTGTTCATCGACGCTGACCGCGCCTTTTGGATCGCCATCAGTGTATTGGTGGTCACCTGCCCTTGCGCCCTATCGCTTGCCGCACCGACCGTACTGACGGTCGCCAATGATCGACTGCGCCGGGCCGGGTTCTTGGTAACTCGTGGCCATGTCTTAGACATTTTGGGCAAAGCCACTCAGGTGTGGCTCGATAAAACCGGCACACTAACAGAGGGTCAGTATCAGCGCGGACAACTGTATCGGCATGCGGGGGCGCCACCAGACGCAGAATGTTTGCGCCTCGCCGCAGCGTTGGAGCTCAACAGCGAGCATCCCATTGCTGCAGCCTTTAGCGATCATACACCCACGTGGTATGACTGGGACCATTGGGAATGGTTGCCGGGCGTCGGAGTGGCGGGCCAAAAGAATGGTCGTACCTATCGCCTGACCACACGACCCGAGAGCGATCCAAACCCTACCGACAACACCCAGTGGGTACGCTTGTCGGTCGATGCCGAACCCTGGCTGGACATCGAGCTTGTGGATGCATTGCGCGATGACGCCCCCCACGCACTTGAACAACTGCATACCCTGCATCTCCACACCGGTATCGTATCGGGAGATCCATCAACGCACGTGGACTGGATAGCAAAGAAGGTTCAGGTCGAAGACATCGTAAAAGCAGCCACCCCAGACACCAAGCTGGCCCTGTTACAATCGTTGCAGCAGTCGGGTGAATGCGTTGTCATGGTAGGTGATGGATTAAACGATGCGGCCGCGCTTAAGGGAGCAGACGTCAGCATCGCTATGGCTAACGGTACCGACTGGTCGAAGCATCAAGCAGACGCCTTGATTCTGAACGGACGGCTGACGACTCTGCCGCTGGCAGTCCGGGTGGCACGACGCTCCGCCCAGCTAACGCGCCAAAATGTACAATGGGCCACGGTGTACAATGTGCTGGCAATACCACTGGCCGGTGTTGGCTTGGTCACACCGTGGATGGCCGCCATAGGCATGTCAGCCAGCTCATTGATCGTGGTATTTAACGCCCTGCGGGTTAGGAATGTGTCATGACCATACTGTTACTGCTCATCCCCATCAGTCTCCTGCTGTTATGCGTTGCAGTCTGGTTCTTAGTGTGGGGCGTGCGCTCAGGTCAATACGATGACCTCGATAGCCCAGGCCACCGGATTCTGTTCGAAGACGACGCCCACCTGATCCCCAAGGATGCGCGCACGCCTGAGCAAGAAAAAAAGTTACAAAATAAAGCCGAGCAAAAAGCCAAAGCGTTGGAGGCAAAAGATATGGCGCAGAAGGCACTGAAAACTCAGGACGCTGACAAAAAAAATGAATGAGCTCTATTACTTGCTGCTCCCTGCTTTATTGAGCGGGTTGCTGGGCAGTGGCCACTGCATCGCAATGTGCGGCGGCATTGTTTCTGCGCTGGGTTTGAGTACCAAAAATCGCTGGTTGGGTGTGGGTTATAATCTTGGGCGAGTGGGCACTTACGTACTGATCGGCGCAATAACAGGTGCCGCAGCCAGCTTTTTGCCCACGCAGGCTTTGATGCCGTTGCGTATCATTGCAGCCTTGCTGGTGATCGCGGTCGGGCTTTACATTACAGGTTGGTGGCGCGTCCTCATTCGCCTGGAAGCCGTCGGCCAAGGCGTGTGGCGCCATCTGCAACCCTTGACCAAAAAAGTTATGCCGATCAACTCTCTGCCACGTGCGCTCGCTGCCGGGGCAGTATGGGGCTGGCTACCCTGCGGGCTGGTGTACAGCATGTTGGGACTGTCCATTGCCACACAATCCGCAAGCATGGGGGCATTGGTGATGCTGTTTTTTGGCCTTGGCACGCTCCCCAGCATGCTCGGCGCCACGCTGTTTCTTACCTTGCTGCAACAAGTATTACGTAGCCGGTGGTTTCCTACCGTGGCGGGTGTCTCAGTTATCTTAATGGGCGTATGGATGTTGCTGAGCTTGCTGGGTGTTGCTCCACACGCTCATTAATTAAGGGTTCGGCCAGAGGGCTGGCCTCATACGATATGAGTGTGGCAGAATCAATGTTCACTGATAATCTGTGATGTTCTATGAAACACTGGATCTTCGGCTATGGCAGCCTGATTTGTGCCGACAGTCGCGCTCGTACTGGCGTAACAGGCGAGGCATTACCCGTAGTACTGCGGGGCTTTGAGCGCAGCTGGAGTGTACCCATCGCCAGTGCTGACCTGAGTGTCGTGGGCATTCAACGCCAAGCAGATCGCCGTACTGGCGGCGTAATTTTTCCCCTCAGCGACAGCGAGCTGCGCCACTTCGATGCCCGAGAAGTTGAATACGAACGCGTCCCCCTAGCACGTGAACAACTGGAACTGCTGCGCGAGCAACCCATGCCAGACGGCGATTTCTGGGTGTACCTCCCGCAGCCCTCGTCCAGCGAGCACCCTATTGCCCAAAGCTACCTCGATGTCATCTTACACGGCTGCATTCAAGAAAGTATGGATTTTGCCCGCCACTTTTTACAACACACCAGTGGTTGGAAACAGCGTATTGACGATCGGGCCGAGCCCATGTATCCGCGCCCGCTCAACCCAAAGCAGCAGGTCGTGCTTCCGCTCATAGACCATCTGCTGGAAGAGGCTGCGCCTCTCATTACGCCTAATTAAAACAGCTTAACAAAGGGCTACTTTACACCCTTAACGGATGGTGTTAAAACACGCGCCCTCAAGTCACACAACTGAACGTACCGTCTACTATGACTGCATCATCGACTACGAACGCCGCCATTATCGACCCGACGCTGCCAAGCTATGACGCGGTAGCGAGCAAAAAAAGCCGCACTGAACTCAATAAGCTGCAAAAGCGTTTGCGTCGTGAAACAGGCCGCGCGATTGCCGACTTCAATATGATTGAAGACGGCGACAAGGTCATGGTGTGCCTGTCCGGCGGCAAGGATTCTTATACCCTGCTGGAAATTCTACGCAATCTGCAAAAGAGTGCGCCCATTCAGTTTGAATTGGTCGCTGTGAATCTCGACCAGAAGCAACCTGGCTTCCCAGAGCATATTCTACCGGAATACCTAGAAAGCATCGGGGTGGCGTACCATATTCTGGAGCGCGATACCTATTCGGTCGTACAGGAAATGGTGCCCGAGGGTAAGACGACTTGTGGCATTTGCTCGCGGCTGCGTCGCGGTACGCTGTACGCTTTTGCCGACCAAATCGGGGCCAGCAAGATCGCTTTGGGGCATCACCGCGATGACATTCTGGAAACCTTCTTTCTTAACCTGTTCTACGGTGGCAAGTTAAAAGCCATGCCGCCTAAGTTGCTGTCGGACAGTCAGAGTAACATTTTGATTCGACCACTGGCGTACTGCAAAGAGCATGACATTCAAGCATTTGCCGATCAAATGGCTTTTCCTATCATTCCGTGTAACCTCTGTGGTTCACAGGAAAACCTGCAACGACAGAACATTAAGCAGATGATCCGCGACTGGGACAAACAACATCCTGGACGCTCAGAAATCATGTTCAAGGCGTTGCAAAATGTTGCACCTTCACAGCTTGCTGATCGTTCGTTGTTTGACTTTTCCGGCCTGACCAGCAACAGTATACCTGTACTACCTATTGGTAACTCAGAACACGAAGGCCCAATGGCACAGACACGCGTACGCAGTTTCGTGCCGCCCACTCAGGGTGAGAGCGAAAGCACAGCAGTCAGTGACGGGACAGATATTCTATCCCTCTGATGACTGAACCTGCGGCACTCTTGGGTACGAAAACACGGAACTAATTGCTATGCCTTTGAACTCAGCCGCCTGTAAAACCTGCTCGCTCAATCCTTTGTGCTTGCCGGTCTCGCTCTCGTTCGACGACATCGACAAGCTCGATGACATCATTAAGCGCGGTCGCCCGATTCAAAAAGGCGAACATCTATTCTACCAAGGCGATGCGTTTACCTCGGTATTTGCAGTGCGCACCGGCACGCTAAAAACCTATACCCTGACTAAAGACGGCGAAGAACAAATCACTGGTTTCCATCTGGCCAGCGAAATGATCGGCCTGTCCAGCTATGACGTAGCGACTTACCAAGCCTCAGCTAAGGCGTTAGAAACCACCAATGTGTGTGAGATCCCCATCGAATTGTTGGACGACCTAAGTAATCGCTTGCCTGAGTTACGCCGCCAAATCATGCGCATCATGGGCCGCGAAATTCGTGAAGACCAACAAATGATGATGCTATTGAGCAAAAAAAGTGCGGAAGAGCGTGTTGCCTCCTTTCTGCTGAGTCTAGCGCATCGTTTTAAACGTCGCGGCTATTCAGAGCGCATGTTCCGACTCACCATGTCGCGCGCTGATATGGCGAACTTCCTTGGCCTCGCAGTGGAAACCGTGAGCCGGGTGTTCACACGCTTCCAAAACCAAGAATTAATCAGCTTTGGTGGTAACGCCAAAGAGATTCATGTGCTGCAACACCATGAGCTGTGCAATATCGCCTCGTTAAGTGACTCCGAGCGCCTGGAGCTCGGGCTATTGGAAGTGAGCACCGACTGACTCAGATCAACATCAACCGCTGCAACTCTGCATACAATGAGTTCATTCATTGCACGAGGGTAGCAGCATGTACATCGACACCATTGTGGTTGCTGGGGTTCTCGCCGTTTTGGGCACCATTGCCTTTGCCGGCGGCTTCTTCTGGTTCATCTACAAAGACGCGCACAAAGACGACAAACCCAAACCATAACTCATAAGGCTGACTGGGGCATGACTGGAGAAATCTTGTTCGTTTTTGCCCTACTGGCAGGTACCATTTTGGTGTTCATTGCGGATAAAATTCGCATGGACGCCGTGGCGTTGGGCGTAATGGTGATTCTGGCGATCTCCGGCGTGATATCACCTACGCAAGCCATTTCTGGCTTTGGTGAGCCCGTCGTCATCATGATTGCCGGACTGTTCATTGTCGGTGAAGGCTTGGCGCGTACCGGTGTGGCTGCCAGTGTCGGGCGTCGTATCATGCGCTGGGGTGGGCACAGCGAAACGCGCTTGATGCTGATAATCCTGCCCGTCGTCGCGGTGCTATCGGCTTTTATGAGTTCAACTGGTGCAGTCGCACTTTTGATCCCGGTCGTCTTGAGCATGACTCGTGACTCCGACATTCAAGCATCGCGGGTGCTCATGCCAATGGCCTTTGCCGCTCTCATCGGTGGCATGCTTACACTCATTGGTACACCCCCGAACATCATCGTTACCGATGCACTTCATAACGCAGGGCTGGAGTCTTTCGGTTTTTTTGCCTTTACGCCATTAGGGGTCGCGGTCTTGGTGGTGGGCAGCCTGTATCTTGTTTTCATCGCACGCTTCCTACTCCCCACGCGTACAGAATCAAGCAACGAGTATGGCAGCGACCCCCTTCAAGTATTGTTTGAACGGTATGAACTGCAAGACCAGCTATTTCGTCTCAGTGTGCCACCCGGCAGTTTATTGATCGGACAAACAGTGGCCGATGCCGGCCTGCGCAGTCGTTACGAAACCACCGTGTTTGCCAGTCGCCACCGTGGCCACGCGCTCTCTACCATCGATGCGGTATTGATTAACAGCCAAGTTCAGGCTGAAGACACGCTCTATGTTTATGGTACCGGCGACCATGTGCGCCTGCTGTGTGCTGATCTCGGCTTACAGATGTCGACATTGGACCCGGATGAGCGGCGGCGCGTGCAGAAGTTCTTTGGCGCCATGGAAATCTTATTGATTCCACAATCCCCACTCGAAGGCCGCACCCTCAGTGACATCGAATTTCGGGCGAAATACGGCGCCAGCGTGGTAGGTGTGCGACGGCAGAATCAGGCTCTGAGCACGGATTTCAGCGGCACTACATTGGCCGTGGGCGACGCTCTCTTGTTGTCGGCCAGCTGGGAAGTGTTACGCAACCTGCATGGTGGGCGAGACTTTGTGATTCTTAATCAACCCACCGAAATGCAAGACGCACCCAGTCATGCCGACAAAGCCTTGCACGCCATCGCCATTATTCTCGGTATGATCGTGTTGATGACAACGGGCTGGCTGGACAACCTGACTGCCATCTTGTTGGCAGCCGTTTTGATGGTGGCCACCGGCTGTTTGAATATTACCGAAGCCTATCGTTCGTTAAACGGGCGCAGCTTGGTATTGATTGCCGGGATGATTCCGCTGGCATTGGCCATGCAATCCAGTGGTGCTGCCGAGCTATTGGTCAGCGAAGCGTTGGGTCGGTTTGGCGCGGCACCGCCGGTGGTCATCTGTGGCGGTATTTTTCTATTAACGGCGCTACTCAGTCAGTTCATCTCCAACACCGCCACGACGGTTCTGATGGCACCCATTACTTTGGGCATTGCGCAGGGGCTTGGCTTAAACCCCATGCCCTTTATGATGGCCGTAGCCATCGCTGCGTCGACTGCTTTCGCCACGCCCATTGCCTCGCCGGTGAATACCTTGGTGGTCACCCCGGGCAACTATCAGTTTATGGACTTCGTGAAAGTAGGTGTGCCTCTGCAGTTGTTATCCATGGCGGTTACCCTGTTGATGTTACCGCGCCTGTTTCCCTTTTGATTGCCGCTCTTTACGATAGGTATCCACCAACCAACCACTGATGGAAGCGCTGGGTGGCCGCTTGGGCAGCTGATCCAACGGCCACCAACGAGCATCCACAATCTCGTTTGGCTCAATAACAATGTCGCCAGAATCGTACTCAGCGATAAAGCCCAGCATCAGCTGATTGGGGAATGGCCACGTCTGACTGCTCATATAGCGCAGGTTCTTTAGCTGCAAACCCACCTCCTCAAACACCTCTCGATGCACCGCTTGCTCTACCGACTCACCAACCTCCATAAAACCCGCCAGCGTACTGTAATAGCCGGTGTGTTGGTGGCGTACACCTTGCGCCAGCAGCACCTCGTCTCCACGCACCACCAAGACAATGATGCACGGTTGGATGCGCGGGTAAAAACGCAAGCGGCACGGCTCACAGGCGAGATAGTGTTCCTCATAAGCGCGTGTTGTGGGCCTACCGCACTGCCCGCAGTATTGATGTTGGCGTAGCCAGGTCACCAACTGCGCCGCCCGGCTGGCAACGGCAAAGGCACTTTCTGACTCCACCAACAGGTCACGCAGATTCACCAAGCGCGTTTGCTCAGTTAGCCAGTGGTCGCGAAAAGCGGTCGCGTAATACGGAATACCGCCCACTTTCCCAAGCCATATTGGGTCTTCGGCGTCTGCCACCTCAACAAGCACAGGTGGCTGCCAGCGATCAGGTAATACCGACAGCACTTCGTGCCCGCGAACCTGAATCAACCGAGCCTTAGCAGGAATCTGCTCTGGTGGTGCATTCAACGCCCAATCAAGCTGTTCGATATCGTAAAGCATTGATCCAAAGCTCCGCAGTATTTAACCCCAGAATACCCGCTAAGTAGGCCAATTACGAGATCCTTAGCAGGCTTGACTGGCAAGCCAGGGGTTCTCAAACTACACTGAGTGCATCAAAAAAAGAAATGGTCTGTCCCCATGTTACGTGCGGCTGTATTGAGCCTAGTAGGCACGGCCTGTGTGTTGTCGGGCTCTGTTATGGCGTCTTCAACCGTAATCACCACGGTTGCACCGCAATCTTCGCTAGATGCCAGCTACCCCTACTTCACCGAGCTTTTGGAGCAAATACTGCAGGTGACTGCTCCATCCCATGGCCCATACGAACTGCACTTTGCAGATATCGCCATGACACAAGCGAGAGCCCTACGTGAAGTAGCGCAAGGTAATATTATTCAAGTTTACTGGGCAGGCACCAATTCGGACCGCGAGCGCGACCTGCAAGCGATTCCAATACCCTTGCTGAAGGGGCTTTTAGGTTATCGAATTCCTGTCATCAGAACCGCCGATGTCGGTAAATGGGCCGAAATACAAAACGTTGAGGATTTGCAAAGCCTGGTTGCCTGTCAGGGTGATAGTTGGCCAGATTCCGATATTCTGGAGGCTGCCGGCTTACCCGTCGAACGAATCAGCAGCTTTGCAGTGATGTATACGATGCTGGCCGGCAGACGCTGTGATTACTTTCCACGCGGCATTCATGAGGTTTTTCCTGAATTGGCGGAAGCACGGCTGGAGCGCCCTGAGCTCGTGGCCTTCACCGACTTGATCATCTACTACCCGTTCCCCATGTACTTTTTTGTCCCGCTGGATCGTGCAGACTTAGCCCAACGATTGACGTCCGGCCTAGAGTTGCTGATCGAAAGCGGCTGGTTCGAGTACAACTTACGCCAACACCCAACGCTGCAAGACGTGCATGCCATGCGCGGTTGGTCCAACGCTCATATCATTGAATTGCCCAACGACTTCTTAAGCGACACGATCAACATCAATGACGCCAAATATTGGATAACACCGGAACAGTTTCGCAGCGGGACGTGGTAGTGGCACTTCGCCAGGCGGCGACCCAACGCGCTGACCGGTCATTGAGTGGTCGATAGGGGTTTCTCGATGGTCACCATATCATCGTCAAGATGGGTGACCTGGTAACCACTATTAAGGCCTAACTTACGCATGCCATGATTCTCCGGTAACATTTCGGCACGCATCAGTTTGACATCACGACTGTGCGCGAATGACTCCAGTTGGGCCAGCATGTCAATGGCCAGACCCTGCTTCTGTACCGTTCGGTCGAGCAAAATTGCGAACTCCATGTTTTTTACCTTACCCAAGCGTGTCCAGCCTCGCACTTCACCCAGCAAGTGGCCTTGGTCGTCTTCCAATACCATGGCCATCTCGCGGTGATAGTCTACTTGGCACATGGCTGCCAGCTCTCGATGCTCAAAGTTCAACCGACTGCCAAAGAACCGCAAGCGCAAGGCCTCTGGCGTCTGCTGTTCAAACAACACCTTCATCGCTGGCTCATCTTCAGCGCGAATAGGCCGTAAAGTATAAGAAGCCTGTTTACGTCGCAGGGTTTTAATCCACTCACCTGGATAAACCGGAATCGCCGGGCTCACCGGCAAACCCCGCTGTGCTGCAGAACCCAACACCACCAAGCGATCATCACGCTCCAGCACCAAATTCATTTCCAGACCTTCGAGCCAAGGGCACTGCTCCGCCATTGCTGACAATCGCATAATGGCTTGCAATAACACATCTTCAGCCAGCACCGGTTGACGGCAGCGCTCTTGCAGCAATTCGTACACATGAGTTTCGCGCAACATCACACGCGCCAAGGTACGATTCAGCGGTGGCAAGGCCATATTCCGGTCCGAGCGCACGTTCGCCGAAGTACCTCCTAGTCCAAACAACAACACAGGGCCGTACACTTGGTCGCGCGTGATGCCCATGCTGAACTGCAGCGAGTCGAGCCGCCGCCGCATGGGTTGCACGGCGAAGCCATGAAAGGTGCTATCAGGAAAGTGGTTGGCCAGCTCGTCCAATAAGCGATCGGCTTCCTGCACCAACTGATCGGTGCTGGTGATATCAATAGCTACACCGCGCCAACGCCGCTGTGGATCGGCACTGTAGGCAAAGGGATAGAGATAACGTTCATGTAATAAGCGCAAGGACACCGGTTTTTCCGCTGCGACCGGCACTGCCGTCAAGGCGTCTCGATCTAGCCGGTAATCGGCGCCATTAAGTTCAAAACCAAATTCCGCCAACAGCGCGCGCGTATCGTCCCACGACAAGCGCGTAGGTAGGTCGTCCTTGATCGGTTTGGCATACTCCTCCAAGCGTTCCTGTTGGGGTAACGCCAAGGTCGTTTTCTCAGGAGTGCCGCGCAAATAAGCCTGCACTTTTTCATGCTGTACGATGGTAGAGAAAGCCACTACAGCGTCCATCGGCATATCAAAATTCAGTACTCCGGCATCATCAAGTTCCTGCCGCGCGGCGCCCACAGTAGCCTCTCCCATCCACACTACCATCAGTGTGCGCCGACTGCGCTTATGATGTGCCAACAATTCGTGAGTCACGCCCGCGACATCCAACCGAACACTGGGCACTAAGATCACCAGTTTGGCCCCAATATCCGGCAATTTGTCCAACGCATCAAGGCAATCACGCAGCAGCTCCGGACTCACACTGGCGGGTAAAATCAGCGGATTGTTGCGCGTACGCGGTTGATGCAAGGCTTGCGATTTGATGCTGTCCGGCAGCCCATCCAGATGAGCCAGCAGACCACCTTGGCGCTGCAGTTCCTGCTCGGCGAGAAACGCCGGGCCTAAGCCATTACCCAACAGAGCAACACGGTACGAATACAGAGTACGTGAGCGTACTAAGGTTTCCACACCACCTAAGAGCGTTTGAATGTTATCAACCTGCAACACCCCGGCGCGATCGAAATAGGCTTGATCCAGCTTTAAGCGGTTGGCTAACCCCTCCGGTACCGGCGTATCCATATCGGTTTTCAAAATAAGTACTTTTTTTGACTTCGAGGCAGCACGCAACGCCGTCATAAAGCGTTGCGCATTCCGAATGTTCTCCACATGCAGCAAGATGGCCTTGACCCGTCGGTCTTCCGCCAGATAATCCACCACATCGCTGATGCTGACATCCGCACGCGCCCCGACCGTTACGAAGTGCGAAAAGCCATAGCCACGACCGGTGGCCCAGTCCAGCAACGCCGATCCCAGCGCTGACGACATGCCCACATAGGCAATATTCCCCGGCCGCGCTTGAATGTGTGAATACGAGACGTTCATATTGAACGACGGCACGATCACACCCAGGCTGTTCGGGCCCATCAGACGAATACCCCAACGGCGTGCCAGTTGCGTCATTCGCCGCATGGTATTGGTACTGAGCTGATCGCGGGCCATGCCGCCAGACAACACCAAGGCAGCTTTTACACCGGCTTCGGCAGCACTTTTGATGGCGCGCAGTAACGCCTTAGCAGGCAGACAAATGACCGCCAGATCGATATGGTCTTCAGGGCGAATTTGATAGATGCACTTAACACCGTAGACCGTCTCGTAACGCTTTAAGTTCACGGCGATAATACGATGTGGATACCCGGCCCCTTGCAAGTTCTGCAATACCAGCCCACCCATGCTGCCCTCACGCTCTGACGCGCCCAGTACGGCAATGGATTTGGGCTGGAAAAACGCATCAAGGTCGGCCATGGGTCACATCAATGTAGGCATCAGTGAGTATGCACTACAGTAAAGCGGAAACACCGGAAGGGTGCAATCTAGGATGCGTAAGAATACGGTATCCTGCATTTAGGCAGCGTAATCATTGTCACCGGTTCGGCACAATTTCTAAAATCGACAATACCCTATATACTGTTTGCGCATCCTCAGCGTCTCGTCGTCCGTGGTCGGAGTTCTGTATGAAGACAGGTTTCATCTATCATCCAGCATGCTTAACGCATGACATGGGGCCTGAGCATCCCGAAAGCCCAGCTCGCTTGTCGGCTATCATTGAACAGTTGGAGCGCAACCCTTTGTGGCAAGAACTGGACATCTACACCGCGCACCGCGCCGAGGACCGCCATTTGCTGGCGGTGCATCATCCGCGTTACCTCGAACAGATAAAGTTACTCGCGCCCAAACACGGCATGATTCACGCCGGACCAGACACCGCTATGAGCCCGGGTAGCATTGAAGCGGCCTACCGTGCAGCGGGCTCCGGTGTACAAGCCGTAGATGGCATCATGAACCACTTTTATCAAAATGCCTTTTGCGCCACCCGCCCGCCCGGCCACCATGCCGAGCCAGCCACCACCATGGGCTTCTGCTTTTTCCATAACCTGGGGGTTGCCGCGCGCTATTTGCGCCAGACTTATCATATTAAGCGTATTTGTGTGATCGACTTTGACGTCCACCAAGGCAATGGCACGGTGGAAATCTTTCGTGACGACCCGGACGTACTCTTTTTATCCAGTTTCCAGCACCCGTTTTACCCCAATTCGCATTGGCAAGCACAGCACCCGCACATGCGCTTTGCACCACTGGAAGCGGATACAGATGGCACAGAGATTCGGCGTATCTGGCAGGACGACTGGCGGCACGCCATTCGGGAACACCAGCCCGAGTTCTTCTTTATTTCTGCCGGTTTTGACGCCCATACAGACGACCCCTTGGGCGAACTGAACTGGACCACGGAAGACTTCCGCTGGCTGACCGAATCCATTAAAGCGGAAGCTGATAAATTAGCGCAGGGGCGCATCATCAGCTTTCTCGAAGGCGGCTATGATGTGCATGCGCTGGCCGATTGTGTAGAAGCCCATATCGCCGCACTCATGGGCCGCTAGACGGTGACCAAACCCTACATTCAGCACACAACCGAACAAGGTACACTATGTCTGTAACCACATGGGACCCAACCCAAAAACCCAATCACCCTGAACTGACGCGTGTGCGCGGTTGGACGGCGCAGGCTTGGCCCTCCGCAGATGCTTTAGTCCAGCTCAGCGATGACGACCGGCACACACTCCAAGCTTGGATCACGCTGGATTGGACATTGTGGGAACCGGTCATCAGCCAACTGACCGCCAGCGAACTGGTCCACTTGATGCAGTTGATGACGCTGGCAGAGGGTCACATTGGTGGCTGTGATGCGGGCGCCAAATCCACGGTCATACACGCCTTTCGCCAGCACAAAGCCAAGTTCGGCGCGCCCGATAAAGAACTCGTACGCTGGATAAAAGCCAATACACAGAATCGCTTCCTGCCTTACGGCCCAGTGCTGTAAGACGCGGGAAGCCTGTTGTTATGACCGCTGCGCTGGCCGACCTCCCGCTGTATGCTCACCGTGCGGCCTTTGCTGCAGATTCCGGCAACCCTCTGTTGGTGGAAGCTGAACCTGGGGCTGGTAAATCGACCCTGATTCCGCTGTGGGCGCTCGATGCTTGTCCGGTCGAGCAGCAGGTGTGGCTGATACAGCCGCGTATTCTGGCGACGCGGGCTGTAGCCCGTCGATTGGCCAGCCTGCATCCGCAGCCGCAAACCGTCGGTTATCAGGTCCCTTACGAGCGCACAGTCAATGAACAGACACGCTTACGGGTGATGACACCGGGTATTTTTTTGCAGCAACTGTTGCATGACCCGGCGCTCAGCCAAGTACATACCGTCATCCTAGACGAAGTGCACGAGCGCTCAATGCAACAAGATATTGCTTGGGCATGGCTGCAAGAATTGCTGGTACTGCGCGACGATTTGCGCGTGATATTGATGACCGCTACGCCCGACCCCGCCTTGCGCCAACAAGTCACACATCGCTTGCATGCCGTGGGGCGCCAATTCCCGGTACACACCCAGTGGTTGCCACCGAACCCCAATGAACGCTTGTCCAGTCAGGTGGTGCGCGCACTTCATCAGGCCAAACCCGATACCGATGCCACCATTCTGGTGTTTTTACCCGGCTGGCACGACATCGAAGCCTGTCACAAAACAATCACCCAGCAGTTCCCCACGCGTCAGGTGGTTCGCCTGCACAGCGTGGTCAGCAGTGCCGAGCAGCAGCAAGCCATCGACCCGGCAAGCGGCCCACGCATCATTTTATCGACCAATATTGCTGAAACGTCCTTAACGGTGCCGGACGTCACCTGGGTGATCGACAGCGGGCAGGCGCGCTTTCAGCAATTTGAGCAAAGTACGGGAGTGTCTCGCCTCGTCACACGCCAAATCAGTCAAGCCTCGGCTGATCAACGGCGCGGGCGGGCGGGACGCGTACAGTCCGGACACTGTATTCGCTTGTGGTCAGAAAGCCTGTCTTTGGCCCCCGCAGAACGACCTGACATTCTGCACTCCGACGCCATACCACTTGCTCTCTTATTAGCCCATTGGGGCACAGACGCGGCGTTACTGAACTGGCCCGACCGCCCTTCTGCCATGGCGCTACAGCTGGCACAAAAACGCCTACACAGCTGGGGGCATGTAGATGAGCGGGGCAAAATAACCGCACTCGGCAAGCAAGTCTCTGCGTTGGGCACGCACCCTCGTATCGCCGCATGGCTACAACAGTACCGGCGGATTATTCCGGCTGACGCCCTGACGTTGGCGCTGGCGCTGCATTTCACGCCAGAAACCGGCGACGACCCGGCCGCTTGGCGCGCACAGGCAGACCAGCAAGCACAGCACCACCCGCACTGGCAACAACAAGCCAAGCGTTGGTTGAAGGTATTGTCCTTAACAGTGGATAGACAAGCCCCCTGGCAACCCGAACACATTGCTGCGGTCATGCGTGACCGCATTGGTGTGCAGAAATCATCTGGCCTGTATCGCCTGGAATCAGGCATCAGCGTGCAGGGCAGCCAGACTACTATGGGCAGTGACTGGGCGTTGTTTTTGTCGGTGCAACGTCGCGGTGAACAGCATCTTGGCTATGCCGTACCACTGTCACCGTCGCGCCAACAGCAGCGCGCTTGGAGTTCGCCTCAGCACCAACTGGCACGTACACGACACGGCTGGATGCAGGAAACTCAGTGGCTACTAGGTGGCCGGGTGGTGGATACAGAACGTCATCCTGTTCCAGACACCGAACTACCCAATGCACTCTTGAGCGTGATTGCACTGAACCCGCTCACACCTGAGTCATGGGATTCCAAAGCCAAGACATTACTGGCGCGCGCCCGGCTCGCCGCCAGCAAAGCTATACTGGCATTGCCGCCGGTAGACAACGAGTCTTTGCATCAACGACTGGCAGATTGGTTGTTGCCCTTTTTGAATGCCGACACCCAGCTGGACAAATTACCGTGGTACGAAGGACTAAAATTCTATCTAGGACAGGATGGGGTTCACCAATTACGTCGTCTACTGCCTGATGAAGTGACCCTGCCCAGTGGGCGCCAAGCGAAGGTGGACTACAACGGTGAGCAACCAATGGTCGCAGGTAAATTACAGGAATTTTTTGGCGCCAAGACAATGACACTGGCCGATGGACGACTTCCACTGACGCTGCATTTGCTGTCACCAGCCGGACGTCCATTAGCCATTACGGCTGACTTGGGGTCTTTTTGGGCCAATAGCTATCCCAGTGTTAGGAAGGAAATGCGCGGCCGATATCCTCGCCATCCATGGCCAGTGCATCCAGACCAGCATATTGCCACACACAAAACAAAGCGCGCATTGCTGCCCGACTGAATGTCGTTCTTGTTCCTATAAATTAGGTGACTAAGCAGCAGTGATGCTGCTCAGTCGCGCAAAGGCCACTGCTCGACCGGTCTATTCTCAATCAGCTGAATCGGGCCATATTGGCGCTCTATAGCACGCAACACGGTAAAAGCCTGCTCTACCGTGGTTTCGTCGTCGGTATTCTCAGAAGTGACCGAAAGGGCTAGGCGCTGCACGGTGCGCAGCTTAGCTCGAAATACACAGTGCTCATCGTTAAATTGTGCGACGAATTTATTAAGGGTATCTGGAGTTCGCAACGGGTTCAGCATCTGAATGGTCCAGACTACTTCCCACGCTCGCGCGGATAGACGACGTTTTGATGGGATTAACGGGAGATCGTCCATGACCATATGACTGCTGTCCGACATCGCTGGACTGGGCATACTATCCCTCCGGTTATTGACAAGTTAGTGAACAAATTTTAATCAGACATTAGAGAGAGTTTTGGCACTTGTCAAATTACCAAATGGCACAAAACCACAAAAAGCATAAGACTGAGATCTGGTTAACAGTATTGTGTCACGGCGTCACATACCGGTTACTTGCAGTACATATCGTGCAACAAGCCTATAACACGCTCTACCTTGTCGCTTTTCAAGCTGTAGTGGACCATCTGCGCTTCTTTGCGAATCGACACCAAACCTTCATTGCGCAACCGCGCCAAATGCTGAGACAGGGCCGATTGACTTAAAGGAACCTGTTGATTGAGCTGAGTAACGGTCTTTTCGCCGTCCAACAAGTTGCACATAATCAGCAAGCGGCATTCATGCCCCAGTGTTTTGAGCAGCGCTGCAGCGTCAGCCGCATTTTCGGCCATAGCTTTCATGTCATCTGCGGTCATTAGCAGCGACTCATCCTTCAATTGTTTCACGTTAGTATTTTCCCTTGTTCCATGTTGCCTTGTTCTCCATACCGGTGACGAGCTCCATGAAAATGATATTTTAATCAGCAGTACATTTTGCACCCAAAGCAGGACAGCAGGCAAGCACCGTGCGGTTATTTTGTCGCTGCCTCACAAGTCCGCCAACTCAGTTTCGCGGTTTACAGACCCCGAAGAGTGAGGCACTATCGACTCATTAATTGCGTTGAAAATAACCCGTCAATACCATGATATCCCAAATGAAAACTACGCTTGTTTTGCAGTTACGTCGCTTGGCCGCCTTCTTTTACGACCTTATGGTCATGCTCGGCTTGATCATTGTTGCTGGCTTTTTATATCTTGGTGCGCAGATGCTCATCTTGGGGACCGACGTCGTAGAGCCCGGTAACCTATTGTTTCGACTGTATCTTTGTCTCATTATCTTCGGCTATGTGTACATCAGCTGGCGTCGCGCAGGTCAGACCATCGGCATGAAAGCATGGAGATTAAGAGCTGTCAGCACTGATGGCAGCCAATTAACCTTTCGCCAGATCCTGTCCCGATTTTTGGTCGGCATCCTAACTTTCGGATTTTTCGGCTTAGGCTATCTATGGTCATTCTTAGACTCTTCAGGCCGCACGTTGCCCGAAATCCTATCCAACACACAGACACAATCTGTCACAAAAATTAGTAATCCATAACAATTATTATGCTTTGACTTCAACCGACACACTCAATATAACTGTGTTCTTTTTAACCAGTCGTGCAGAGCAAAAGCCCTGCACGACCCGCCTACAACAATAATAAGCAACGGATTGCCTGAACAGACTCGGAAACACGGGTCGTTCAAGAAATAAGAAAGAGCCATCAACTGGCCAACGTCAAAACGCACAGGCATTAGAGCGCAGGCGCCATTTTTGGCCCGAGGGACAGTGTCTGTGGAGGTTCAGCAGCCTCCAATAACATAAACATGGGAGCAACAAAGCATGTCTTTAACCATTGCCATCCCCAGGGAAACCAGCAAGCAAGAGAATCGGGTGGCAGCAACACCTGACTCGGTGTCAAAACTGATCAAGCTTGGCTACTCTGTGGTCATTGAACGCAACGCTGGCGCCGCCGCCAACTTCACCGATGCAGCTTATGAAGCCGCCGGCGCGGAAATCGTTACACCAGCGAAGGTCTATTCACGGGCCGATATCCTGTTAAAGGTCAATGGCCCGCAAGTCCGGACAGACCTCAAGAACGGCGACGAAGCAGCTCTGCTGAAGAAAGGCAGTTACTTCGTCAGTTTTCTACAGCCCGCATTAAATCCAGATACATTACAGCGCTTTGCTGACCAAGGTGTGACAGCCTTAGCCATCGACGCGGTGCCGCGCATTTCGCGGGCACAAAAAATGGATGCATTGAGTTCCATGGCCAACATCGCAGGCTATCGCGCCGTGGTCGAGGCCGCTAACGTCTTTGGTCGTTTTTTTACTGGCCAGATCACCGCCGCCGGTAAAGTACCACCCGCCAAGGTCATGGTGATAGGCGCAGGCGTTGCCGGGCTTGCCGCCATCGGTGCGGCCAAGTCTATGGGTGCCATTGTGCGTGCCTTTGATACGCGCCCCGCAGTGAAAGACCAAGTCGAAAGTATGGGGGCCGAGTTTCTGGAACTGGACTTCAATGAAGACGGAACCGGCGCTGGTGGTTACGCTAAAGAGATGAGCAAAGAGTTTATCGAAGCGGAGATGGCTCTATTCCGGGCCCAAGCAAAAGAAGTCGACATCATCATCACCACGGCGTTGATTCCCGGAAAGCCTGCACCGAAATTGATCTTGAAAGACATGGTTGAATCGATGAAAGACGGTAGCGTCATCGTCGATTTGGCTTCCGCTAACGGCGGCAACTGTGAACTGACCACCCCGGATGAAGTGGTGGTGAAGCACGGTGTCACCATTATTGGTTACAGCAATCTTCCGAGCCGTTTGGCTGCGCAGTCATCGCAACTGTATTCCACGAACCTCGTCCACTTACTGGCGGATCTCACGCCCGAGAAAAATGGTGAGATCGCGCTGAACATGGAAGACGAGGTTCAGCGCGGCGCGACGGTCGTGCACGCGGGTGAAATCACCTGGCCACCACCGCCGCCAAAAGGTGGTCAAGACGGCGGTGCGAAGCCCGCTGCTACTGCAGAGCCCGTGGTGGCGAAGAAAGAGAAGACGCCAATGTCCGGCCGAACCATTTCCATCTACTGGGCCATTGCCGGGGCACTGCTGCTCGGTTTAGGCTCCGTCGCCCCGGCCGATTTTGTGGGTCACTTCTTCATCTTCATTCTGGCAATCTTTGTTGGTTGGCAGGTGATCTGGAACGTCAAACACAGCCTGCACACACCACTGATGAGTGTGACCAACGCCATCAGTAGTATTGTGATCGTCGGTGCGCTGTTGCAAGTCTCGGTTGAGGGCAGCATCGTCGTGCCGATCATGGCAACCATTGCCGTGTTTGTTACCAGTATCAACATTGCGGGTGGCTTTTACGTCACACACCGTATGCTGAAAATGTTCCGGAAATAAGGAGAGCGATTCATGATAGGCACTATCTCAATGGCGTACCTTTTTTCCGCCGTTATGTTCATTCTCAGCCTCGGTGGCTTGAGTTCACAAGAAACCGCTAAACGCGGTGTCTGGTATGGCATCACTGGCATGATCATTGCGATCATTGCAACGGTGATGAGCGCCTCGGTGCAGGCGTACGGCATCATTGCAACCGTGATGATCATTGGCGCCATCATTGGCTTGGCCTTGGCGCGCCGGGTCGAAATGACCGCCATGCCGCAGTTGGTCGCCATGCTGCACAGCTTCGTCGGCTTGGCCGCCGTGCTCATCGGCTGGAACAGCTACCTGGACCCGGCGTTTAACTACACCGGTGCCGACATGATCATCCACAACACGGAGATCTATCTCGGTATTTTCATCGGGGCAATCACACTGACCGGCTCTCTGATGGCTTTCGGCAAGCTGCAAGGCTTTATCTCCGGCAAACCGCTGACCTTACCGGCCCGCCACTGGCTGAATTTGGTGGCCTTGATCATTACCGTTGTCATTCTCGTACTTGTGGTGCCAGAACAGCCGAACCCGCAAAGCGCCGCGCTGATCTTCGTGATGACGGTTATTGCTCTGTTGCTGGGCATTCACCTAATCGCGGCCATCGGCGGGGCAGACATGCCCGTGGTCGTCTCTATGCTGAACAGCTACTCAGGCTGGGCGGCAGCAGCGACCGGCTTTATGCTGTCGAACGACCTGCTGATCGTCGTGGGCGCTTTGGTCGGTTCGAGCGGGGCTATTCTGTCTTATATCATGTGTAAAGGTATGAACCGTTCGTTCATCAGCGTCATCATGGGAGGATTCGGTACAGACTCCTCTACTGCCGGTGGCGATGAAGACCACGGCGATGTGGTTGCTACCTCAGCGGAAGATCTGGCCGAGGCGCTCGACAACGCCGACAGCGTGATCATTGTGCCTGGCTTTGGTATGGCGGTGGCGACAGCACAGACCGCCGTCAGTGATCTGACCGATGTCCTGCGCAAGAAGGGCAAGAACGTTCGCTTCGCTATTCACCCGGTCGCCGGTCGCCTGCCTGGCCATATGAACGTGTTGCTGGCAGAAGCCAATGTGCCTTACGACATCGTGATGGAAATGGACGAGATCAATGAAGATTTCGCCACCACCGATGTCGTACTGGTGATTGGCGCGAACGATATCGTCAACCCAGACGCCATCGAAAAACCCAACAGCCCTATTGCTGGCATGCCAGTATTGGAAGTTTGGAAAGCGCGTCAGTGCGTGGTACTCAAGCGCAGCATGGCAACCGGCTATGCTGGGGTACAGAACCCGTTGTTCTATAAAGAGAATACGCGTATGTTATTTGGTGACGCGAAAGACAGTGTGCAAAAGATTGCCCACTCTCTAAGCTAACCATCATGAACCTGAGAAGCCCGCCGTGTGCAAACACCGTGCGGGCTTTTTTGTTCTTGCGTGGTGCAGCAGATCAGGCAGCCATAGGGCCACAAACTTGCCTACTGTTTCATAAGGCAGAGCCGTGCTATCTTGACACCTGATTGACCTTAATCAGCCCCGTTTAAGCGCCCAACAATGCGCAAAGGACCAAAGGTTATGGCTAAAGTGGGATTAGTTCGAATGCTACTGAGTTTTTTGCTGTCGGTAGCCGTTACAGCGGCAATAGGTGCCGTGATTCAAACACAATTTAATTTAGCGGCGCTAGAAAGCTTAGGGGTTGATATTCCTTGGTCTCTGCGCCTGGACTCGACACTGCACGACCTCTTGGGATTCACCCCGGTGTTCGCCATCCTCGTGCTGGTTGGCTTTCTCTGTGCCTTCCCGGTCGCCGGTGCACTGTCGAGCATTTTAACACCACTACGCGCAATCATTTATGCGCTTGCTGGCGTTGCAGCACTTTACGCCGCGTTTATGATCATCAATAGCCTGCTACCCATGCCCACCTTAATTGCCGCAACCCGAACACTAGAAGGCTTGGCAGCAATGAGCGCCTCGGGAGCCCTGGGCGGTTATCTTTATGCTCGGCTAACCAAACGCAAGCAACGTGGCTGGGACAGCGACATTGGAATGAGGTTTCGATAATGCACAGGTTTTTTGCCCGATTTACTCGCCAAACCCTCCTCGTCATGGTGGCAGGAGCTACAGCACTGGCCGGCGCGCAAAGTCACAACAGCGGCGACTTTCGAACCGAAACTCTGACGTCAGGCTTCCAGTTTCCATGGTCGATGGCATTTTTGCCTGACGGTCGCATGTTAGTGACCGAGCGCGTTGGGCAACTGCGTATCGTGAATGCCGACGGCATCTTGGTAGATCAGATCGTGACCGGTTTACCCAATGATATTTTTGTCAGTGGTCAAGCCGGCCTGAAAGATGTCGTATTAGCCCCAGATTTTGGCACCAGCCGCCGCCTATTTCTTAGCTATGCCTGCGGCACTGCAAGCGCCAACAGCTTGTGCTTGAGCAGTGCTATCTTTGAGCAAAACAGCTTATCGGATCTGACTGAAATTTTCCGCACTCAGCCTGCGAAATCAGGCGCAGCACATTATGGTGGTCGCTTGGCCTTCCTGCCCGATGACACCTTTGTACTGACCACCGGTGACGGCTTCGACTACCGCGAGCAAGCACAGAACCGTGCCAGCCACCTCGGCAAGCTGATCCGCCTGCACCAAGACGGTTCAGTACCTGACGACAACCCATTTTTAAACGACTTGGATACAGCACCGGAAATCTATTCTCTAGGCCACCGCAACCCGCAAGGGATTGTCTATGACCCCGTTCGCCAACGCTTGATCAGCCACGAACATGGCCCGCGCGGCGGCGATGAATTGAACATCATCACCGCTGGCAACAACTATGGCTGGCCGATCACATCGCACGGTGTTGATTATACGGGCGCACAGATAACCCCTTTTCGTTCACGACCGGGTATGACTATGCCCATCATGACTTGGACGCCCTCTATCGCACCATCCGGCATGACGCTCTATGACGGAGATCTCTTTCCCCAGTGGCGCGGCGATCTGTTTATTACTGCCCTGGCAGGCAAAGCACTGCATCGAGTGCGCTTGGTAAACGACCAAGTGCGCACCGAAGAAAAATTGCTCACAGAATTGGACGAACGCTTGCGCGACGTGCGTACCGGCCCCGATGGCGCACTCTATGTTTTAACCGACAGCGCCATTGGGCGACTGCTACGCTTAACGCCCGTGGATTAGGAAGCCGCAGCCAGTTGCGCGGCGGAGATCAGCGCCTGACCGACGAACCGATGCAGTTCGCGCACGTAGCGCCCGCCCGGGGACGGTGGATTAGGATCAGAAGTGATCACCACCGTCATTTGCATGCTGGGAATTACATACAATAACTGGCCTCCGTAACCACGCCCATAGTAAACACGCTCACCCGCCAGTTCGGTGATGAACCAACCGTAGCCATAATCGTCGTTGCTCCACGGGGACGTACCACGGCCACGCCAAGACTCT